>CACXES010000141.1 GCA_902766745.1 uncultured Ruminococcus sp.
ACTGTATGGGCGCAGGGCAATTATTCAATAAAATTATTTCGGATTTATAATACGTTCAATGCTAATGTGTGGGGCAAACGGAGAAAATAAGCCATATAAAACATCAAAATATCCCTATTTTACTCGGTTTTTCGCATTTTGCAATTGGCAAAAAATTAACATATATAAAGGAGTAAATGAAAATGAGCAGATACGAAGAAGCAAAAAAGAAATTCGCTGCACTCGGCGTGGACACCGATGCGGCTATGGAGAGGCTTAAGACTGCGCCTGTGTCAATTCACTGCTGGCAGGGCGACGATGTTATCGGCTTTGACCATGACGGCCCTCTGACGGGCGGAATACAAACCACGGGTAACTACCCCGGAAAGGCAACCACGCCGGAGCAGCTGATGTCGGATTTCGATAAGGCGATATCCTTCTGTCCCGGAGCAAAGAAGCTGAATCTTCACGCTTGCTATGCAATATTTGAGGACGGTGAGTTTGTCGACAGAGATAAAATAGAGCCGAAGCATTTTGCAAAGTGGGTGGAGTTTGCAAAGGAGAGGGGCTTGGGACTTGATTTTAATCCAACCTTCTTCTCACACGATAAGGTCAAGGACGGACTTACCCTGTCAAGCCCCGATGAGGAAACGAGAAAGTTCTGGATTGAGCACGGCAAGGCGTGCATAAGAATTTCGCAGTATTTTGCAGAGGAGACAGGTGTTCCCTGTGTTATGAACATCTGGACAGGTGACGGCTACAAGGATATTCCCGCAGACAGAATGGGCCCGAGAATGAGATATAAGGAATCAATCGAAGAAATTCTTTCCGAGCCGTACGATAAGGATAAGGTTAAGCCCTGTGTCGAATCGAAGGTGTTCGGTATCGGCGTTGAGTCCTTCACCGCCGGAAGTGCGGAGTTCTCGCTTACCTTTGCGGCGACCCATGATGGCTGCCTGCCGCTTATGGACAACGGTCACTACCACCCCACCGAGGTTGTATCGGATAAAATTCCGGCACTGTTGTGCTTCTTCCCGGAGATTGCACTGCATATCACAAGGGGCGTAAGATGGGATTCCGACCATGTTGTCCTCTATGATGATGAAACACGAGAGATGGCAAAGGAAATCGTTCGCTGTGACGCCCTTGACCGTGTGTATATGGCACTTGACTACTTTGATGCAAGCATTAACAGAGTTGCCGCATGGGTTGTGGGAGTACGAAGCTGGCAGAGAGCGCTGCTCACCGCTATGTGTACCCCGAACGAGACGCTCAAAAAGCTTCAGGATGAGAACCGTCTGACAGAGCTTATGGTAAAGCAGGAGGAGGTAAAAATGCTTCCTTGGGGCGATATCTGGGACGAATACTGCGCACGCTGCGGCGTTGCCAAGGACGGCGAATGGTTCGACGAGGTTATGAAATACGAAAAGGATGTACTTCTGAAAAGATAATGATAAAAGGCTCGGCACCGCATGGTGCCGAGCCTTAACTGCTTTTGAAGCCTGACATTTTTATTTGTTATTGTGTGCGTTTGCCTTGGCACGGAGCTGATTGTTCAAAATGCGCTTTCTCAGGCGCAGACTCTCCGGGGTTACCTCCAAAAGCTCATCGTCCGCCAGAAATTCAAGACAACCCTCAAGGCTCAGTATCTGCGGCGGAATAAGCCTGAGCGCCTCGTCACTTCCCGAGGCACGGGTGTTCGTAAGCTGCTTCTTCTTGCAGACATTTACGTTTATATCCTCACCCTTGGGCGAAAAGCCTACGATCATACCCTCGTACACCTGTGTGCCCGGGGTTATAAACATTGTTCCGCGATCCTGAATCTTAAATATTCCGTAGCCGACAGCTTCACCGGTATCGAAGGATACGAGTGATCCGGTGTGGCGGCGAGTTATCTCACCCTTGAACGGCTTATAGCTGTCAAAAACCGAATTCATTATTCCTTCGCCGCGGGTATCGGTCAAAAATTCACTTCTGTAGCCCAAAAGACCGCGGGCAGGTATCAGATATTCAAGCTTCATACGTCCGCCCTGAGGTGCCATGGAAATAAGGTCGCCCTTACGCTCGCCCATCTTCTCCATAACGGAACCCATGGATTCCTCCGGAACGTCAATATAAAGCCTTTCGATAGGCTCGCACCGCTGACCGTCTATTTCCTTATACAAAACCTTTGGAGTGCTGACCGAAAATTCATAGCCCTCGCGGCGCATGGTTTCAATCAGTATTGATATATGCATTTCGCCCCTGCCGGCAACGCGGAAGCTGTCGGTTGTCTCGCCCTCCTCAACTCGGAGCGAGACATCCTTTAAAAGCTCACGCATTAAGCGGTCGCGAAGCTGACGGGAGGTGACAAACTTCCCCTCTCTGCCGGCAAACGGACTGTCGTTGACAGAGAAGGTCATTTCGATTGTCGGCTCGCTTATCTTCACAAAGGGCAGCGGCTCGGGATGCTCAACATCGGTTATTGTGTCGCCGATAGTAATGTCGGGTACGCCCGAAAAGCATACAATATCGCCGACCGTTGCCTTGCTGACAGGAGTCTTGCCCAGACCGTCAATCTGATATATATTCACAATCTTGGACTTATACGGCTCGTGCTTGCCGTGGTAGTCGCATACCATGATTTCGCTGTTTTTGTCAAGATTTCCGCGCTCTATTCTGCCTATGGCGATTCTGCCGACATAGTCGTTATAATCTATGGAAGACACAAGCATCTGGAGCGGTGCGGTCTCATCGCCCTCCGGCGCAGGAATATAATTCTTTATGGTCTCGAACAAAACCTTGAGATCCTTTGCGTCATCATATGGAGAAAGAGATGCGGTGCCCGACCTTCCGGAGCAGAATATAACCGGGCTTTCAAGCTGCTCGTCATTGGCATCAAGCTCAATGAGCAAATCGAGTATTTCGTCGGGAACCTCGTCAAGCCTTGCGTCGGGGCGGTCGATTTTGTTTACGACAATAATTACCCTGTGGCGCATCTCCAAAGCCTTCTGAAGTACAAATCTCGTCTGGGGCATAGGCCCCTCGGCGGCGTCAATCAGTAAAATAACGCCGTTCACCATTTTAAGGATACGCTCTACCTCACCGCTGAAGTCGGCGTGACCGGGTGTGTCTATGATATTCATCTTTATATTTTCGTAATACACGGAGGTGTTCTTGGCGAGAATCGTAATTCCACGCTCACGCTCCAAGTCATTGTTGTCCATAACTCTCTCTTCGACAACCTGATTTTCGCGGTAAACTCCGCCCTGCTTAAGCATTTCGTCGACCAGGGTGGTCTTTCCGTGGTCAACGTGGGCGATAATCGCAATGTTTCTCAAATCTTCTCTTTTCATATTTAATACCTCATTCTGTTTAGTCAACTGATAAAGTATACCACAAAACATGATTCTTGTAAAGGTCAATATAACTAAAATCAACCGTGCTGCGGTCGGAATTTATACGTCATTACAGCATAACGGCAAGGCTTGAGCCGACTTTTTCGTCGATTCTTAAGGAACAGCCGTAATGCTTGTGCAACATTACAAGAAAATTTGATATTTTTCGGTAATATTATTCAAAAAAATCATAGCTATCTTATACAAAAAACGCGAGGTTATTTACCTTTTAATAGGTGTTTACAGAGAATTAATGTAAGTTTATAATTTATTTATAAATTGTTTATATTATATTTATATTTTCAGTATATAAAGAGAATATATATGTTGTAAAATATTTCTCAAATAAAATATTTAAGGTTGGGCTGCACGTCAGTCAAGGGGAGAAGATATGAAAGCAATTATTATTTTTAACTGTGTTATTTCGGTTATCTTTACGTTGTGCTATGCGTATCAGTTTTTTTACATCTTTGTCGGGCTGCTGAAGAAGCCTCTGACATTTATTGCAAAGCGCAGGCATCGTTTCGCCGTGGTGATTTCCGCACGAAACGAGAGTGGAGTTATAGGGAATCTGATTCAGAGCATCAGAGCGCAGAAGTATCCGAGTGAGCTTGTGGATATATTTGTTGTGGCTGATAACTGCACAGATAATACGGCACAGGTCGCACGTGATGCAGGAGCCATAGTGTATGAGCGTTTTAACCGCGAGCAGGTCGGAAAGGGGTATGCTCTCGATTGGATGTTCAAGATTATAGAGGAAAAGCACGCCGATAAGAATTATGAGGGCTATATCATATTTGATGCGGATAACGTTCTGGATGAAAACTACATCGAAGAGATGAACAAGGTTTTCGACAACGGCTATCGTATTATTACAAGCTACAGAAATTCCAAGAACTATGATACAAACTGGATTACGGCAGGATATTCACTGTGGTTTCTCCGTGAGGCAAGGTACTTAAACAATGCCAGGATGCAGCTCCATACAAGCTGTGCCATATCGGGGACTGGCTTTTTGGTCAGTGCCGAGGTAATCCGCGAAAACGACGGCTGGATTCATCATCTTTTGACCGAGGATATTGAGTTCACTACGGACAGCATTATCCACGGCGAGAAAATCGGCTATTGTGCAAAGGCGATTTTGTATGATGAACAGCCGACAACCCTAAAACAGTCATATACACAAAGGCTCAGATGGGCGAAGGGCTTCTATCAGGTTTTCAGCAACTACGGCGGAAAGCTGTTTAAGGGCATATTAAAGGGAAGCTTTTCTTGCTATGATATGCTTATGACAATAATGCCGGCAATGCTTTTGACGCTGTGCAGCATTGCCATAAATGCGGTTGCGATACCCGTGGGACTTATAAACCATTCGCCGGAGCTTCCGACGCTTATTGTTACGCTTTTACAGACAATAGGAAACTTTTATGCGATGTTCTTCCTTTTGGGAGTTATAACGACAATTACGGAATGGGATCAGATTCACTGCAGCAAGCCGAAGAAGATACTTTATCTCTTCACGTTCCCGCTGTTTATGCTGACATATGTTCCGATTGCGGTTATTGCTCTCTTCCGTAAGATCGAATGGAAGCCGATAAATCATTCCGTTTCAAAGTCGGTAAGCGAAATCTGCGGCCATGCGGAGGTTAGCGAGTAGACCTTGCGGCAGTGCGGACTTTGGCGGTCTGTACATAAGTTAATACTGAACATAGGAAATCTTTCCTGCTGCGGCAGGAAAGATTTTTATTTATGCTCCTAACTACGCACATGTGACGGGAGAGCGTGCATATACTTTTTAAAGATAATTATTAAAACCTCTTGACAACTGTCCGTTCGGCAGGCATAATTATTATATGATAATTGCGAGTCTGTTAAGGAGCGTGTTCGGTGTCCCCGTCGACCATTCCTTAACAGACATACTGAAAAGAGTTGATGAGCTATGGGTATCGGATCGGAAAGATTTCGATGAAAGAGAAGACGATTTTATTTGAAAAGCCGGTTTGACGGATTTTGATGTAAAATTAAAATAAAAATTAAAATTAAAAAGAAAGTTAAAATGAAAAGGAAGGATTTTGTATGATTACATTATTTATTATAGGTATGATTGTGTTTACGGTGAAGCTTGTTTGTTTCGCATTTAAAGCCGCATGGGGAATCACAAAAGTTGTGCTTTTTGTAATTGGGATTCCCGCACTGCTGGTTGTGTTGTTCATTGCCGGATTGGTATACCTTGCGATGCCCCTATTAATCCTTGCGCTGTTGGCGGTGTTTCTTTGGTCGATTTTGAAAGGAAATTAAGAATATAAGTGAATAATACAAGCTTGCGCGGATTGATGCGGAAAATAAAACCGTGTCGTTCCATGCAACTGACAACGGCAAAATAATTAGTGAAGCAGAACCTATAAAATAAACACATTTGACTGCATTATTCGCCTGTTTTACAGAATCAATATCGTGTATCATATATGAAAAGGAAGTGAACGCATATGATGAGAATGGAAATAGCCTTGATTTTGGTTTTGGTTTTCGTCGCATTTATGTATTTTGGCGCAGACAGAAGAAATACCCCTCTGCACAAAACCTTTTCGGCACTGCTGATTATAACGCCGCTGCATCTTGCATTTGATGCCGCAACAGTTTATACGGTAAATCACTTAGAAACTGTGCCGCCGTTTTTAAATGAAATTCTGCACAGGCTGTTTATCGGTACAATGGTGATTGTTGTATATTTATTTTACAGATACATTTCCATTTTGGTTGAGGAGGAAACAAAAAAGCCTGTACGCTTTCACCTTGCGGCAAGAATTTATTTGATTTTGGCAGAGCTTGAGACATTGCTTTTGCCCGTTCATTATGCGGTCACGGAAAAGGGAAATTATTCGGATGGTATTCATGTATCGGTCTGCTACATAAGCACTGCGTTTTATCTGTTTCTGTGCCTGTGGCTGCTGCTTAAAAACCGCAAGCAAATGGATAGGAAAAAGAAAGCGGCAATCGGTGTGGCACTCGTTATTGAGGGTATCGTTTCGGTTTTGCAGGCAATAAATCCCACCTGGCTGATTTCCGGAATGGGTATTACCCTGATGACGCTTGCCTTTTATTTAACTCTGGAAAATCCGGACATACTGCGTGCGGAGCTTACGGAACAGAAAATGTCCATGCTCTACTTAAAAAGTCAGGTAAATCCTCACTTTCTGTACAATACCCTTGATACAATCCGTATTCAGGCGCAGCTTAACGGCGATAAAACAACGGCTGATTCACTTATGCGGTTATCCGACTTCTTTCGCCTTAGCATCAAGACGGACAAACAAATGACAGCCTTGGAGAATGAAACGGAGCTTTCGGATGCATACATGGAGCTGATGTGCTGCCGCTATCCCGAGCTTGAATACAGCTGTGACATTGATCCCGATTTGGGCGACGCATCGGTACCGAATTTTATTCTTCAGCCGATTATCGAAAACAGCCTTCTTCATGGGCTTAAAAACAAAGGCTACCGTGGAAATATAACGGTAACGGCTGAAAGATCAAATCATAAACAAGACTGCATTGAAATTGAGGTATCGGATACCGGCAGCGGATTTGGCGAAGGCGTGAAAAGAAGGATTGACGAAATGCTCTTGAATTACGACAAGGAGAAACCGAAGACAGAAAGCATAGGCATATTAAATGTTCAAAAGCGCATAAAGCTTTTGTGCGGCAAGGAGTTTGGTTTAAGCTACACAGAGAATACAGGCGGCGGTGTAACCGCTCATATACGGTTGCCGCTCGTGCGGGAGGAATATAAATGAGAATGCTCAAGGTACTTTTGGTTGACGATGAAATTATGATCAGAGAAGGCTTTAAGCACCTGTTCGATTGGGATAGTCATGGCTGTGAGGTTGTCGGCGAGGCTGCGGACGGAATGGAGGCGTTGGGGCAAATTGATGCGCTCCTTCCGGATATTGTGATTATGGACATAAATATTCCGATTATGAACGGGTTAAAGGTTATTGAGGTAAGCCGCATCAAGCATCCGGAAATTGCTTATGTAATTGTATCGGGATATGATGACTTCGAATATTGCCGTCAGGCTCTGCGGCTGCAAATTACGGATTATATCCTAAAGCCCGTAAACTATGAGGAATTTGGCAGCTGCATCGACAATCTGAAAATATCCATGTACGAGAATAAGGCAAATGCGCAGGCGGACTCCGAAAACCGGGAGGAGCGCATTATTTCCTCTATCACGCGGTATATGCAGGAGCATTTGTCGGAGGAGATCAGCCTATCCGTTTTGGCGGATGAGTTTCACCTAAATCCACAGTATATCAGTCAGCTGTTTAAAACCGAAATCGGCGTGGGGTTTCTTGCCTATCTTACAAATATACGCATAGAAAAGGCAAAAAAGCTGCTGCTTTCCACAGCCCTTTCCGTAACCGAAATATCATCGCTCGCAGGCTACAGTGATTACAGAGTTTTTACAAAGGTGTTTAAAAAGACGGAGGGTGTTACACCGTCGAAGTTCAGGCGGGAGTTTCTGGACAGAGATAAACTATAATACTGACACATTTTTCTGCAAAATCTGCCTATAAATCCTACGCTGTATGTAATAAAATGTAAGTACAGAGATAAAAAGGAGTGAAAACATTATGGGGACGCTTGCGATAATCATTATGTATGCGGCAATTATCGGTGTGATTTCAGCGGTCTGTTACTTTGTTGTTAAATCGGCTGTAAAAGCCGCCATAAAGGAATTTGAGGAGGAGAATGGATATGAAAAGAATTAACAGTATTGTATGGGGTTTGGCTTTGATTGCATTAAGTGCCGTGCTGATTCTCAACGCATTTGAAATAACAAGCATAGAGATATTTTTTGACGGCTGGTGGACGTTGTTTATTATTGTTCCGAGCCTCGTCGGGCTGTTTAACGGTCATGACAAAACCGCAAATATTATAGGACTTTTGATAGGAACCTTCCTGCTTCTCTCGTGTCGGAATATTATTGACTTTGATATAATGTGGAAGCTTGCAGTGCCTGTGATAATTGCCGTAATCGGAATTAAAATGATTTTCGGCGGCATCGGAAGAAACAAGCGGTTTATTAAAAACATTGAAGCAAACGGTGATTGGCGGAATCAAAAATAAACGAAAAATCGGAATTTGCGGAGGAAAACCATGAATACAAAAAGAAAAAAGGCAATCTTATACACTGTTTTTGCTTTACTTCTCCTGCTCGTCATCGCCACAGTTTATTTTTTTCAATTCACTGCGGTCGGCTACCGAATGACGGTTCCTTACAGATCTTCATTTGAAGGAATCACGGATAACATTTATATCAACAGATATTATTTAGGAAACAGAGAAGAAACGATCCAACTGACCGACGGAGCAAAAAAACGTGTCGAAAAATTCTATGGCGATTTACGCTGTTTGGATAATACTGTCATTATCATCTGTGACGATGACATTCTTCTCTCAAAGCTCGGCGGGGATCACGATACTATTACCATGATTTTCCCTTCTGAAAATAACTATATCTCGGTATCGGACGAGTATTTTAACATCGACATACTGGCGCATGAATTGACCCATGCCGAATTGCATGCCCGCCTTTCCAGATCAGCACTGCTAAAAATACCAAAATGGTTTGACGAAGGAATCGCGCTGCAGAATGACAACCGTGAGCAATACAGCTTTGAAGAGTGGATTAAGCAGACCGATAGCGGTAGTCATACTGTCGCTCTCGAGGATATGGACGAAACGTCGGAGTTTTATGCCGGCACTATAGAAGACAGGCGTTTCCGCTATCTGAACGCCAAACATGAGGTCAGCATATGGATGGAAACGCATAAGCGCCAAGGATTGTTGGAACTGATCGGTAAACTGAATGATGGAGAGGAATTTAGTATCGCTTATAAAAGATAAATTCCGGTTTATCCATATGAACCGATTATACAGGCTGACATAATGAGCATAAATCGGCTTTGAAAGAGATGAATCTTATGGAATATGGCGTAGTAGTGGCAGTTGTTTTTGTAATTGCAATCGGTATATATGCCGGTATAAGGGGAAAAAGAGGTAAAGAATGAAACGTTTAGTCATATATGTACACGGCAAAGGCGGCAGTGCGGAGGAAGCAACGCATTATCAGCCTCTTTTTGCCGAAAGTGATGTTATTGGATTTGACTATAAATCACAAAATCCGTGGGAAGCGAAAAACGAGTTTTCTTGTTTTTATGATTTGCACAGCAAGGGATATGATTCTGTTATTTTGATTGCAAACAGCATAGGCGCTTTTTTATCAATGAATGCCTTGCTCGATAAACGAATAGAGAAAGCATACTTTATTTCTCCCATTGTGAATATGGAAAAGCTGATTGCGGATATGTTGATGTGGTCAAATGTAACAGAAGATGAACTTTGTAGCAAAAAAGAAATTCAAACGGATTTTGGCGAGACTCTTTCGTGGGAATATCTGTGCTATGTAAGAGAACACCCTATTGTATGGACGGTTCCCACTCACATTCTGTATGGAGAAAAAGACAACCTGACATCTTATGAAATCATTTCTGAATTTGCACATCGAATCGGTGCAACTCTCACAGCAATGAAAAACGGAGAGCATTGGTTTCACACAAAAGAACAGATGAAATTCCTTGATAACTGGATATGTAGTCTATAATAATATAAATCGGAAGTAAAAAGGGAAGGTTTTATGAATATAACAGTAATTTATCCAAACAAAAGAAAAACAAAATCAGTTACATACGGAATTGCGCATTCAGTGATTGACAAGCTTCTGTGCGGCGATGAATTGTACGAATTTTATCTGCCTCAGGATATGCCTCATGTATGCGTCGGCTGCTATGCCTGTTTCGGAGGTCATCCCGAAAAATGCGGCGGATATGAATATATAAAAAAGATAATTGAAGCAATGGAAAAATCGGAGCTTGTTATTTTTTGTTCACCATCATATGTTTATCATACTCCCGGACAGATTAAAACACTTCTTGACCATTTCGGATACCGCTGGATTGTTCACAGTCCTGATTTATCCTTTATGAAAAAGCAGGCACTCATTGTTACAAGTGCTGCGGGCGGCGGTATGAAATCTACGGTTAAAGACATTAAGGACAGTATGAGTTACTGGGGAGTGGGAAGAACACACTATATCACACAGGGCGTATGGGGATATGACTGGAATAATATGCCCGACCGCTTTATGACAGAAATACGCAGAAAGGTTGACAGGACAGTCAATAAAATACAAGGCTTAAGAGGAAATGTTACGCCGTCAATCAAGGTAAAGGCTGTATTTTATATTTATCGTCTGTTCCATAAGGGGAGAAAAATGGCAGAAGTTGATGATAACTATTGGTATAAAAAGGGATATGTAACCGGCAAACCGTGGAAAATTAAATAGTAAGAATTTTATATTTTAACCAAATTGATAAATTCCGGTTTATTATATCGGCAGAGCGGTATAGTAACGGAAATAATATAAAACGAACAATCGGAGGGGTTATTATGGAATTTATAAAATTAACGCACGAAAATTTAGAGCAGGAGCACATCTGTTGTGCCATTTCAAGCAATAAAGACCCACAGGTAGCGTCAAAAAAAGCATGGCTTAAGGAGCGAATAAGCGAGGGACTGGTATTTTTAAAATCAACACAGCGTGGCAAGTGCTTTATCGAGTATATCCCTGCCGAGTATGCGTGGGTACCGATTGATGCGGACGGATATATGCACATTAACTGCTTTTGGGTGTCGGGCTCTTTAAAGGGACACGGATACTCCAACGAACTGCTTAAGGCTTGTATAAATGATGCGAAGGAAAAGGGGAAAAATGGTATTACGGTGATTTCCTCGCCGAAGAAAAAGCCGTTCCTGTCAGATCCTAAATATCTTGCATATAAAGGATTTAAGGTGGCAGATACAGCAGACCCGTTTTTTACTCTGCTTTATTTGCCGTTTGATGAAAATGCGGATATTCCAAAATTTAAGGAGCAGGCGAAAAAGCCGCATATTTCGGAGCAAGGTTTTGTTCTGTACTACACAGCCGGCTGTCCGTATACCGCAAAATATGCTCCGCTTATTGAGGAGTGTGCAAGGCAGAAGGCCATTCCGTTTAAAAGCATAGTGATTGACAGCCGTGAAAAAGCTAAAAACGCTCCTGCAGTATGGACAAATTATGCTCTGTTTTACAATGGTGAATATGTAACGAATGAAATACTAAGCGAAAAGAAGTTTTTGGCACTTGCGGAGAGCTTAAAATAACAAGGAGGCTTCAAACAATGGATAAACGGCTTTATAAATCAAACGTGAACATAATGCTTGACGGTGTATGCGGCGGAATCGCTGAATATTTCAATATAGACCCCACGCTTGTTCGTTTGGGCTGGGTTGCATTTTGCGCACTGGGCGGCAGCGGTATCATTGCGTATATTATAGCGGCAATCATCATTCCGAGAAAGCCCTATATTGAGAAATAATAGAGTGAAGCATTTGCCGAGTTTGACTACACCTTCCGTCAGGAGTGTTTTCTTTGTTGCCTTTATAAATGATACGGAAAAAGTAAAGGAATGGCTGATAAAGCCTTTGATATAAATGCGGGTGACGGTATGTATGTACCGGAGGATGAACGTGTGAAAATTTGGTAAGATGAGATTTTTAAATCAAAAGTGAAATCATGCTTGACTCGTCCCTTAGGGGAGGTTATATAATAGCCTTACAAACTAAAAGGAGGCTATGTATGAGTACATGTATTGAAGTAAAAGACTTAACAAAATCATTTAACGGAAGAACAGTTGCAGATAAAATTTCCTTCCGTGTAGAGAAAGGAGAGGTTTTTGGACTTTTAGGTCATAACGGGGCGGGGAAGAGCACAATCATTGATTTGCTTCTCGGCCTCAAAAAGCCGGATTACGGCAGCGGAACAATATTTGGATTGGATCCGTCTGCGAATCGTAAGGCGGTATTTAAGCGGGTTGGTGTGCAGCTGCAATCCTCAAACTATCAAAACAATATTCGGGTGGATGAGCTGTGCAGGGAAATGTCAGCTTTACATGAAAAGTGCGAGGATTACCATAAGCTGATTAAGTTTTTTTCGTTGGAGAAGCTTGAAAAGTCAAAGGTAAACAAGCTGTCCGGAGGAGAAAGACAAAGATTATCTGTTGCATTGGCACTTATCAATAATCCGGAAATCGTGTTTTTGGATGAGTTGACAACGGGTCTGGATGCGGCGGCGAGAAGAGAGGTATGGGGACATTTAAAGGATTTAAAAAAGAAGGGGACTACCATTTTTCTCACCACACATTATATGGAAGAAGCAGAAAGCTTATGTGACCGCATTTTCCTTATCAAAGACGGCAGAAAGGTTACGGAAGGGACAGTAAAAAGTATTATTGAAAGCAGTCCTTATGAAAACTTAGAGGAAGCATATCTTTGGTATATGGGAGAGGAGGTTGCGCAATGAAACGATTTTTGAAATTATATAGAATCGAACAGAAATTAGCACTGCGTTCGGGCGATATGCTGATTTTTGGTGTGGCAATGCCTGTCGGAATTATGATACTTATAAATATGATTGCGGGATCCAAACAGGCGACAGAGGGATTTACCTATTTGCAAAGCTCCTTTGCTTCACTTATTGCGGTGGGTATTTGTGCGGCGGCATTTATGGGGATTCCTCTTACGATTGCCGAATATCGTGATAAGAAAATATTGAAGCATTTCTTTGCCACACCCTGCAGCCCCTTGTGGATTTTAGGCAGTGATGTGTTATGTGCGGGGGTAACGGCGCTTTTATCTGCTTTATCCGTAGCATTCGTTTCGATTGTATTCTTAGGATATGAAATGAGGGGAAATGCTTTGGCGTTTATGGGCTCCTGGCTGCTTACGCTGGTGTCCATGTTCAGCATCGGACTATTAATGGCAAGCTTATGCAGGACGATAAAATCAGTAAATGCGGTTACTACACTTGTGTATTTTCCGATGTTGTTTTTATCCGGTGCCACTATTCCGTATGAACTGTTTCCGAGCGGACTGCAAAAGCTTGCTGATGTGTTGCCGCTGACGCAGGGAATTAAGCTGATGAAAGCGGTTTCTATGGGGGCAGCGTTGGAAAATGTATGGGAAATTGTTGTGCTGCTTTTGGGTATTACTGCGATTTGTACAGGGATTTCTGTTAAGACCTTTCGCTGGGAATAGCGTGAGAACAGGAGGCAAATATGAAAAAAATGAAAATGAATCAAAAGTATCCAAGCTGTAACCCCAAAGCAAAAGAGCAGTTATATAAGATTGGTATGTTTGCCAATATGAATCGTGTAACCATAAAGACGCTTCGCTATTACGATGAGCAGAAGCTGCTGGTTCCGGTATATGTGGACGAGGAGAACGGGTACCGCTATTATGCGGCAGGTCAGATGGCACAGTTACATAGAATTATCGCCTTAAAAAATATGGGATTTTCCATAGATGATATTCAAAAAATCTTGAACGGAGCAGAAGAAAAATCATTTTTGCTTGAGAAAAAACAGGAAATCTTAAAAGAGCTTGCGGCCCTGACCGAAAAGCTTTCTCAGGTTGAAGGTTATCTCGCAAAAGATAGTATGAAGTTGTCAGCTCCGGTTCTTATAAAAGAAATACCGCAAGCGATTGTCTGCACCATGAAGCACAGAATTAAGTCATACGATGCACTGTTTGAACTAATGCCGCAAATGGGAGCACAGATGGAAATGTTAGATTGTAAGTGTGCTCAGCCGGCGTATTGCTTTACGCACTACTTAGAGCCCGGGTATAAGGAAGAGGACATATCGGTAGAAATCTGCGAGGCGGTCACAGAGAAAAAACAGGATTCGGGGGATATAGTATTTAAAGTGCTTCCGAAAGTACCTACGGCGGCGTGTATTTTTCATAAAGGCTCTTATGACACCTTGCATAAATCCTATGCTATGCTGCTTCAATATATCGAAGAAAACGGATATGAGATTTGCGGAAATATCAGAGAGTCTTATATAGACGGCGTATGGAATAAAGAAACAGAAGAGGACTGGCTTACCGAAATTCAGATTCCGGTGAAGTAATTCGGATTATAATAGGAACACTTGTTAAATCTATTGATACGGAAGGAAAATGTAAAATGCGAAAAACTTATATTGATAATATACGCGCATCTATCGTCCTGATTGTTTTGATTTATCATGTTTGCTATATGTTCAACGGTGTGGGTGTTCCGGGTGGTATTCCAAATGCCGAAAATATTCCTGCATTTGATGCATTGGCATATGTTGTGTATCCGTGGTTTATGGTACTTCTGTTCGTGGTTTCGGGCATGAGTGCAAGATATTCGCTTCAAAAACGAACCATAAAGCAGTTTTTAAGAGAACGTGCCGTAAAGCTGCTTGTTCCCTCGACATTGGGCTTGTTTGCAATTCACTGGATTACGGGATATTTGAATATAAAAATGGGTGGCGGCCTCCCATATATTCCTCCGGCTTTGGTTTATCCGATTTCCGCCGTAAGCGGAACCGGGCCTCTTTGGTTTATACAAATGCTGTTTATATTTTCATGCATTCTTGCACTGCTTAAAAAGACAGACAAAAATGACAGAGTGTGGAAAGCTTGTAAAAAGGCTAATCTGCCCATTATTTTATCGCTTTTTGTTGTGATATTTGGGGCGGCACAGATTTTGAATATGCCTGTTTTGACAACGTACCGTTTTGGAATTTATTGTGCGGCATTTCTCATCGGCTACTATGTTTTCTCGCATGAGGAAGTGCAGGAAAAGATAGAAAGCGTTTGTATTCCCATGTTATGCCTTGCCGTAATAGGCACCGTATGCTATACTGCTTATTATTTTGGAAGCAATTACACATCCCCGGAGTGCCTGCAAAGTTTTATAACCAATCTGTATTTATGGATTGTTGTACTTGCTGTCATCGGATGCGCAAAAAAATATTGCGGCGGAGAAACGAATTTTACACGGTATATGGCAAAATCAAGCTTCGGATTTTATATCTTGCATTATCCGGTATTAACTGTCGTTTGTTACTTATTGCATTACCGGTTTGATTTTCCTGCAATATGTAATTATACGATAGCTCTTGTTGCCGAATTGCTTATAACCTTCTTGCTGTACGAAGTGCTGAAAAAAGTACCGATTGTGCGCTATTTGATTTTGGGAATAAAAAAGAAAAAAACTAATTGAGTTTTATAAAATAGCGAATAGAGGAATAAATTATGATATTTGAAACCAAAAGACTAATTCTGCGTCCCTGGAGGGAATCAGATGCAGGGGAATTATATAAATATGCAAAGAGTCCCGATGTAGGACCGATTGCAGGTTGGCCTATACATACAAGTACCCAAAACAGCAAAGAGATAATAAAAAATGTATTGTCTGCCGATGGAACATTTGCAGTTGTACTCAAAGAAACCGGTTTGCCTGTCGGTAGCATAGGAATTATGTACAATGTAAATATTCCTACTGCAGAAGGTGAATGTGAAATCGGATATTGGATTGGAAAACCGTATTGGGGGCAAGGCTTAATCCCGGAAGCGACAAATGAACTAATCAGATATTGCTTTGAAGAATTAAATATTCATTTAATCTGGTGCGGATATTATGACGGTAACGAAAAATCCAAACGGGTACAGGAAAAATGCGGTTTTACTTATCATCATACAAACTATGATGTGCCGTGCGTTCTTATGGGCGATGTAAGAGATGAACATATAACTTGCTTGAAAAAAGAGGTGTGGCAAAAGAAATACAGATATAAAGACTTAAAAACAATACCGGGCGTCGGCAAGGACATGGAACAACACTTTTTTGATGTGGGCATACATACAATAGATGATTTAAAAGAAGCCGACCCTGAAGAGTTGTATGAAAGAGCTTGTATAATTAAAGGCTGTAACATTGATAAATGCGTTTTATATGTTTTTCGATTAGCGGTGTATTATGCAAATAATGAAGTCCATGAGCCTGAAAAACTTAAATGGTGGTACTGGAAAGACAAATAGGCAGATGAATACAGCGGAAATAAAACAATTTGCAGAAATGATTAAAAGACATTATTATAAAAGAAGGCTTTGGAAAAGTAATGAAATAATTATAACTTAAATGCAACTTTTCGGCTTTATAAATTGTATTATATTTAGAGGGAAATTTTACCTTATATTGCCCGAAGAGAGAAACGCATATGTAAGCTTTATGAGCTGCTTTTTGCAAAAGTATTATTTGCAATCATTATAAATTTATCCAATAAATATTATGGTAAATATAGATAAAAAGCTTACAATATAATATACGCTTAGGTTGTTGGTCGGATATGAAAAATCGGCGTCTTTAGCCGCAGACGCCGATTTTTCTGAATTTTTTATAGCGAAGCTTGAGCAGGTCATCTGTCGGAAGCTTGCTTTTGTTTTCGATCTCTTCAATGATAAAGCTTTTTAAGTCGGAGCATATCTCCTCATTGGACTTGGAGCCTTCCTCGATAATTTTGTCTATTACCTTAAAGCGGTATAAATCCTGTGCGGTGAGGTGCAGAGCCTCTGCCGCCTCGGGAGCCTTTGAGGAATCCTTCCAAAGAATACTCGCACAGCCCTCCGGGGATATTACGGAGTAGACCGAGTTTTCGAGCATCACCGCTGTATCGCAGACACCGAGAGCAAGCGCTCCGCCGGAGCCGCCCTCACCCACGATTACCGAGATAATCGGGGTCTTAAGTCCCATCATTTCATACAGGTTTTCGGCGATTGCCTCGCCCTGACCGCGCTTTTCTGCATCAATGCCGCAGTAAGCGCCGGAGCTTCCGATAAAGCAAATAATCGGCCGCTTGAACTTCTCCGCCTCTTTCATAAGCCGCAGAGCCTTGCGATAGCCTTCGGGGGTGGGACAGCCGAAGTTGCGTCTCATGCGCTCCTCCATGGTGTCGCCCCTCTCCATGCCGATTACGGTAACAGGCTTATTTCTTAAGAATCCGATACCGCCGATTATTGCCGCATCATCACCGAAGCGCCTGTCTCCGTGAAATTCGATAAAGTTATCTATCATTCGATTGATGTAGTAGCCGCCCATGGGACGATGTCCGCCGCGTGCAGTCACTACCTTTTGGTATGCGCCTTCGCTTTTTGTGTTCATATAATTTAACTCCTTTCACAAAACAACCGTGCGGAAGAATAACAGTGCTTACAGCATACTTCTGATTACCTTGCCGCTGATTGTCTTGGGCAGCTCCTCCATAAAGCAAACCTTTCTGGGGTACTTATACGGAGCGGTTTTAGACTTGACATAGCTCTGAATTTCGGTTTTAAGCTCCTCGGTGGGCTCTGTACCCTTGGTGAGAACTATGCTGGCTTTTATGATTTGACCGCGAATCTCGTCTTTTTCACCGGATACGGCACATTCCACAACATACGGAAGCTCCATGATAACGTGTTCAACCTCAGCAGGACCGATTTTATAGCCGGAGGACTTGATAACGTCGTCACACCTGCCTATATACCAGAAATAGCCGTCCTCGTCGAACTTAGCTATATCACCGGTGTGATAAACTCCGTCCTTCCATGCCGCCTCGGTCAAATCGTCGTTGTGATAGTATCTTTTGAACAGGCCGCAGGGACGGTTTTCGTCGGCACGGAGTATGATTTCGCCCTCTTCGCCTGCTTTGCATGGCTCGCCGTTATTGTTGATAAGTCCGACGTTAAAGGGCGGAGCAGGCTTGCCCATGGAGCCGGGCTTTGGTGTCATACCTATTATTGTACCGATTATCAGAGGTGTTTCGGTTTGACCGAAGCCCTCCATAATCTCTATTCCTGTGGCCTCCTTGAAGAGTGTAAAGACCTCAGGATTCAAGCATTCTCCGGCAGTGGTGGCACGTCTGATCGAGCTCAAGTCGTAGTTTTCGGGGTGCTCCTTTATCATCATTCTGTAAGCCGTAGGCGGCGCGCAGAAGGTGTTTATTTGGGCATCGGATATGGTTGACAGCATCTGAGTCGGTGAAAAGCGGTCAAAGTCGTATACACACAAAACCGCACCGCAGAGCCATTGACCGTATAACATTCCCCATACTGCCTTGCCCCAGCCTGTGTCGGCTACGGTCATATGCATATCTCCCGGCTGAATACCGTGCCAGTATTTGGCGGTTACGAAATGCGAGAGACCGTATCTGAAGTCATGCTCTACGATTTTGGGATAGCCCGTCGTGCCGGACGTGAAGAACATCATCATTGAGTCTGAGCCGCAGGGACTGTCCGCAGATCTTTCGAATTTGTCGTCAAAGCTTGTATATTCCTCGTCAAAGCAGTGCCAGCCGTCGATTTTACCGCCGACTGAAACCTTTATCGAAGGGCCTTCTCCGTTTGCCGACGCCTCATCTGACTCGGCGGGGATATTGTCCTCGCAGGTAGATACAATGGCAGATATTCCGCCGAACTTAAAGCGATATTCCAGATCCGCCGTCTGAAGCTGACTTGTCGCCGGGATAGCAATTGCACCGATCTTGTGCAGTGCGAGAATTGATACCCAGAACTGATAATGCCGCTTTAGAACAAGCATAACACGATCTCCGCGTTTGATTCCGAGATGGACGAAGTAGTTCGCCGCACGGCCTACCATGGACATCATTTCACCAAAGGTAAAGTATCTGTGCCCGCCGTTTTTGCTTATATAAAGCATAGCGGGATTTTCGCTGCATTTGGTGCCGAGTACATCCATTACATCAAACGAAAAGTTGAACTTGTCATCGTTTATAAATCGAATTTCGTTCAGCAATCCGTTTTCGTCCACATCCGTGATAATAAATTTTTTGTATATTTCCTCTTCAAGTACACGGCGGAGCTGCGACACTTCTTCGAGGTCTGTTATGTTATCCATGTTAATTTCACCAACCCTTAGTATGCAATTTTAATATGTTGGACAGCGTGTATTTCAAACGCCGTCTGTCTTCAATCAAATCGATAAAGCCGTGCTCCAGCAGGAACTCTGCGCGCTGAAAGCCCTCGGGCAGCTTTTCACCGGTGGTCTGTTCGATAACTCTTGCGCCGGCAAAGCCGATAAGAGCGTTAGGTTCGGCAATTATTATATCGCCCTGCATGGCAAAGCTTGCGGTAATACCGCCCGTGGTCGGGTCGGTCAGGACGGCCGTGTACAGGTTCCCCGCATCGGCGTGCCGTCGAACCGCACCGCTTACCTTTGCCATCTGCATAAGGGAGTATATGCCCTCCTGCATCCTTGCGCCGCCCGAGGTGATAAAACCTATAACGGGGAGCTTTGACTTTGTTGCACTTTCGAACAGGCGAGTGATTTTCTCGCCTACGGCACTGCCCATGCTTCCCATCATAAAGCCTGAATCCATGGCGAATACGGCACATTTTATGCCATCTATTTTTGCCTCGCCGCAGACAACGCCCTCAATAAGTCCGCTGTTTTTCTTTGCGGCATCAAGCTTCTCGGCATAGCCGGGAAAGCTGAGCGGATCGACAGACTTGATATTTTTGTCAAGCTCCTTAAAGCTGCCCTTGTCGATTACCATGTTAAGGCGATCCTTTGCACCCATTCTCATATATGCTCCGCATTCGGGGCATATCATAAGATTCTCGCGGAGAGCATCGGAGGGTGTTTCGGCACCGCATTTTTTGCAGGTGATATTTTCTATTTTATTTTCCTTGTCATTCTTAAACAAATTAAACATTATCCTACCCCACATGTCTATGCCTTGTCTGCTAAGGCAAATGAAAATTCGGCACTTACGCAAAGCTTGCCGTTGACTCTGCCTTCGCCCTTGGCAAAGCAGAAGGGTTCGCGCATCTTAACTATCTCGCACTTTGTCTCGAACAAGTCTCCGGGCTTGACCGGAGTTCTGAATTTCACCTTGTCAAGCCCCGTGAAATACGGCAGAGTACCGTCCTTCATCTTGTCCTTTAGGCAGACGCAGACGGACTGCGCCAATATTTCGCACAAAATAACGCCGGGAACCACGGGACTTCCGGGGAAATGTCCTTTTAAGAACCATTCGTCACCCGTGATGAGTTTCTTTCCGTATGCCGCACCGTCGATAAGCTCCGCTTCGTCAATGAGCAGCATATTATCCCTATGCGGCAGAATTTTCTTTATTTCTTCAATATTCATATTATTATCACTCCATTGCAGCAAAGCCTATGCAGGCATTGTGTCCGCCAAAGCCCAGTGAGGACGAAAGGGCAACCTTGATTTCTGTTTGCACCGCCTTGTTCGGCGTGTAGTTCAGGTCACATTCCTCGTCGGGTTCTTTAAATCCAATGGTAGGCGGAACCACGTTGTCGCAAATCGCCTTAATCGATGCAATTGCTTCAACCGCACCTGCCGCGCCGAGAAGGTGTCCCGTCATCGACTTGGTCGAGCTTATGTGAAGCTTATATGCGTCATCGCCGAAGGCGTTTTTGATTGCCTGTGTTTCGGTCTTGTCGTTAAGCGGTGTGCTTGTCCCGTGGGCGTTGAAATATATTTCCTCCGGGGAGACCTTTCCGAGATATGGCTTTATACAATCGTATATCGCCCTGCCGGATGCCTCGGCAGATGGGTCGGGAGCTGTGACGTGATGTGCGTCGCAGGTGCTTCCGTAGCCGATAACCTCGGCGTATATTTTTGCGCTTCTTGACACTGCGTGCTCATATTCCTCAAGAACCAGCGCACCGGCACCCTCGCCCATGACAAAGCCCGAACGGCGCTTGTCGAAGGGGATGGAGGCAGCATTTTTATCGGTGGACTCGGTCAGAGCCATACAGTTTGTAAACGCCGCAACGGAAAGGGGCGAAATTGCAGCGTCAACGCCGCCGGCAATAATCGCATCCGCAAAGCCGCCGGCTATTGCTCTGTAGGCTTCGCCGACAGCGGTGGTGCCTGTTGCACATGCCGTTGCAACAGAGATGCAGGGACCCTTTGCGTGGTGCTTTATGGCAATGCTTCCGGCAGCCATGTTAGGAATCATTTTTGGGATAAACAGCGGAGATACTCTCTGCGGTCCCCTTGCCAGCATGTTGTCATGCTCTGAGACAAAGGTGTCAAAGCCGCCTATCCCGGAGCCAAAGTAAACGCCGAAGCGTTCGCTTGCAACAGCACCCTCAATTCCGCTTTCATCTATCGCCTGCTTAGCCGCCGCCAAAGCGTATTGCACAAAGCGGTCGTTTTTGCGTACATCGCCTTTTTCCATATATAAAAGGGGATCGAAGTCCTTGACCTCTGCCGCAAGCTTAACCTTGAAATCCGAGGTATCAAACTTTGTTATGGCGTCAATCCCGCATTTTCCGTCTTTCAGATTGTTCCAAAGGGTGTCTGTATCACAGCCCAGAGGGGTGATGGCACCCATGCCTGTTATTACCACTCTATTCATAATCAATCATCCTTTAACTTTTTGTAAATCCGCCTGATTCAGTGCAGCCGGTGGCTACATAGCCAGACCGCCGTCTATCCTGATAACCTCTCCGGTTATGTAGTCGGACGCCGGTGACGCAAGAAACAGTGCGAGGTTTGCAACATCCTGCGGCTGACCGAGACGTCTAAGCGGAACGGTTTTTATAAAATCATCGCCGAGGTTTAAGTCTTTGGTCATGTCGGTTTCAATAAAGCCCGGTGCAATGGCGTTGCAGCAGATATTCTTTGAGCCCATTTCCTTTGCGCAGACCTTTGTCAGGGCGATGACCCCTGCCTTTGAAGCAGAGTAGTTTGCCTGACCCGCAATTCCGTGCAGCCCCGAAACCGAGGCAATATTTATAATCTTTCCGTACTTTTTGCGGAGAAAGTTCTTTCCGCACGCCTTTATCATATTAAAAGCACCCTTAAGGTTTACGTCCACAACCGCCTCAAAGTCCTCCTCGGGCATTGTGAGAAGAAGATTGTCGCGTGTGATACCGGCATCGTTGACCAGAATGTCAACACCGCCGAAGTCCGAAATAATTGCGGCTACCGTTTCCTTGCACAGATTTCCGTCCGCAACATTGCAGGAGTAAACCTTGCAGCGAACGCCGTAGCTGCCTTCTATGCGCTGCTGAACATCAAGCGCCTCGGACTCAATGCCGTAATAAACAACGGCGATATCCGCACCGTTTTCGGCAAGCTTTTCCGCAATAGCTGCGCCGATTCCTCTGGACGCACCTGTTACAACCGCTGTCTTTCCTTTAAGCATTTTCATCTATCTCCTTTACGGTTTTTAAAAGAGTGTCATAGTCCTCTGCGGAGTAAATGCCGACCTCCTTCGAGGTCTTTTTAATCAGACCGCACAGGGTCTTGCCTATTCCGACCTCGATAAAATCAGTATATCCGTCCGCAATCATATTCTCGATTGTATCTCTCCATAAAACCGGATTTTTCATTTGTGTTTCAAGCCTTTCGGCTATTTTGTCGTCGTAGGGCTGAGCCGTCTGGTTGGAGTATACCGGGATTTTCGGTGCTGAAAATTCAAAGTCACGCAGCTCTTTGCCGAATTTCTTCGATGCCTCCTCCATGAACGGCGAATGGAACGCCGCACTTACCGCCAACGGAACGCAGCGGCCGCCAAGCTCGGCAACCTTCTTTTCAAAGTCGCCCATACTGCTTTTTAAGCCCGAAACCGCTGTTTGTCCGGGCGCATTGTAGTTTACTGCATACAAACCTTCAAATTCTGCCGCAGCCGCTTCAACGACAGAGGCATCAAGCTTTAAAACGGCACACATTGCCGTCTCTGCGACAGATGCCGCCTCGGCCATGCAGATGCCGCGCTTTGACGCAATCATAAACCCATCCGAATCCGAGTACGCACCGGCGTATGCCAGGGCGGGAATTTCACCCAATGAAAAGCCTGCCACGCCGTCAGCGTATATTCCGTGTTCGTTCAGCACCTTTGCCGCAGCAAGGTCTGCAAGATACAGACACGGCTGAGTGTTTTTTGTGTCGCGAAGCTCCTCGTCACTGCCCTCGAAGGACTGTTTTATTGTACCGCCGCGATACTGCTCTGCGGCATCATAGAGAGCCTTGGCGGCAGGGCTGTTGTCATAAAATGACTTGCCCATGCCGCTTCTCTGTGCTCCCTGTCCCGAAAAAACAAATGCTATTTTACCCATTTTTCTGCTCCGTTTAATATATTTTCGGCTTCGGCAAAAACCTCGCCGATGATTTCCGCAGCGGTCTGCTCCCGATTTACCATTCCGGCAATCTGTCCGGCAAGGAAGCAGCCTTTCTTTTCGTCGCCGTCAACCACTGCTGCTCGCAGAGTTCCGACCGCCATATTTTCAAGGTCATCGTTGCTGATTTGCGTGTATTCCGCTTTGGCATAGGCCCTTGAAAATGCCGTCTTTATGCTGCGAACAGGATGTCCGAGGCGCTTGCCCGTTACAATCGTGGAAGTATCCTTTGCGGCAAGAACCTTATCCTTATAGGCACGGCTGATATTGCACTCCTTTGCGGTCAGGAACCGTGTTCCCATCTGAACGCCCACAGCTCCCAGCATAAAAGCTGCGGCAACGCCGCGGCCGTCGGCAATTCCGCCTGCCGCAATAACGGGTATGTCAACCGCATCGCATACCTGCGGAACGAGAGCCATGGTGGTAAGATCGCCGACGTGACCGCCGGATTCGCCGCCCTCTGCGATGATGGCATCCGCACCGCCTCTGGCGCAAAGCTTTGCCAAAGAGGCGGACGGAACAACGGGAATCACCGTTATGCCGGCTTCCTTCCACATGGGAATGTACCTTTCGGGATTGCCGGCACCCGTGGTGACCGCCGCAACTTTTTTCTTTGCAAGAAGTGCGGCGATCTCGTCCACATTTTGACCCATAAGCATAACATTGACGCCGAAGGGCTTATCCGTCAGAGTGCGTGCCTTGTCGATTTCTGCCTCAATCTGCGCAATGTTTCCGCTTGCTGCGGATATAATACCGAGGCCGCCGGCGTTTGACACGGCGGCGGCAAGGGCTGCGTCGGAAATATGTGCCATGCCGCCCTGCAGCAGAGGATATTTGATTCCTGTCATTTCGCAAACAGATGTAGTAATCACTTTATCTAAACCTCTCCTTACGCAAGCTTTGAATCAATGTATTCAACAAGCTCTTTTACAGATTTACCTGCGTCTGCAGGGGTGATTTCGATACCGAATTCATCCTCTGTCTCCATCATGATTTCAACCGCATCGAGAGAATCTATTCCGAGATCCTCAAAGGTGGAATCCTCTGTGATTTCGCTTTCGTCCATGTCCAAGTGCTCTGCTATTAATTTGATTACCTTTTCAATTGTCATTTTTAAATCCTCCATAATAATAAATATTTTTATTTTATAATTTTTTATTTTTTTCGTTTACCTCGCACGGCAGCACCGTACGAATTATAAATCCGAAATAATTTTATTGAATAATTGCCCGAAGCCCTGTTCCGACCTGCCGCTCCCGGTCGGCAATGTAAAAATTATTTCGCATTTTACAATCGACTGTAATATCTATAATATATTTATGATAAAACATATTGCGAGCCGTATGCATCAATATCTTACAACGCAGGCTGCGCTTGATAAGCCGCCTCCGAAAGCGGAAAGAACTATTGTATCTCCGCGCTTGAGTCTTCCGGAGTCCTCGAGCTCTGACAGAGCAATGGGGACGCTTGCCGCAGATGTGTTGCCGTATTTATCTATATTTATAAAGAACTTGTCAATATCAATTTTAAGACGCTTTGATGCAAATTCGATAATCCTTATGTTTGCCTGGTGAGTTACAACATGATCTATTTGGTCAAGAGTAAGTCCGGCCTGTTCGACAACATACTTGATATCGTTGACGATTTTGTTGACGGCAAACTTAAATGTTTCCTGTCCGTCCATAAAGATCGTGGGTGCTTCTGCCACTCCCTCGTAAAAGGGTGAAACTCCGACGTAGGAAGGGATTTTTATCACATCCGAACCGCCCTGTGTGGAAAGATGCGAGGATAGGTAATTTTCCCCCGGTGCTATCAATGCCGCACCGGCTCCGTCTCCGAAGATAACGCAGGTGGAGCGGTCATTCCAGTCCATAAGCTTGCTCAGGCGTTCTGCACCAATAACCAACGCATGTCTTATTCCCCCGCGCTGCAGAAATGCCGCCGCCGTATCCAATGCAAATATAAAACCGCTGCAGGCGGAATTTATATCAAAGCAGGGACAGGAGGCACCTATTGCCTGCTCCACTGTTCCGGCAACTGTCGGACAAACAGTGTCCGAGGAGATTGTTGCCGCAACAATCAGATCTATCTCATCGGGTCTGACATCTGCCTTTTTGAGGGCGGATTCTGCTGCCTTTATTGCAAAGTCGGCAGCCGTTTCGTTAACCGATACGTGTCTTTCGCGTATCCCGACTCTTTGTACAATCCATTCGTCTGAGGTTTCTACCATTTTTGATAAGTCATCGTTGGTGATTACCTTTTCCGGTACATAAAATCCGGTACTGAGTATTTTTATCGCCATTTCTTCACCTCCCTTCGCTGCCGCTCGGTGAGCAGACAATTCAGCACACAGTGTGCTTTTATATTTTTAAGGAAATACGAGGTATTTCCCAATCTTATTCGATTTTATATTTAAGCTACGCTATGATTCCGCGAAGCTCGCTGTCTCTGCGTTTAAGCTCTTCTATGGCATCAGCTGTGACAATGCCGCCGAACAGAGCACATACTCCGAACCGAAAATAATCTATGGCTTCCTCTTTGGAAAGACCACGGTTGACTGCATCGGCGTTAAAGCCTCTGAAAAAGCACCAGATGGTGTAGCTCAGCTTATCGGAGTCCGTGTTTTTAAGCTTGCCCATCTTTATGCCTATGTCAATTATCTCCTTTATCCTGTCTGTCCACCACCGGTGATTTGCTTCGGTGGTGGAGTCATATTCAAACATATACTGGTTGAATTCCTTTTTGACATCATAGGTGTTAAGTAAAATCTTGATTGTGATATCAGTTATATAGCCGAAAAAGTCCTCATGTATATCGTATTCTGAAAGTAAGCTTTCGTGCATTTTTAAAACCGTACGGCGATATACCTTTTCGAGAACCTCGTTTACGTTGGCGAAGCGGTTGTAAAACACACGGTTAGAGACGTCCATCTTTTGCAGAATCTTTCTGACGGTGACGTTCCGCGCTCCGTATTCCTTTGCGAGCTCACCTGCAACGGCTATGATTTCTTCAGAGATTTCGTCCTTGATCAGCTTGTCGGAATCGGTCATAGTTCACAGCCTCCTCTTTCAGCACATACTGTGCTGAAAAAATATTACCATAGATTAAATATTTTGTCAATACTTTTTTGTTGTTCTGATTGCTGATTTTTCGGATAAAAAATACGGAAAAGTGTGGCAATACGTCCAAGTTACTCGTGCGGCGTCCGTGGGTTAGATATCATTCCTTGCCGCGGCCGCTGCGGTGCTTTTCGCACAGGCGACGGTAGATAAGAACCCCTATGCCGCTGACGGCGAGGGTTATACCAAGCACCACCGCAGCGGTGAAATAGCTTTCGGTGCCGACGGCGTTGCCGGCGAGAACCGAGGATATGACCGACGGTATGCGCCCCACGGTGCAGATGAAAAGCCAAACGCTCGGACGCATTTCCGTTATGCCGGCAAAATAGCACAGCAAATCCTTGGGCGTTCCGGGAATGGCAAATATAATAAAGAAGATAATATCACGCTTAGGCGTTTCCCGGAGAAAGCGCAGCGAATGCAGCTTTTCCCGAGAGAAAAACACTTCAACCAGACGGATGCCGAACTTGCGTACCAGATAGAAGACAGCCATGCTTCCGATTACGGCGGCAAGAAGGCACAAAATCATACCCTGCACGGTGCCGAAGGCATAGCCTGCCGCAAGCTCCAGCGGTTCGCCCGGGATCACGGCGACTATTATCTGGAGTATAACCATACCCATATACGCAAGCATGCCCGGTATTCCGCGGTCATCCACCCATGCCCGAAATTCGTCGGGACGGCCGGCGAGAGCGATCATGGGCTTACCGACAAAGTATATAATAAGTGCCGATAAGGCAACGAAAATTGTTATGCCCAAGACGGCAAGCATTTTTTGCCTGTTCGTCGAAGTGTTATTTTCTTTCATAAATAAAGTCACGCCTTTTTTATTTATATATTTCCACACACCCTCCGTAAAATACAAAATCAAAGCTTTGCATCGCAGTAAATACAGCGGTAAAGCTTTTGGCTTTGACTGGCAAGCTTAAATATATGGTCAATATCCTGTTCCGTTGAGGTTATGCATCTCGGGTTTTTGCATTTTACCACGTTTATAAGCCTTTCGGGCATGGGGATGGAAAGCTTTTCCGCAAGGCGTCCGTCCTTAATGATGTTCACCGTTGCGCCGGGGTCAATGAAGCCTATGACATCAAAGCTTACGGGGATATCGCTGTCTATCTTTATTATATCCTTTTTGCCAAGCTTACGGCTGGACGCATTTTTTATTATCGCAACCGAGCAGTCCAAATCATCCAGACCCAAAAGTTTGTAAAGCTGCATACCGAGGCCTGCTTCTATATGATCGATAACTATTCCGTTTTTTATACTGTCAATTTTCATGCTGACACCTCCAGAAGCTTCATTATAAGTGCCATTCTGATATATCTGCCGAAATGCGCCTGTCGGAAGTAGCAGGCTCTCGGGTCGTTGTCGATCTCGGTGGAAATCTCATTGACTCTCGGCAGAGGGTGAAGGATACTAAGGCTTTCGCCGGCAGATTTAAGCTTGTCCGCCGTCAGAATGTAGCTGTCTTTAAGACGAAGATAGTCCTCCTCGTTGAAGAAGCGCTCACGCTGTACACGGGTCATGTAGAGTATGTCCAAATCGCCGATCACGTCTTCGAGAGAGGTGCATTGAGAATATTCTATTCCCTTATCCTTTATATACTCCTGCTTGACAAAGCTGGGAAGCTTAAGCTCCTCCGGGGAGATTAGAACGAATTTAACCCCCTTATAGCGGGACATTGCGCCGATCAGGGAATGAACGGTGCGCCCGAACTTGAGGTCACCGCATAGACCTATGGTCAGGTTCTCGAAGCCGCCCTTTTCGTGATAAATCGTCATAAGGTCAGTCAGGGTCTGAGTCGGGTGAAAATGTCCGCCGTCCCCTGCGTTGATAATAGGCACGCTTGTGTGGGATGACGCAACGATCGGTGCACCCTCCTTGGGATGCCGCATAGCGATTATATCGGCATAGCCGCTGACAACCTCGATTGTGTCGGCAACGCTCTCGCCCTTGGCGGCGGAGCTGGAGTTTGCCTCGGAGAAGCCGAGAACGCTTCCGCCGAGAGAGAGCATTGCGGATTCAAAGCTCAGCCTTGTCCTTGTGGACGGCTCGAAAAACAGGGTCGCAAGAATCTTGTGCCTGCAAGCCTCGTTATAGCGATCGGGAGATTTTATTATATCGTTGGCAAGCTTAATCAGCTCATCTATCTCCTCCGCAGACAAGTCCATTATATTAATAAGATTCCTCATTTATTCGCTCCTATCCAGCTTTCGTCCGACGGATTGTTTCTGAAGGAAATCAGTCGCTGTATATCCTCGGGCTTAATGTAGCCCTCCTCTGCGGCAACCTCTGCGATTGCATCAAAGTCGGTAAGGCTTACGTTTTTCACATTTGCTGCGGCAAGACGGTCAAGCCCCTTCTGCATACCGTAGGTGAAAATGCTGACAATGCCCAGTACCTCGGCACCGACCTCCCGAAGGGCGTCAACAACCTCGATTACACTGCCGCCGGTGGAGATTAAATCCTCAACCACAACAACCTTCTGCCCTGCCTCAAGTCTGCCCTCTATTCGATTCTGACGGCCGTGGTCCTTTGCGCCGGAGCGAACATAGCCCATAGGCAGGTTCATAATATGACCGGTGATTGCCGCATGGGCAATGCCTGCCGTTGAGGTACCCATAAGCACCTCCGCATCGGGATAATTTTCACGGATTGCATCCGCAAGTCCGTTTTCCACATCTGTGCGAACCGAAACATCGGTCAGTGTCAGACGATTGTCGCAGTAGACAGGGCTTTTGATGCCGCTTGCCCAGGTGAAGGGTTCGTCCGGACGGAAAAATACCGCCTTGATTTTAAGTAAGTCCTTTGCAATTTTTCTCTGAGTATCAGTCATTTTGTAACCACCTTTCCTTGATTTTAAGTTTTAGTCAATAAATTCACACACGCATCTGTTGTATGCCGAAACGGGATCCTCCGCCGAGGTAATAGGTCTGCCCACAACGATATAGTCGGAGCCGATTTTCTTTGCCTCCGCAGGGGTCATAACCCTCTTTTGGTCGCCGCGGTCGCCGTCGGCAAAGCGCACGCCCGGGGTAACCGTCAGAAATCCGTCTCCGCAGACGGAGTGAACCTTCTCAGCCTCTAAGGGAGAGCATACAACGCCGTCAAGTCCCGCTTCCTTTGCACGGCTTGCGTAGTGCATAACAACATTCGCTATCGGCTCACGGATGAGCAGGTCACTCTCCATTGCGGCTTGATCCGTTGAGGTCAGCTGCGTAACCGCAATTAAAATCGGACGAGTGCCGTCCTCACGGGTCAAGCCCTCCAGTGCCGCCTTCATCATAGAAACAGTGCCGGCGGCGTGAAGATTGCACATATCCACGTCCAGCCGCGACAAAACCCTCATCGAACTTTTGACAGTGTTCGGAATATCATGCAGCTTTAGGTCCAGAAAAATCTTATGTCCTCTTGCCTTTATCTCCCGTACAATATCCGGACCCTCGGCATAGAAAAGCTCCATACCGATTTTTACAAACGGCTTTCTCTCTTTGAATTTGTCGAGAAAGTCCATAACCTGCGCCTTGCTCGGAAAATCGCAGGCAACAATTACATCCTTACCCATTTAATGCTCCTCCTGTTATTTCGCTCAGCGAATTAATATTATATTTATCCATTACCGACGGCAGAGCGTCTATTATATCTCTGCAGGCGTAAGGGTTTACAAGGTTTGCGGCACCTACCTGAACGGCGGTTGCTCCGGCAAGCATCATTTCTATAACGTCCTCCGCAGAGGATACACCGCCCATGCCGACAACGGGAATATTGACTGCGCCTGCAACCTGATACACCATGCGCAGTGCCACGGGGAAAATTGCGCTCCCGGAAAATCCGCCCATCTTGTTGGCGATAACGGGACGGCGTGTCTTTAAATCTATTCTCATGCCGAGAAGGGTGTTTATAAGACTGATTCCGTCAGCGCCCGCCGCCTCGCACGCCTTGGCAATCTCGACAATGTCGGTGACGTTGGGCGAAAGCTTGATGATAACAGGCTTGTGAACGGCAGCCTTGACTGCGGCACAAACCTCCGCCGCAGCAGAGGGAGAGGTGCCGAAGCTCATGCCGCCGCCGTGGACGTTGGGACAGCTGACATTGACCTCAAGCCAGCCGACCTGCTCGCAGGCGTCAAGCCTCTCGCAGGTGTAGACGTAATCCTCAACGGAAAAGCCGGACACGTTTGCCATTACCTTTTTGTCAAAGCATTTGGAGAGCTTTACAAGCTCCTCGGCTATAACCTTTTCAACGCCGGGATTCTGAAGTCCGACCGCATTTATCATTCCTGCCGTACATTCGGCAATCCTCGGTGTGGGGTTGCCGAAGCGAGGCTCCTTTGTGGTTCCCTTAAATGAAAAGGTGCCAAGTATGTTTATATCGTAAAGCTCGGCAAATTCGTACCCGAAGCCGAAGGTTCCGCTTGCCGGAATTACGGGATTGTCAAGCTCGATACCGCACAGGTTTACATTCAGTTTTCCCATATTATTTCCTCCCTTTCCATTACCGGGCCTTCCTTGCATATGCGCTTGTTGCCCGTAAGTGTTTTGCAGGAGCAGCCCATACATGCGCCGAAGCCGCAGCCCATTCTCTCCTCAAAGCTGTATTCGCCGCCGCCTTTTGCAATCCGTTCTATGGCACGAAACATTGGCTCGGGACCGCAGGTGTAGAAAAAGGTGTAGTCGATATCGGGGAGAATGTCGGTCACAAAGCCGTGTGTTCCGACAGAACCGTCGGCGGTCGTAATATAGACCTTTGCGCCCAGTGCCGAAAATTCCTCCGCCCAAAAGACCTCGTCCGCTGAATTAAAGCCAAGTATCACGGACGGCTCTTTCCCTTGGGCAAGCAGCTCTCTGCACAGGCGAAAGAGTGGCGGAACACCCACGCCGCCGCCGATTAAAACAGGTCTGTCTCCGCTTTTTCCGCAGTCAAAGCCGTTTCCCAGACCGATTAAGGTATCTATAGTATCTCCCGGCTTCATAAGGCTCATTGCCTCGGTGCCGCCGCCCACAACCTTATATATAACGGTCAGGGTTTCATCATTCCAATCACAGACCGATATGGGGCGGCGCAGAAAAAAGCCGTCAAGCTTGAAATTCACAAACTGTCCCGGCTGAGTCAGGGCGGAGGTATCACCCTCAAGCACCATTTTATAGGTAGCTTTGGCAATCGGAACATTCTCCTTTATCTTTAAGTATACTTGTTTCATCTCTGTCTCCTTACAATATAATTAATAGCCGTTTGCAAAATGCGAAAAGCTGTGTAAAATAGGGATATTTTGATTTTTATATGGCTTATTTTCTCCGTTCACTTTGCACAACATAATCGCACAAATTATCAATCCGAAATAATTTTATTGAATAATTGCCCAAAGCCCTCGTCACCACTTGCTGCGCTTGCTTGATGCTCAAATAATCGCATCATCGCTTGCTCCGCCGTGGCTCCTCTTCCCAAAAAATCTCGAATCAATCCTCGATTTTTTGGGAGCCCTAACGCCCAACTGCAACGAAAAAATTATTTCGGATTTGGCGGAAAGTTATCCACAGTTTTGCGTTTTCACATTTTACAATCGTCTTGTTATAATCAGTTATGTTATTCGGCGTTATATACCGCTTTTCCGCCATAGACGGTCAGCCTGCACCGACCGTACAGGCTGTGACCCTCAAAGGGAGTTGCACGACCTTGGGTCTTGAACCTCGACGGGTCAACGGTGTACGGCTTTGATATATCGAATACGCAGAAGCCCGGGTCGGAGGTTATACCGAACCTCCTCCGCGGATTTATGCTCATTAATTCGATAAGCCTGTCGAGGGTGATGATACCGTACATTACAAGCTTCGTATACATAACGGAGAAGGCGGTTTCCAGACCGACAACACCCATTAGGCTCTTTTCGAGTCCTCTTGATTTTTCGTCTGCAGAGTGGGGCGCATGGTCGGTGGCTATCATATCTATTGTGCCGTCACAAATCCCCTCAATCAGGGCGTCCCTATCGCTTGCGTCACGGAGCGGAGGGTTCATCTTGAAGCGTCCGTCCTCCTGTAAATCGCTGTCACAAAGCACAAGATAGTGCGGTGCCGTCTCGCAGGTAACATCAATTCCGCTGCGCTTTGCGTCTCGGATAAGCCGAACGCTCTCCTTTGTCGAAATATGGCACACGTGATATGCGCAGCCGGTATACTCGGCAAGCCGAAGGTCACGCTCAATTTGACGATATTCGCTCTCGCTCGAAATTCCGCGGTGATTGTGCTCTGCGGCGTATTTCCCGTCATGAATGTAGCCGCCGCGCAGTAAGCTGTTGTCCTCGCAGTGGGCGGCAATAACCTTGCCGAGCCGCTTTGCCTCTACCATGGCGGCACGCATCATATCCTCGTTCTGTACGCCTCTGCCGTCATCGGAGAAGGCGCAGACCGATGCCGCCATGCCATTCATGTCGGACAGGCACTCGCCTGCTTCTCCGACGGTGATTGCACCGTAGGGATAAACGCCTATCACCGAATCACGCTTAATTGCCGAAAGCTGCACATTTAGATTCTCACGGCTGTCGGGAACGGGTTTCAGGTTCGGCATGGTGCAGACCGCCGTATATCCGCCGGCGGCAGCGGCCTCAGAGCCGCTTTTGATCGTTTCTTTATATTCATAGCCGGGCTCTCTGAAATGTACGTGAACGTCGCACAGACCGGGAAGGATTACATAATCCTTTGACAAAAATTCGGTCATATTGTTTTCTGTCAAAAATTCCTTTGCGTATTCGTTTGTGTTAAGATTCATGCTAAATTCTCCGTTTCGTGCCGTATTTGAGCAGAATAAAAAGCCTTACCTTAAGCGGCAAGACCCGAAATTTCCAAAACGGCGCTGAGACCGTGTAAATCCTGCCGATACTCAGCATTGGCTAAAAAGCCTGATTTAGGTTATTAATACCATATCAAGAGAAAATCCGTTGGATTTTCTTATACCGAAGCAACGAAGCAGAGCAACGCCGCCGGGAAGTGTCATGATAAAGTGTTCTCTCAGGCGTCAAAATCTTTGATTTTGGTAACACTGTGAGGTTATTATAACATATCAAATAACCACTGTCAACAAATTATTTTCGTTTGAGTTTCCCTAATTTTACGCAAATCATATTTTCTGAAATATTTATACCTTGCCGACCGGGCAAATAGGGTAAAAAACATTGGGTACAACCCTCCGTATTAATATTTTGTTAAAATTTTTACAAAAAAATTGAAAAAAGGGGTTGACAAATAAAAAAAATAGGTGTATAATGCTGTGCATAAGGCAAGGATGCCTTGAGGAAGTATTTTCCTTTAAGCATCCTTGTCTTTTTTTTATTAAATTTTATTAATTTTAAATTAAAGAGAGGTTGATTAAAATGGAAACAGTACCGGAGATGTTTGGCGCTAACGTATTTGACGACAGACAAATGAAAGCAAGGCTTTCCGAAAAGGTGTATAATTCATTGAGACGCACCATAGACGAAGGAAAACAGCTTGATATTTCACTTGCAAATGCAGTAGCGCTCGCAATGAAAGACTGGGCTGTTGAAAAGGGAGCCACTCACTACACACATTGGTTCCAGCCTATGACAGGCGTAACCGCTGAAAAACATGACAGCTTTATTACACCGGCTCCCGACGGCGGCGTGATCATGGAGTTCTCGGGCAAGGAGCTGGTTAAGGGTGAGCCGGACGCATCCTCGTTCCCCTCGGGCGGACTGAGAGCTACCTTCGAGGCGAGAGGCTATACGGCGTGGGATCCCACCTCGTTTGCATTTATAAAGGATAAAACCCTTTGTATTCCTACGGCTTTCTGCTCTTATACAGGCGAAGCTTTGGATAAAAAGACACCGTTGCTGCGCTCTATGGCGGCACTTAACACCCAGGCACTCAGAATTTTAAAGCTTTTCGGAAACGACAGTGTACATATGGTAAGAACGTCTGTCGGCCCCGAGCAGGAGTATTTCTTGGTTGACAAGGAAATGTACGACAAGCGCCGTGACCTGATTTTCACCGGCAGAACCCTGTTCGGAGCAAAGCCGCCCAAGGGTCAGGAAATGGACGATCACTACTTCGGAATCATCAAGCCGAGGGTTGCGGCATTCATGGCTGATTTGAATGATGAGCTGTGGAAGCTGGGCATTTTGGCAAAGACGGAGCATAATGAGGTTGCACCCGCACAGCATGAGCTGGCACCGATTTATTCCACAACAAATATTGCGACGGATAACAACCAGCTTACAATGGAGATTATGCAGAAGGTTGCATCAAAGCACGGCTTGGTTTGCCTGCTCCACGAAAAACCCTTTGCGGGCGTAAACGGAAGCGGAAAGCACAACAACTGGTCAATCGGAACGGATACAGGGGTAAACCTCTTAACTCCCGGAGATACGCCGTATGAGAATGCGCAGTTCCTGCTGTTCTTGGTTGCCGTTATCAAGGCAGTTGACGAATATCAGGATTTGCTTCGCCTGTCCGTTGCAACAGCGGGCAACGACCACCGTCTCGGCGCAAACGAGGCACCGCCTGCGGTAATTTCAATCTTCCTCGGTGATGAGCTTGAGGCGGTTCTTGAAGCAATTGAGAACGACACGGCGTACAAGGGTGAAAAAACAGCGAAGATGCAGCTTGGCGTAGACATTCTTCCCGTGTTCAAAAAGGATACTACCGACAGAAACAGAACCTCGCCCTTTGCGTTTACGGGCAACAAGTTCGAATTCAGAATGCTCGGTTCGTCCAACAGCATTGCCTGTGCAAACATCATGCTCAACAGTGCGGTGGCTGAGGTGCTTCAGGGCTTTGCAGATAAGCTTGAGGGTTCTTCGGACTTTGACAAGGAGCTGCATGAGCTGATCCGCGATACCATTAAGGAACATAAGCGCATTATCTTTAACGGAAACGGCTACGGCGACGAGTGGATGGCTGAGGCAGAGAAGAGAGGTCTTTCAAACTTAAAGACTACGCCGGATTGTATGCCGAAGCTTCTCGATAAGAAAAATGCTGATATGCTTATCTCTCAGAAGGTATATACCAAGGCAGAGCTTGAGTCAAGATGCGAGATTATGCTTGAAAACTATGTAAAGGCAGTAAATATTGAGGCACTCACAATGTCCGATATGGCAAGAAAAGAAATTTTACCGGCTGTTGAGGCATATGCTTCGTCCCTTGCAGAGACAGCTCTGCGGAAGAAGGAGCTTGGCGCAGATATTTCACAGAGATACGAAAAGAGCGTGGTTTCCAAGCTTTCATCCCTGGCGGATTTGATTTATGACAGGACGGACGTGCTCGATGAGGCAACGGCAAAGCTTAAGGACATAGAAAGTATAGAAGAGCAGGGCTACTTTATTCGTGACGAAATTCTGCCGAAGATGGCGGCGCTCAGAGTTGCGGCGGACGAGGCAGAGACAATGACCGACAGAAAGTATTGGCCGTTCCCGACCTACGGAGATTTGCTTTTCGGTGTAAGATAATTCAAAACTGTAAAAAATAATATATGTATTCATATGCAAAAATAATTGGGAGTGATTAAATTGACAGTTGAATTTTGGTTTTTGATAGGAGCTGCGCTTGTATTTTGGATGCAGGCAGGGTTTGCAATGGTAGAGACGGGATTTACCCGTGCGAAGAACGCAGGTAACATTATAATGAAGAACCTGATGGACTTCTGTATCGGAACAGTTGTATTCTCGCTTTTGGGTTATACACTGATGATGGGCGAGGATGCTTTGTTCGGACTCATCGGTATTCCGAACATGGATTTGTGGGGTAACTTCAAGGACTTCATTGCAAGTCCGGAGGATGGTTCGTTCACCGGTGCATCGACGTTTGTATTTAACCTCGTATTCTGTGCGACAACGGCTACGATTGTTTCCGGTTCGATGGCAGAGCGTACAAAGTTCTCATCCTACTGTATCTATTCGGCGGTAATTTCACTGGTTGTATATCCGATAGAGGCACACTGGATTTGGGGCGGCGGCTGGCTTTCACAGCTCGGCTTCCACGATTATGCAGGTTCATGTGCAATACATATGGTAGGCGGTATCGCAGCTTTGGTCGGCGCAATAATGCTTGGGCCGAGAATCGGTAAGTATGTAAAGGATAAGAGCGGTAAGGTAGTAAAGGTAAACGCTATCCCCGGTCACTCAATCACCCTGGGTGCTCTCGGTGTATTCATCCTGTGGCTCGGCTGGTACGGATTTAACGGTGCTGCCGCTACATCTCCGTCAGAGCTGGCATCTATATTCCTCACCACAACAATTGCTCCTTCGGTTGCGACTGTTGTAACGATGATTTTCACATGGGTAAAGAACGGAAAGCCTGATGTTTCGATGTGTCTGAATGCCTCACTTGCAGGTCTTGTAGGTATTACCGCAGGCTGTGATGCCCTTGACGCAATCGGTGCTTCCGTTGTAGGTATTGTATCCGGTATACTGGTAGTGGTTGTTGTTGAATTTTTGGATATTAAGCTTCACATTGACGACCCTGTCGGTGCAGTAGGCGTACATATGGCAAACGGTGTTTGGGGTACAATAGCGGTTGGACTTTTGGCTACACCGTCGGCTCCGGCAGAACTTGAAGGATTGTTCTATACAGGCTCTGCTTCGCTTCTCGGTACACAGATACTCGGTGTTCTGACAGTCGGTATATATGCAGCGGTAATGATGGTTATTACATTTACAATTATAAAGAAGACAAATGGTCTGAGAACCTCTGCGGAGGAGGAAATTGCAGGTCTCGACAGCACCGAGCATGGTCTGCCCAGCGCATATCCCGATTTCACACCTGCGGTTGACAAGTACAGCGAATACGGTGACGAGCCGGTAGTTGTAACGGGTACGACACCTGTCAGCGAGGCTGTTAAGGTTGAGAAGGTTCCCTCATTTGAAAAGCCGAGTGTGGACGGCGTTAAGTTCACAAAGGTTGAAATCGTATGTAAGGAAGCTCGCTTTGACGCATTGAAGAATGCTATGATGGCACTTGGTATAACAGGTATGACAGTATCTCACGTTATGGGCTGCGGACAGCAGAAGGGTAAGCCGGAGTATTACAGAGGTGTTGCCGTTGAGACAAATCTGCTGCCTAAGGTTCAGGTTGACATCGTTGTAAGTAAGATTCCGGTTAGAGATGTTATCGAGACGGCTAAGAAGGTGCTTTACACCGGACATATCGGCGACGGTAAGATATTTGTATATGACGTAGAGAACGTAGTAAAGGTAAGAACGGGTGAAGAAGGCTATGACGCCCTTCAGGACGTAGAATAAGGCGGTGACAGTATGTGTTCAATTATAGGCTGCTGCGGCAGCTGCCCGGACATTGAAAAGCTCAAAGAAGGATTTGACAGGACAATATCGAGAGGCCCCGACGATACGCGTATGGTTGAGGCAGGCAGCGGAGTTTTGGGTTTTCACAGGCTTGCAATCATGGATTTGTGTGATACGGGAATGCAGCCGTTTGAGCTTGGCGGCAGTTATCTGGTTTGCAACGGCGAGATTTACGGGTTTAAGAAGCTAAAGGAGGAGCTTTCGTCAAAGTACAGCTTTACAAGTGATTCTGACTGCGAAATACTCCTGCCGATGTACAGAGAATACGGAACGGATATGTTTAAAATGCTTGATGCGGAGTATGCGCTCATTATGTATGATGCGGAAACGGACGGCTTTATAGCCGCCCGTGATCCCATCGGGATCCGCCCAATGTACTACGGCTTCAATTCGGACGGCACCATAGTTTTTGCAAGCGAGCCGAAAAACCTTGTTTCCATATGCGATGAGATAATGCCGTTCCCTCCCGGATACTATTATAAGGACGGACAATTTATATGCTACCGTGATATGACGGAGGTAAAAGAGGTTTGCCGGGATGATTTGGACACAGTTTGCAAAAATATTCACGATAAGCTGATTTGCGGAATCGAGAAAAGGCTGGTAGCCGACGCTAAGGTCGGCTACCTCCTTTCGGGAGGATTGGATTCCTCCTTGGTTTGTGCCGTTGCGGCGAGATACAGCAGCGAGCCGATAAAAACCTTTGCGATAGGTATGAGTGAGGACGCAATCGACTTAAAATACGCAAAGCAGGTTGCTGATTATATAGGAAGCGAGCATACGGAGGTTATCATTACAAAGGATGATGTTATTTCATCTCTCGATACGGTAATCGAGCTTCTCGGAACATACGATATTACGACTATCCGCGCAAGCATGGGTATGTATCTGCTTTGCAAGTATATACATGAGAACACGGATGTTCGAGTTTTGCTTACCGGTGAGATTTCGGATGAGCTTTTCGGATATAAGTACACGGATTTTGCCCCCTCGGCAGAGGAGTTTCAAAAGGAATCACAAAAGCGTGTGCGAGAGCTTCATATGTATGACGTGCTGCGTGCCGACAGATGTATATCAGTAAACTCCCTTGAGGCAAGAGTTCCCTTCGGTGATCTGGAATTTGTCGAATATGTGATGTCGATTGATCCGCAGATGAAAATGAACACCTATGGCAAGGGAAAATACCTGCTCCGTCATGCTTTTGAGGGCGACTATCTGCCCCACGATATACTATACCGTGAGAAGGCGGCGTTCTCCGATGCGGTCGGACATTCTATGGTGTGGTACTTAAAGGATTATGCCGAAAAATATTATACCGATGAAGAGTTTGAAGAGAAGAAAAAGAAGTATGCTCATGCGGCACCTTTTACAAAGGAATCGCTTCTCTACCGTGAGATTTTTGAGAGATATTATCCCGGCCAGAGCGAGATGATAAAGGACTTCTGGATGCCGAACAAGTCTTGGGAGGGCTGTGATGTGGACGATCCGTCCGCTCGTGTTCTTTCAAACTACGGCGCAAGCGGAATTTAACGGAGGGGATAATGTGAAAGCTCCTTTCGCATTATGCCTCCGTCGGATTTAATTGCCCGTGCGAAATTTTCTAAGGCTTTGCCTTAGAAACGCACATGGGCGTAATAATCTCTTGTCATTCCTTGCCCTGCGGATAAGAGAATTTTAATTACTATTTGTGCCGACGCAGGGCGGCGGAATGGAGATTATTGTGACATTGAATTTTACAAAGATGCACGGCTGCGGCAATGATTATATTTATGTAAATGCTTTTCAGCAGCCGATAGATAATCCGAATGAACTGTCGGAGATACTCTCCGACAGGCATTTTTCCGTAGGGGGAGACGGGCTTATTCTCGTCTGCCCGTCTGATGTTGCGGACGTAAAAATGCGTATGTTTAACGCCGACGGAAGCGAGGGAAAAATGTGCGGAAACGGCGTCCGCTGCGTTGCAAAATTTGCCTATGACCACGGTCTGTCCAAGGCGAACCCTATGAGCGTTGAGACCCTGTCGGGGATAAAGACCATAAAGCTTGCCTTTGACGGAAATGAGGTTGTCGGAGCCTCGGTAGATATGGGATTTCCCATATTCGAGCCGGCGAAAATCCCGGTTGCGACAGAGGATGACACACCGGTTGTATCCCGTGAGGTTGTTCTCGGCGGAAAGCCGCAGACTGTGACCTGCGTCAGCATGGGAAATCCCCACTGCGTGATTTTTGTGCCGGAGGACTTTCCCCTTTGGGATTTTGATATTAAGGCGGAGGGCTCACCGATTGAAAATGACAGCTTTTTCCCGGAAAAGGTGAATGTGGAGTTCGTAAAGAAAATATCGGATACATATTTTGAAATGCGCGTATGGGAACGAGGCAGCGGTGAAACCTTTGCCTGCGGCACGGGTGCCTGTGCGACGGTTGCCGCCGCATGCGAGACGGGCTTATGCGAGAAGGGTACGGACGTTACGGTAAAGCTCCGCGGCGGAGAGCTTAAAATCAACTGCGGCGAGAACGGAATCATTATGACCGGCGAAGCGGTAACGGCATTTTCCGGTACGGTTGAAGTTTAATAACGGAGGAAAACATGAAAATAAATAAGAATTATCTGAATTTAAAGCCGTCATATCTCTTTAAGACCATCGGCGAGAGGTGTGCGGATTACAAGGCGAAGAATCCCGATGCGGATATTATTTCAATGGGGATTGGCGATGTTACACTGCCGCTTTGCAGGACTGCCGCCGATGCAATGGTTGCCGCGGCGAAGGAAATGGGAAATATCGACACATTTCACGGCTATCCCTCGAGCTACGGCGAGGATTTTTTGCTGTCTGCGATTTCGGCTCACTATAAAAACCATATCGGGATTGACGTTAAGACCTCCGATATTGTTGTGACCTGCGGTGCAAAGGAGGATGTGGCGAATATCCTTGATATATTTGATGAGGATAATACGGTATTGATCCCCGATCCCGTATATCCTGTTTATCTCGATACAAATATAATGGCGGGCAGGAAAATAAAGTTCATTTCGGCAAACGAAGAAAATAAAAACCTTCCCATGCCCGGAGAGAATGATGCAGCGGATATCATATACATCTGTTCGCCCAACAATCCCACGGGTGCGGCATATACCCGCAGTCAGCTTAAGACGTGGGTGGATTTTGCAACAGAAAACAATGCGGTAATTCTCTATGATGCCGCATATGAGATGTTTATCACCGATCCCGACTGTCCGAGAAGCATATTCGAGATAGACGGGGCGGAAAAGTGTGCAATAGAGTTCTGCTCCTTCTCAAAGACGGCGGGCTTTACCGGTGTAAGATGCGGATATACGGTTGTTCCGTCAGAGCTGACGTTTGACGGCGTATCTCTGCTTGATTTGTGGAAGCGCAGACAATCGACCAAGTCCAACGGCGTATCCTATGTTGTTCAGAGAGCGGCGGCAGCCGCATTTTCCGAGCAGGGCTATGCCGAGATTTGCAGCAATATAGACTACTATCGCAAAAATACGGCGAATATGATGGCGACGTTTGACGAGCTTGGTCTGACCTATTACGGCGGATGCAACAGTCCGTATATATGGCTTAAGTGCCCGAAGGGCATGAAAAGCTGGGACTTCTTTGACGTCATGCTTGAAAGGTGCAATGTAATCGGAACGCCCGGCTCCGGCTTCGGCGAGATGGGTGAGGGCTTTTTCCGTCTTTCCGGCTTCGGCGATAACGATAGATGCTCGGCTGCCCTGGAGCGAATAAAAAAGGTTATACCCACACTTTAAGACAGTGCGTAAGGGCTTATAATCTTCTTTATATATGTGCTGCTATTGTGCTTCGGCACATTTGCGGTGGTGAAAATTCGGGATAAAAAAGAAATTTAAAAGATTTAGAGTGAGAAATACCGAAAAATTTGAAAAATAGTATTGACAAACATCTAAAACAGTGATATAATTTTTAAAGATAGACAAAGATGTTTATTTTTAGGGATATTATACCCTAAAAATGACATCTTTTTTTTATGGAAAGGCAGATGTAAAATGAAACTTAAAGAAGGTCAGATAAGAATACCGTCGGGCTGTGCAATATCGGCAGTTATCTCCCGTGAGGGAAAGAGGATGACGGGCGAGAAAATTATTGAGAGCATGAAGCCCATGCATGATCGTTCAAACGGCTTGGGCGGCGGCTTTGCGGCTTACGGGATATATCCCGAGTACAAGGAATTTTATGCTCTGCACATATTTTACGACGATAACACTTCAAGGCATACCTGTGAGCAGTTTTTGAAAGACGGCTTTGAAATAGTGCGTGCGGAGAACATTCCGACCCGAAAGCATAAAAACATTACCGATGAGCCTTTGATATGGAGATATTTTGTTGCGCCGCTGGCATCGGTTCTGGCGAGAATGCAGCTTGATGAAAAGGAGTATACCGCCAGAATTGTGATGAAGATAAACACTGAGATTGACGGTGCATACGTCTTTTCCAGCGGAAAGAATATGGGCGCATTCAAGGCGGTCGGCTACCCCGAGGACGTCGGCGAATTCTACCGTCTTGACGAATACGGCGCATATCTTTGGACTGCCCACGGAAGATACCCGACCAACACCCCCGGCTGGTGGGGCGGTGCGCATCCCTTCGGACTTTTGGATTACACAATTGTGCATAACGGCGAGATTTCGTCCTATGACGCAAACAGACGCTTCATCGAAATGTTCGGGTATAAGTGTACCCTTCAGACAGATACAGAGGTCATTACCTACATTGCCGATTACCTAATGAGAAAGCAGGGCTTGACCCTGGAGGAGACTGCGTCCGTTATTGCGGCACCGTTCTGGAGTACAATAGAGAACCGTGAGGACAAGGAGCTTCTTAAATACCTGCGCTGCACCTACGGCGGCTTACTGATTACCGGGCCTTTCTCGATTATCCTCGGCTTTAACGGCGGACTTATGGCTCTTAACGACAGACTGAAGCTTCGCAGCATGGTTGTGGGCGAAAAGGACGATAAGATCTTTATCGCCAGCGAAGAGGCGGCTATCCGCACCATGGAGCCGGATGCAGAGAATATCTATTCACCCGCAGGCGGAGAGCCGGTTATTGTAAGGGTTAAGGAGGGCGTTGAATTATGAGTATAAATTACATATACCCGGAGTACGAGGTTGTCAGAAATGACGCAAGATGTATTAGGTGCCGCGTCTGTGAGCGGCAGTGTGCGAACGAGGTTCACAGCTATGACGAGGAGCGGAATTTGTTAATCAGCGACGAGGCGAAGTGCGTCAACTGCAAAAGATGCGTAACCCTCTGTCCCACACATGCTTTGAAGATAGTCAAGAGTGACTGCCGCTTTAAGGAAAACGCAAACTGGACGGACGATACCATTCGCGAGATATACAAGCAGGCGGAAAGCGGCGGCGTACTGCTCTCGTCCATGGGTAACCCGAAGCCGCTTCCCGTTTACTGGGATAAGATTTTGATTAATGCGTCACAGGTTACAAACCCGTCCATCGACCCCCTGCGTGAGCCGATGGAAACCAAGGTTTTCCTCGGGAAAAAGCCGGATAAAGTAAAGAGAGATGAAAACGGAAATATAATATGCAAGACATCGCCGCAGCTTGAGCTTTCGATACCGATTATGTTTTCGGCAATGAGCTACGGCTCGATTAGCTATAACGCCCACGCATCATTGGCGAGAGCGGCAACGGAGCTGGGCATTTACTACAATACCGGTGAGGGCGGACTCCACGAGGATTTCTATCAGTACGGTCCGAATACGATCGTACAGGTTGCATCGGGACGCTTTGGCGTACATAAGGATTACCTCGAAGCGGGAGCCGCAGTGGAGATTAAAATGGGACAGGGCGCAAAGCCCGGTATCGGCGGACATCTTCCGGGTGCGAAGATTGTCGGAGATGTATCGAGAACGAGAATGATCCCCGAAGGCTCCGATGCGATTTCACCGGCACCTCACCACGACATTTACTCAATCGAGGATCTGCGTCAGCTTGTTTATTCATTAAAAGAGGCAACAGAGTATAAGAAGCCTGTTATCGTAAAGGTTGCGGCGGTGCATAATATTGCGGCGATTGCCAGCGGTATTGCACGAAGCGGTGCGGATATCATTGCCATAGACGGCTTCAGAGGCGGCACGGGAGCCGCACCCACCAGAATCCGTGACAATGTGGGAATCCCCATAGAGTTAGCTTTGGCAAGTGTGGATCAGCGACTGCGCGATGAGGGAATAAGAAATAACGTGTCCCTTGTGGTCGGTGGAAGTATAAGGTGTGCCTCTGATGTGGTAAAGGCAATCGCCCTCGGAGCGGATGCCTGCTATATCGCAACGGGTGCGCTGCTTGCCCTCGGATGTCACCTTTGCCGAAGCTGCCAGGGCGGCAAGTGCAACTGGGGTATTGCGACACAGAGACCGGAGCTTACAAAGAGATTGAATCCGGACATTGGCTCACAGAGACTTATAAACCTTATGACCGCATGGAAGCATGAGATAAAGGAGCTTATGGGCGGAATGGGTATAAACTCCATCGAAGCGTTAAGAGGTAACCGCTTAATGCTGAGAGGTGTAGGATTAAACGGAAAGGAGCTTGAGATATTAGGTATCTCACACGCAGGAGAATGAAAAAGATATATGTAAATGAAGAATGGTGCCTGGGATGTCATCTTTGCGAATATAACTGTGCGTTTGCGGCAACGGGAGATAAGTTTATGTCTCTGGCGCTTAAGGATAAGGAAATTCGTCCGAAAATTCATGTTGAGGACGACGGAAAGATTATGTATGCAGTATCGTGCAGACACTGCGAAGATGCAATTTGTGTAAAATCCTGCATATCGGGAGCGCTGTCCAAGGAGGACGGAATTGTTAAAATTGATAAGGACAAATGCATCGGTTGTCTGACCTGTGTTTTGGTATGCCCCTACGGTGCGCTCGTGCCGAACGAGGGGAAGGCGGTTACAAAGTGCGAGCTTTGTACCGATAACAAATGCGGAGAGCCGGCCTGTGTTAAAGGCTGTCCCAATAATGCGATATGCTTTGAGGAGAGAGGATAATGAAGAATTATGTTGTTGTCGGAGGGGGAATTGCCTCTCTCGGATGTATAGACGGTATTTTGGAGAACGACAGGGAGGGCAGAATAACGCTCATCTGCGGCGAGGACAGACTTCCCTATTCGCGGCCGCTGATTTCGTACTATCTTGAGGAGAAGACAACCTTAGAGAAAATGCAGTACCGCAGCGAGGAATTTTTTAAGAATAATAATATAGAAGTAAAGCTCGGTGTTCATGCCGAAAAAATAGAAGCTGATACAGTTGTTTGCGATAACGGCGAAAAGGTGGCATATGACAAGCTGCTGGTCGCAACCGGGTCATCGCCCTTCGTGCCGCCGATATCCGGTCTTGACAGCGTAGAAAAGAAATTCACGTTTATGACCGAGGCGGATGCACTTGCGCTTGAAGCGGCAATAGATAAGGATTCGAGGGTTTTGATTGTCGGTGCGGGCTTGATCGGCTTGAAGTGTGCCGAGGGTATTGCGGATAAGGTTTCTGAGATAACGGTCTGTGATTTGGCGGATAAGGTTTTGTCGAGCATTCTTGATAAGGATTGCGCAGATTTGGTAAAAGAGAAGATGGAGGAGCGCGGAATAAAATTCATGCTGTCGGACAGCGTTGAGAAATTCGATGGCGGAAGGGCGACCATGAAGAGCGGCGGTACGGTTGAATTTGACGTGCTTGTTATGGCTGTCGGAGTAAGACCGAATTTAACTCAGCTCAAAGAGACGGGTGCAGAGATCAACAGAGGCGTGCTGGTAAATGACAAGATGGAGACTTCGCTTTCAAATATTTATGCCGCAGGTGATTTGACCGAGGGTATGGATATTTCAAGCGGTACCGAGAAGGTTATGGCGATTCTTCCGAATGCATATATGCAGGGATTTTGCGCCGGTAAAAATATGTCGGGCGGTGACTGCGTGTTCGATAATCAGATACCAATGAATTCAATAGGGTTTTTCGGCTATCATATTATGACCGCCGGCAGCTATGACGGAGAGCTGTACGAGGAAAAGTCGGGCGATTCCGTAAAGAAGCTTTATGTCAAGGACAACCGTCTTGTGGGTCTGATATTTTTGGGAAGTGTGGATAAGGTTGGAATTTATACCTCGCTTATCCGAAATAAAACGCCTCTCGACACCATAGATTTTGAGAAAATCAAAAAAAATCCGTCACTTTTGGCATTTTCTCAAAATTACCGTAGAAAAAATCTTGGAGGTGTGTTATAATGCATATAGATGCATCAAAGCTTGAGTTCGGAGAGCTTAACGAGATAATCAGAAATACCGAGGCGGACGTGGAAATCACGGGCTGTATGGGGCAGAGATTTATTGCGGCAGGACTCAGTGATCGGAAGATAAGCATTGAAGGCGTGCCGGGGAATGCTCTCGGTGCTTACCTCAACGGTGCAAAAATAACCGTTGGCGGAAATGCCCAGGATGCGGTCGGCGATACCATGAACGAGGGCGGAATCTATATCCGCGGAAGCGTAGGCGATGCGGCAGGCTACGCCATGCGCGGCGGAGAGATTTTTGTCAGAGGCAATGCCGGCTATCGTGCGGGAATCCACATGAAGGCGTACAAGGAAAAGCATCCCACCCTTGTCATAGGAGGCAGAGCAGGGAGCTTCCTCGGTGAGTATCAGGCGGGCGGAACCATTGTTGTGCTCGGATTGAATGAGGACGGAAAGAGCATTGTGGGCAACTTCCCCTGCACCGGTATGCACGGAGGAAAGATGTTTCTGCGCGGCAGCTGTGAGGGGATAGCATTTCCGAAGCAGGTGACAACTCACCTTGCGGATGAGGCGGAAAAGGCAGAGCTTAGACCGTTGGCGGAGCGCTTCTGTGCCATGTTCGATTTAGATACCGATGAGATTATGAATGAGGACTTTACCGTTGTGCTTCCCGATACAAAGAACCCCTTCAAGCAGATGTATGTTACCAATTAACAGAGAGGTTGGAGGTTTATGATTTATAGCAAGAAAGAGGTTATCCAGTATGTAAACGAGGAGGATGTCAAGTTCATCAGACTTGCTTTCTGCGACGCCTTTGGAAATCAGAAGAATATTTCCGTTATGCCGGATGAGCTTGAACGTGTCTTTGAGGACGGCGCAGGTATTGACGCTTCGGCAATTTTGGGATTTGGCGGCGAGGTGTTTTCGGATTTGTTTTTGTTCCCCGATCCGTCGACGCTTGTCGTTTTGCCATGGCGGCCGGAGCACGGAAGAGTTGTCAGAATGTTCTGTAATATTATGCATTCAAACGGTAAGCCGTTTGAAGCGGACGGCAGAAGAATACTGCGCGAGGCTGTAAAGGCAGCCATGAGTGAGGGCTATACCTTTCAGTTCGGTTCGGAGCTTGAATTTTATCTGTTCCACACGGATGAGGAGGGCAAGCCGACAAAAATTCCGTATGATAATGCCCGCTATATGGATATTGCGCCAATGGATAAGGGCGAGAATGTCCGCCGTGAGATATGTCTTACGTTGGAGAGAATGGGCATAAAGCCGGAGAGCTCCCATCACGAGGAGGGCTTCGGTCAGAATGAGATTGACTTCAGGTTTTCTGATCCGCTGACTGCGGCGGATAATGCAATAACCTTTGTCTCGGTGGTCAGGACTATTGCGGCGCGGAACGGACTTTGTGCCGACTTTTCGCCGAAGCCCCTTGAAGACAACCCGGGTAACGGATTCCATATTAATTTGTCGGTTCAAAGCATAAATGCGGAAACGGATTTGTTCCCTTATGCGATTGCCGGAATTTTAAACAGGGTTCGTGATATGACTGCGTTTCTGAATCCGAGAGAGGAATCCTATGCACGGCTCGGAACGGACAAGGCACCGAAGTATATTACCTGGTCGCCGGAGAATAGGTCACAGCTTATCAGAATACCTGCCGCACGGGGAAATTATAAGAGAATAGAACTGCGCTCTCCTGATCCCTGTGCAAATCCGTATCTTGCGTTTGCGCTTATTATCTATGCGGCACTTGACGGGCTTAAGAACAAGGAGCTTCCGCCGGCGGCTGTAAATGAGAATTTGTATAAATCGGAGAATACCGAAGACTATGCAAGTCTTCCTGAAAATTTATGTGAGGCAAAGACTGCGGCGAAGAGCAGTGAGTTTATAGAGAATGCACTGCCGTCGCGTATCGTTCGGACATACTGCGAATAGTTTTTTGGAGGTAACTGAATATGCTGTTTAAGGAATACACATACAGCGTTTTGATTGTGTCATCCTCCGAAAAATTTGCCGCAAGTATAAAGTCCATGCTCCCCGAAAACGAGTTTGGACCTGTTAGATTTGCGAAAAATGAGGGCGAGGCGCGCAGAAAACTCGCTGATATGAATTTTGATACGGTTATTATTAATACGCCGCTTGTTGATGATTTCGGGACAGGGCTTGCGCTTGACGTTGCCGCCGATACCAGAAGCGGCGCATTGATGTTTGTAAAAGACGAATTATATGATGATGTAACCGACAGGGTTATCGACTATGGTGTGCTGACCATGTCAAAGCCCGTTTCGGCGTCAATGGTGCATCAGGTGTTTAAGATTATGTATGCAATGCAGGAGAGATTTCGCCGTATGGAGAAGAAGGCGGCAACTCTCGAGGAGAAAATGGAAGAGATAAGGCTGATTAACCACGCCAAGTGGACTCTCATTCAGCACATGAAGCTGACCGAGGCGGAGGCGCATAAGCTGATAGAGAAGCAGGCGATGGATACAAGACGGACAAAGCGTGAGATTGCTGAGGGTATAATCAGAACCTACGGAAATTGATTTTTGAAAAGAGGTATAATACATATGACAAAGTACATATTTGTAACGGGAGGCGTTGTATCGGGTCTCGGAAAGGGGATTACTGCGGCTTCTCTCGGAAGGCTCTTGAAATCGAGAGGGCTAAGGGTTGCCGCGCAGAAGCTCGACCCGTATATCAATGTTGACCCGGGAACCATGAGTCCGTATCAGCACGGTGAGGTGTACGTCACTGAGGACGGTGCCGAAACCGATTTGGATCTCGGTCATTACGAAAGATTCATCGATGAGGATTTGAATAAGTTCTCAAACCTCACCACGGGAAAGGTATATTGGAACGTATTAAATAAGGAAAGACGCGGCGAATACTTAGGCTCTACCGTTCAGGTCATTCCGCATGTAACCAACGAGATTAAGGAGTTTGTATACAGCGTCGGAAAAAAGACGGATGCGGATGTGGTTATTACCGAAATCGGCGGAACAATAGGGGACATTGAGTCACAGCCGTTTCTGGAGGCGGTGCGGCAGGTGTCGCTTGAGGTTGGGCGCGAGAACAGCCTGTTTATTCATGTAACGCTGGTTCCGTACCTTCATGGCTCGGACGAGCATAAGTCAAAGCCGACTCAGCATTCCGTAAAGGAGCTGCGAGGCATGGGTATCTCGCCTGACATTATTGTGCTCAGATGCGACCGACCGCTGGAGCAGTCGATTTTTAATAAGATTTCTATGTTTTGTAACGTAAAGCGTGACTGCGTAATCGAGAATATTACACTGCCCTGTCTGTATGAAGCACCGCTTATGCTGGAGCGTTCGCATTTTTCGGAGATTGTGTGCCGAGAATTGGGGCTTGAGCCGAAGGCGGCGGAGCTTGGTGAATGGACGGCACTTGTGGACAGAATAAAGAACAGAAGCAAAAACGTAAAAATCGGGCTTGTGGGCAAGTATGTGGGGCTGCATGATGCGTACCTCTCTGTTGCCGAGGCTCTGCGCCATGCCGGATATGCCTTGGACACAGTCGTGGATATCGAGTGGATTGATTCAGAGGCCATAACGGAGCAGAACTGCGCCGAAAAGCTGAACACATTAAGCGGAATTATTGTCCCGGGCGGCTTCGGAAACCGAGGTATAGATGGCATGGTATATGCGGCAAGGTATGCGAGGGAGAACGGAGTTCCGTATTTCGGAATTTGCCTCGGGATGCAGATTGCGGTCATTGAGTTTGCTAGGAATGTTTGCGGAATTGCGGACGCACATTCGGGCGAGTTCTCGGATACGCCGAATAAGGTTATCGACTTTATGCCCGGTCAGAATGATGAGATTGATAAGGGCGGAACTCTGCGCCTGGGCAGTTATCCCTGTGCGGTCAAGAAGGATTCGACCATGTACCGCTGCTACGGAGAGGAAAGCATTAATGAAAGACATCGCCACCGCTATGAGTTCAACAACGATTACCGAGGGGTTATCGAGGAAAACGGAATGACACTCAGCGGTATGTCGCCCGACGGCAGACTTGTCGAAACGGTGGAGCTTTCGGATCGTGACTTTTATGTCGGTGTCCAGTATCACCCCGAGTTCAAGAGTCGCCCGAACAAGCCGCACCCCCTGTTTTACGGCTTTGTCAATGCGGCAATATACCGCGAGGCCGCAAAATCCGATATATGATTTTAAAACGAGCTCGCATCAATCAAGCGCGGGCTCGTTTTTTAGATTGCAAACAATATTCATTAAAATGTATGAGATAATAAGATACGCACATCAAACGGATACTTACATCCGGTAAAATCCGATATTATTTCTTTCATAGCTTATTACTCATCTCCCAAATCCGAAATAATTTTTCAAATCCGAAATAATTCTTTCATTGCAGTCGGGCTTTTCGGTACGATGTGGGCATCGTCCCCTACAAATGGGCTATGGGCAATTATTCAATAAAATTATTTCTCCGAGCAAAATCCGAAATAATTTTTTCTTTGCAGTTGGGCTTGGCAACTGTATGGGCGCAGGGCAATTACTCATTAAAATTATTTCGGATTTTATGATGTTATCCACATATTTATGATTTTACAATCGCCTATGATATGACTTCAAAATAAAACTGAGGGCTCTCCTTATGAACATCCGCAAATACAGCAATAACCTCGTTCATATAATTTTGTAAATCCTTTGGCATTGTTTTAATTCCTTTTATTTTTACAAAAGTAGGCGAGCAATCATAATAGTAATCACTCAAAAGATCCCATAGGGCGTCAAGGTTCCGCCCAAACCAGTCCGGAAAGCCGAAGCCCTCCTGAATTATGTCGTATAACCTCATAATATACTTACATCCGGTAAAATCCAATATTATTTCTTTCATAGCTTATTACTCATCTCCTTTAATTTCTGCAAATGTTTCATAATGGTCATAGGTTACAAATACTAATCCATCATTGGAAAATAATAATCTTTGATCGTTTTCTTGAGAAGCATTCCTGACAGGTAGTAGGTTTTATGAATGCTCGCCATATTGCCCAATTTACACTGTACTCCACTTTTTCATCCCCCCTTGATATATAAAATAGATTTTCTTTTTCGTCTACAATGTATATCAAATCAGGGTGACATAGAGTGCCATACTTCAATCTAAAATATATTATATATAAATACCGGATAATTTGCAAGCATTATAGATTTGGTTTTCAAATTAAGATTGTAAACAATTTATTAAATATTTCCCGAGGACGCAAATAATACTTGATAATTATCTTATAATGATGTAAAATATATAATGTATAAATATAACTGAAATATATTTCTTCTCCGCTTCGGCGGACGGAAATAGGGCTTGAGGAGACAGATATGAAGATTTTGTTTATGGGGACGCCTGACTTTGCGGTTCCGTGCATGAGGGCATTAATTGACGCAGGCTTTGAGGTATGCGGAGCGGTTACGCAGCCCGATAAGCCCAAGGGACGAGGGCACAGGCTTATGCCGCCGCCCGTGAAGGTCTGCGCCGAGGAAAATAATATCCCGGTATTTCAGTCGGAAACCTTGAAGGACAAGGCTTTGCTGCCGGTGCTTGAGGAGCTTGAGCCGGACTTGATTGCGGTTGTCGCCTACGGCAAGCTTCTGCCGGAGTATGTGCTTAATTTTCCGAAATACGGCTGTGTGAACGTGCACGGGTCACTGCTTCCGAAATACCGCGGTGCGGCACCGATACAGCGCTGTGTGATAGACGGCGAGAAGGTCACGGGAGTTACGACAATGTACATGGAAAAGGGACTCGATACCGGGGATATGATATACAAATCCGAGACGGAGATTAAGCCTGACGAAACCTGCGGCGAGCTTCATGACCGCCTCTCCAAAATGGGCGCTGAGTTGCTGGTCAAAACCATAAGGTCAATAGAGGACGGAAGTGCGCCGAGAGAAAAGCAGGATGATGACAAGGCGTGTTATGCCGCAATGATTTCAAAGGAGACGGGACATATCGACTGGAACCGTTCTGCGGAGGAGATATTAAACCTTATCAGAGGTACAAATCCGTGGCCGATAAGCTATACTATATATAATGAAGAAACACTGAAAATATATAGGGCAAGGCTCGGCGGCGACTGCTTCGGCGAGCCGGGGCGTTTTCGGATAAGGGGTAAGAAGCTGGAGATTTCCTGCGGAAGCGGCTGCATAGAGGCGGCCGAGATACAGCTCAAGGGCGGAAAGCGCATGACCGCCGAGAGCTTCTTAAACGGACACAGACTCGATGAAAATATCGTATTGAAATAAATTTATATAATCAGGAGGAGAAAATTATGCTGCCGTTTTTTTATTATGATCCAACTTGGATATTGCTTTTGCCTGCGATTATACTTTCGATATGGGCATCGGCAAGGGTAAATTCCACATTCAGAAAATATTCACAGGTTTATAACAGGTTTGGATTGACCGGCGCAGATGCCGCACGCAGAATCCTTGATATGAACGGACTGTACAATGTTCGCATTGAGAGGGTCAGCGGAGATCTGACGGATCATTATGACCCGAGATCAAATGTGGTAAGACTGTCTGACGCTACCTATTCAAGTCAATCGGTAGGAGCAATCGGCGTTGCCGCTCACGAGGTGGGACACGCCGTTCAGCACGCAACGGGATATGCACCCATAAAAATCAGAAACTCAATAGTTCCGGTTGTAAACATCTGTAATGTGCTGTCTATGCCGATAATCCTTTTGGGTGTAATTCTTTCGTACAATCAGACAATGGTCGATATAGGGATTATACTGTTTTCGGCAACGGTGCTGTTTCAGCTGATAACCCTGCCGGTGGAGTTTAACGCCAGCAGCCGTGCGCTGAACACGCTTGAGACGCAGAATATGCTGGCTTCCGATGAGCTTCAGGGGGCGAGGAAGGTTCTGCGTGCGGCGGCGATGACATATGTTGCGGCTGCGCTAAGCTCGTTTATGAGTCTGCTTCGACTTATACTCTTATTCGGCGGTAGAAACAGAGATTAACGTAAGGAGAGATACAGTTGACAAAAAATCCGAGAGCCGCAGCAGCGGAGGCACTTTACAATATCGAAAAAGAGGGCGAATACTCAAATCGTGCCATGCTTGATGCGGCAAGGGGACTTGATGTGCGTGACACGGCACTTGCGACGGAAATAGTTATGGGTGTTCTGCGGAATAAGCTGTATATAGATTTTGTTATACAGTCATATTCAAAGATAAAGCTGAAAAAAATCAGTCCGTGGGTTTTGCAGATATTGCGCTGCGGGGTTTATCAGCTTGTGATGATGGATAAGATTCCTCCGTCTGCTGCATGCAATGAGGCGGTAAAGCTTGCCGCCGGCAAGTCGAACGGTGCGGCAAGAGGCTTTGTGAACGGCGTGCTTCGAACCGTTTCGAGGAATATCGAAGCACTACCCATGCCGAACGGCAGCACAGAGGAGATACTGTCGGTCAAATATTCGTGTCCGCTTTGGATTGTTAAAAGGCTTTGTGAGCAATACGGAACCGAGATGACGGAGTGTATATTAACAGACAGTCTTATTCCTCATTCCACAACGGTTCGGACAAATATATTGAAAACATCATCAGCGGAGCTTGTGAAGATTCTGGAGGAGGAAGGAATCTGTGCAGAGCAGAATACTGAGATACCGGAATGTATCAGAGTGTTCGGTGCCTTTGATATAAACCGTTCTGCGGCATACAGCGATGGACTTTACACAATTCAGAATATAAACTCCATGCGTGCCGGACTGCTGCTTGACCCGAGAGAGGGTGAGACGGTGCTTGATCTGTGCGCCGCACCGGGGGGAAAGACAACTCACCTGGCGGAGCTTATGAAAAATAAGGGGAAGATAACCGCCTTTGATCTGCACCCCCACAAAGCCGAGCTTATAAATAATGCGGCACGGAGACTCGGCATCGGTATTATCGAAGTGCGCACGGCGGACTGTACCGAATATATGCCTGAGCTTGACGGCTGTGCCGATCGGGTTTTGGCGGATGTCCCCTGCTCGGGTATGGGGGTTATACATAAAAAGCCCGATATTAAGTACAACCGCCGCACGGAGGATGTTGAAACGCTTTGCTCCATTCAGGAGAAAATTATGAATAACGGTGCGAGATATTTAAAGCCCGGCGGCGTTATGGTATATTCGACCTGTACCATATTCAAGGAAGAAAACGAGAGACAGACTGAGCGGTTTTTAAATACTCACGATAACTTTGTCAAAGAGCATGAGAGGCTTTACACCGCTCACGAAACGGGCGGCAGCGGCTTCTATCTGTGCAGATTTAAGAAGGTTAGGTAAAACGGGTAAGAATATGAAAACAAATCTTAAGGACTATACAATACAAGAGCTTGCAGAGATAACGACCGGATTCGGGGAACCGAAATTCCGAGCAAAGCAGATTTTTGAGTGGTTGTATCGAGGCGTTCGCAGCTTTGACGAGATGACAAATCTGCCGAAGGCGTTTAGAGAACGGCTGAATGAAAAATTTTCCGTTTCAAGAGTGAAAATTGCAAAAAAATTTGTTTCATCTATTGACGAAACACGCAGATATCTGTTACAATTAGATGATGATAATTATATAGAGTCGGTTTTGATGAAATATCATCACGGATATACGATATGCGTTTCTACACAGGTGGGCTGCGCAATGGGCTGTGCCTTCTGTGCATCGACTCGCGGCGGAAAGGTCAGGAACCTGACCGCCGGTGAGATTATTGATCAGGTAATGACCGTGGGCGAGGATCTTGGTGACAGGATATCCAATATTGTGCTTATGGGCATGGGCGAGCCGCTTGATAATTTCGATAACGTCATGAGGTTTTTGGAGAATGTCAACAGTCCGCACGGACTAAGCGTTGGACAGCGGCACATAACCCTGTCTACCTGCGGCCTGGCGGATCGAATTTACGAGCTTGCCGACAGGCAGCTTCAGATTACGCTGTCTGTATCCCTCCATGCGCCCAATGATGAAAAGCGGTCGGATATTATGCCGGTAAACCGTAGGTATAACATCGAAAAGCTAATGGCGGCGTGCCGATATTACATTGAAAAGACGAACAGACGCATATCCTTTGAATATACGCTGATAAGCGGTGTAAACGATACCGAGACGGAGGCGAGAGAGCTTTTAAAGCTGATTTCGCCCATGCTGTGTCATGTGAATCTTATTCCTGTAAACAGGGTTCGGGAGACCGGCTTTTCGGCGTCGGGAGCTGCGGCGGTTGAGAGATTCAGAGGAATATTGGAGAAGGGCGGCATTTCGGCAACGGTGCGCAGGGAAATGGGTGCGGATATAAGCGCGGCCTGCGGACAGCTGAGAGCGGCTGCCGAAAATTTGGCATAAAGGCGGCTCCCGTTTACGGGAGGCGCAGAGTATTTTTTAACCTGCGAACCGAGGCTCGCAGATGAAGGGGGTGTGCTGATTGGTTGAAGCATATGGAATCAGCGATGTCGGATGCATAAGAGAATTGAATGAGGACTGCTTCTGTATACACGGCTTTGATGAGGGTGCAGAGCGCGGATTCTGCATACTGGCCGACGGAATGGGCGGTCACAACGCCGGAGAGGTTGCCAGCCAAAGCGCAGTGAACTTTCTTGCGGACGAGATGAACAAGCTTTTGATCTCCGGCTCGGGAGAGATACCGGGACGGCTTAACGAGGCGGTTGCCATGGCGAATGCAAAGGTTTATACCATGGCGGAGGAAAACCCGATACATCGAGGCATGGGAACAACGGCTGTGGCTGTATTTATAGATAACGGCTCGGCGTACATTGCCAATGTCGGCGACAGCCGAGCGTATGCAATACGCGGAGATGAGATAGTACAGATTACGACTGACCATTCTATGGTTGCGGAGCTTGTTATGCGTGGTACGATAACACGTGAGGAGGCAAGGCTTCATCCGCAGAAGAATATTATAACAAGAGCGGTCGGAACCGATAAAACGGTCAGACCGGATATATTCGAATATAATTATCTGAAGGGTGATGTAATGATCATGTGCAGTGACGGTCTTTCCACCATGCTCGAGGATGAGCGTATTCTGGAAATTGTGAAGGCAGAAAAAACGCCGAAGGATACCGCAGAGGCTCTGGCTGCGGAGGCAAAGGAAAGCGGCGGATTTGATAATATAACGGTAATTTGTATTCGGTTTTGATACTCTGCAGGTGAGGAACCGAAACGGGAATATACTTTATATGTAGGAGGTAAATATTCATGGAGTTAGTAGGTAAAATGCTTGCGGGCCGCTATGAGATTTTAGAGGAAGTCGGTAAGGGCGGCATGGCGTATGTATATAAGGCACGATGCCATTATCTTAACAGGCTGGTCGCAATAAAGGTTCTAAAGGAGGAGCTGAGCGACGACAAGGAGTTTGTGCATAGATTCAATACCGAGGCACAGGCGGCGGCACGTATTTCAAATCCTCATGTTGTGTCGATCTATGATGTCGGATTTGAAAACGGATTGTATTATATTGTAATGGAGTATGTGGACGGAATAACATTAAAGGAGTACATCTCCGAAAAGCATGTGCTTCCCTGGAAGCAGGCGGCGGAGTTTGCGGCTCAGATATGCGAGGGATTGTCTGCCGCACATAAGCAGTCGGTTATACACAGGGACATTAAGCCTCAGAACATAATCATGACCGACAAGGAGGTGCTTAAGGTCACCGACTTCGGCATAGCAAGGGCCACAACACAGGCGACAACCACCTCGGCAACATCCACAATCGGGACGGTTCATTACCTTTCGCCCGAACAGGCGCGCGGCGGCTATACCAACGAAAAAACGGATATATATTCCCTCGGTGTGGTTTTGTACGAAATGCTGACAGGGAGACTTCCGTTCGACGATAATACGGCGGTTGCCATTGCAATCAAGCATATCCAGGAAAAACCGGTTCTGCCGCGGATTTTAAACAACGATATTCCGCAGGCGATGGAAGATATTGTTATGAAGGCGCTTAATAAGGAGCAGAATTTGAGATATGCAAGCGCAGACGCATTCCTCGCCGATTTGAGAAAGGTAATTAAAAATCCGAATATCGCACTTGGAGCAAGTGCGGATATGGCGGATGCCACCGTGAAGAGAACTCCGGTCGGAGATGACGATATAGACAGATACGAGAGGGCACGTCGGGCATCAAACGAGGAATATAACCGATACGCCGAGGATATAGATCGGGATGTGGAGGAGAACAGAAGAAAGTATATGGAAAGACAAAGAGCAGTTAAGGCACAGAAGAAGAAGGAGAAGCGCATTACCATTGCGGCAATTGCAGCGGCGATTGTTGTTTTGGCAGGACTTTTTCTTGTGGTAAAGGGACCGCTTGCCGATATATTCGGCACAGGTGACAAGGTTGAAATTCCGAATCTAATCGACATGAAGCTGACTGACGCACAGAATCAGTATAAGCAGCAGGGCTTCAGTATTGTGAAAAACGGTGAACGCGCAAGCGATAAGGAGGCAGGAGTTATCCTCGAACAGGATAAGGCGGCAGGAACCAAGGTATCGGGCAAGGATGTAAGGATTTTTGTTGTTGTCAGCAGCGGTTCGGCTTCGGCTGCGGCAGATAAAACGATCGGCGATTATACAAAGCTGAAGGTCGATGAGGCAAAGAAAAAGATTGCGGCAGACGGCTTCAGAGTAAATGTTATAGAAGAAAACAGCGATGATGTTGCCAAGGATCTGGTAATTCGCCAGGAGCCGGCAGCGAACAGCAAGGCGGCGAGCGGAAGCCTTATTACCTTGTATGTAAGCAAGGGAAAGAGCAGTGAGGCAAACGACAGCACAAACAGCACCAATAGCACTAATAATACAAATAACGGCAATACGACGAATCAGAATAACACGACGAATCAAAACAACACAAACAATCAAAACAATAATCAGACAAATCAGAATACGACGGGTACCTCGGGCAATAACGGTTCGACAGGCAGCGGAAGCTCCTCGGGAACGGGCGGCGGAAGCTCTTCGGGTTCAAGCTCCGGTGCTGCCTCCGGCAGCGGCACGGGCGGAGCGTCAGGCGGCGGAACGGGCGGAACCTCGGGCGGAGCATCAGGCGGCAGCGGAAGCTCCTCGACCGAGACTCAGGCACCCCCGGCAATTTCAAACTGATGCAGGGCGGTTAGGACATGAATTCCGAGCTTAAAACAGAGGGAACTATTGTAAAAGGTATTGGGGGCTTCTACTATGTGGATGCCCCCGAGGGATATTTTGAGTGCCGTGCCAGAGGGAGCTTCCGAAAGGACGGAATAACGCCTCTTGTAGGTGACAGAGCGGTTATATCGGTGAACATGGACAGCAAGATCGGCTCTGTGGACGAGATACTTCCACGGAAAAACTTTCTGCTGAGGCCGCCTGTTGCCAATGTGACGCAAATGGCGGTGGTAATTGCGGCGGCTAATCCGCGGCCGAATTTGTACCTGACGGACAAGCTGCTTGCCTCTGCGGAGCTGGCGGAAATCGACGCTGTTATCTGTGTAAACAAGACGGATGTCGGTGATGCGGAGGAGCTTTGTCGAATCTACCGTTCGGCAGGGTATTGCGTCATACCGACCTGTGCGGCGGACGGTACAAATATTGATTTGCTTAAGGAAAAGCTCTGCGGAGCGGTTACGGTTTTCGCCGGGAATTCCGGCGTGGGCAAGTCGAGTATACTCAACTGTGTTACGGAGAGCGGCAGCTTTGAAACGGGCGAGGTCAGCGAAAAGGCAGAGCGAGGACGGCATACAACACGGCACACCGAGCTGGTGCGGCTGGATTTCGGCGGATATATTATTGATACGCCGGGCTTCGGGGTAATTGATGTGGCGAGCCTTAAGCCGGAGAACTGCGCAGAGCTGTTTCGGGAAATGGCACCTCTTGCGGACGGCTGCCGCTTTGGCGACTGCCGCCATCGGTCGGAGCCGGGGTGCAAGGTGCTTGATGCCGTGAAATGCGGCAGTATTGCACCGTCGAGGCATGAAAGCTATATCAGACTGCTTGGCGAGATTGAGGCCGCAGAGCGGCGTCGGACAAAATAATTTATATATAATTCGGAGGGTACTTGTGAGTTGCGAAATTAAAATTGCGCCGTCAATTCTTGCGGCAGATGCCGCAAGGCTGGCGGAGGAGGTAAAAAAGGTTGAGGAAGCGGGAGCCGAGTGGCTTCATATCGATATAATGGACGGTCACTTTGTGCCGAACCTGAGCTATTCCGCACAGGTGGTTTCGGCACTTAGGCCGTTGTCGAAGCTGTTCTTTGACGTGCATCTGATGATTTCCGAGCCGGTAAAATATATGGACGATTTTGCGGATGCCGGTGCGGATATCATCACTGTTCATAAGGAGGCCTGCAGCGATGCGGAGCTTAAGGAGATTGCCGCACATCTGCACGGCAGAGGAGTGAAGGCGGGAATTTCGGTTAAGCCGAATACACCGGCGGAGAGCCTTGAACCGCTTCTCGATGATTTTGATATGATTTTGATTATGACGGTTGAGCCGGGCTTCGGCGGACAGTCGTACATTCACGAGATGGATTCAAAAATCGCATGGGCGGCGAGGGCTGCTGAAAATCATCCCGGCTTGATTGTCGAGGTTGACGGCGGTGTCGGAGAAAAGACCGCTGCGGAGGCTGCGGCGAGCGGGGCGAAGGTTCTGGTTGCCGGCTCTGCCGTGTTCGGTGCGGAGGATGCCGAGGCGGCAGTGAGAAGCCTTCGGAGGATTGCCGAGTCCGCATGCTGTGCAGAGGAAAAACAGCAATGACGGCCGTAATTTTCAGCGGCGGAGATATAGAAAATTATTCCGCTCTGCCGTATGTGAATTATGATGAAGTATATATCCTGTGTGCCGATTCGGGTGTGAGACACGCAGTTGCACTGGGGCTTGAGCCGAATGTGATAGTGGGCGACCACGATTCATGGAAAGAGGAATATCCCAACGCCGACAAGGTCATAGTTTGTCCCCCCGAAAAGGATTTCACCGATACCGCCCTTTGCGTGGATACAGCTATCGAATACGGCTGTAGTGAAATTCTGCTTTTCGGCGGCACGGGAGGCAGGCTCGACCACGAGTTTTCGCATTTTTGCCTTATGGCTCATGCGCTGGAGCATGGAGTGAGGCTTAGGCTTATAAACGAAAAGAATGAGATATGGATGGAGAATAAGCCGTTTTTGTTGAAAAGGGGCAAAAGAAGATATGTGTCATTTTTCCCGTATGGGGGCGATGTGACGGATTTCACGGTTAAGGGACTTTTGTACACGGCGGACAATATGTATATGTCCTGCAGCGAGGCGGCGGCGTCCAGCAATGAGTTTGACAGCTGTGATACGGCAGAGATTTCGTTTTCGGGCGGCACTCTCCTGGTAATGCTGTGCGACGATTAAATGCCGAAGGGATTTGAGGGGTGATGAAAATGAAGCATATCACAAAATTAATGATGGTTGTATTGCTTTTGCCGATTTTGGCAATAAGCGGCTGCTCTGAAAGCGAGAGCGAGGCTGTCTCTGCCTTTGAGCAGACGATGAGTGCGTTCAAAAGCGGCGTCGGAGATGAGATAGATAAGTATTACAGCTTTGACAGAGTGACTGCATACATAGACAAAGCGGACGGTGAGGAGCTCTGCGATACGGTGCTGTCTACGCTGAATGCGATGGACTATAAGATTAACTCGTCAAAGACTGTGAACAGTGAATCCGTTATTTTGAATGTGACCTTTGAAACGGCGGACTTCTCGAAGATTGTCAGCTCGTTTATTGATGAGGCGGTAAAGCTGACCGAGAGCAGTGAATATAAGAAAAAGCTCTCTGCAATGTCGGATGAGGAATACAACCGCATTATGACCGAAACAATGAAAAAATGCATTAAAGACGGAGTCGGTGAGAAGAGAACGCAGACTGCCGATGTCACCATGATTAAGGATTCGGCAGGAAAATGGATAATCGGCGGCAACTCCGAGGAGGTTCTCGGGATACTGTTTGCCGATTTGAGCGAGGCGCTTGACTATCTTACTTGATATCCACGGTCTATGGGAATATTTGAATGCTCCGCAGCATAAGTATACTGCGGGGTGTTTTTTTATGATTCGAACATTTAATTTGAGAAAATTTTTAACAAGCCTTGCACTGACGCTTGGGGCCGGATTTTTTGCCGCTTTTTTAACGAACGGAACATATGAGGTGTACGAAACCTTGAATAAGCCGCCGCTGTCGCCGCCGGGATGGGTGTTTGCGGTTGTGTGGAGCATTCTTTACATAATGATGGGAATAGCACTTTATGCAGTCAGGGAAAGCAGCGGACGCGGAGGCTTGAAGGCGGATGCGTACCGTGTGTTTGCGGTGCAGCTTATCCTGAATATCGGATGGCCGATAGTGTTCTTTGTGTTCCGGGCATATCTGATTTCCGTTATATGGCTGTGCGTGCTGATTGGATTTGTTTTTGCAGTGACAAGGCTGTTTTGGACAATAAACAAGTGCGGCGGCTGCCTGCTTGTACCATATCTTATCTGGTGCCTGTACGCATTGTATCTCAATGTGGGAATATACATTCTGAATTAACTCATTCTGAAATTCTGAAATTCTGAAATTATAAAATAAATTTGGAAAAAGGATTGACAAAAGTCTTAAAGTGTGATATCATATATCGGTAACCGCGCAGAAGGGGTATGATTTAAGTGCATTTGCCGCCCCAATGGCGAGTCTTGGGTAATAGGAGGTATTACGATATGTACGCAGTGATTGAAACGGGCGGAAAGCAGTATAAGGTTGAGCAGGGTGATGTTGTTTTCATCGAAAAGCTCGGCGCGGCTGAAGGCGAAACCGTTACATTTGACAAGGTCTTGATTGTCGGCGGTGACGAGGTTAAGGTCGGCGCACCCTACGTTGACGGTGCATCGGTTGAAGCTTCTGTTTTAAAGAACGGCAAGGATAAGAAGATTATTGTCTACAAGTATAAGCCCAAAAAGGGCTACCACAAAAAGCAGGGTCACAGACAGCCCTACACAAAGGTTGAAATTAAAGCTATCAATGCGTAAGCGTTGTACGGCTTAAGCTTTTTACTTGAGTTTAAAAGGAGTGATATAACATGGCTCATAAGAAAGGTATGGGAAGCACCAAGAACGGCAGAGATTCCGAGTCCAAACGTCTCGGCGTGAAGAAGGGCGACGGTCAGCACGTTCTGGCAGGCAACATTATAGTTCGTCAGAGAGGAACAAAAATTCATCCCGGAATCAATGTGGGAAAGGGCAGTGACGATACTCTCTTTGCATTGGTAAACGGTAAGGTTAAGTTTGAGCGTAAGGGCAAGAGCCGCAAGCAGGTTTCTGTTTATGACATCGCTCAGTAATTATGACATATCGGACGGACATTAATTGTCCGTCCTTTTTACTATACGGGATTTTTTGCTTCTAAGTATGCGAAGGCGGCATAGGCGGCTTTCGCTGAGTAGAAAGGGGGAGGCTTATGTTTTCGGATGTTGCGAAAATATTTGTAAAGGCCGGTGACGGCGGAAACGGTGCAGTGACGTTCCACAGGGAAAAATATGTGGCGGCAGGCGGCCCTGACGGCGGCGACGGCGGCAGAGGCGGCGATGTGGTTTTGGTTGCGGATAAGGGAGTGAACACTCTTATAGATTTCAGATATAAGCGGAAGTATGCTGCGGAAAACGGCGGCGGCGGCAGAGACGGCAACCGCAACGGAAAATGCGGCGAGAATCTTGAGATAAAGGTTCCTGTGGGCACGCTTGTGCGTGACTTGGAGTCGGGGCGCATAATATGCGACCTGAAGGAGGAGGGTCAGCGCACTGTGGTTGCCAGGGGCGGCATAGGCGGCTGGGGCAACGTTCATTTTGCCAATTCCACAAGACAGACGCCGAAGTTTGCAAAGCCGGGCGCACCGGGTGACGAGAGGGAGCTGGAGCTGGAGCTGAAGCTTATTGCCGACGTAGGGCTTTTGGGCTTTCCGAATGTTGGAAAGTCCACGTTTTTGTCAATGGTGAGCGATGCGAGACCCAAAATCGCAAATTATCATTTTACTACCCTTGAGCCGAACCTCGGTGTGGTAAATATGGGTGACGGCGGCGGATTTGTTATCGCCGACATTCCCGGAATAATCGAAGGTGCCCACGAGGGTATCGGTCTGGGTCACGAATTTCTGCGCCATGTGGAGCGCACACGGCTTCTGCTGCACTTTGTGGATGTGTCGGGCATAGAGGGCAGAGATCCCATAGAGGACTTTGACACGATTAACAATGAACTTAAATTGTACAGCGAGAGGCTGGCGGAAAAGCCGCAGATTGTCATTGCGAACAAGGCGGATATTCCGCAGTTTGACGATAATTTTGAGGCGTTCCGCAATGAGATGGAAAGCAGAGGCTATAAGGTGTTTAAAATTTCTGCCGCTACGAAGCAGGGCGTGCGCGAGGTGCTGAACTACACTCTCGAGCAGCTGTCGATTCTGCCCGAGGACGAGGAGGAGTATGAGCTTCTCGATATAGACGAGCTGAAGCGCAGCGGAGAGGAAATGCGGGTGGAGATTGAGGACGGTGTGTATTATGTCACGGGAGGACGTGTCAAGAGAATTGTCGGTTCAACGAACTTTGATGATTATGAGTCGCTGCAGTATTTCCAGAGGGCGCTTATCAAATGCGGAGCAATCAAAATGCTTGAGGATGCAGGAATAAAGGAAGGCGATACCGTCCATATCTACGGCGCGGAGTTCGACTTTGTAAAATAAAATAAAAAACAGGCTTGCGGATTTTTCGCAGGCCTGTTTGAGTTTCAGTGAATCGTCATTTTCGGATTTTTAGCTGTTATATTTTTTTATTGTCTTTATCACTCATAAAATCAGACCTCTCTATAAATTGCTATATAATAATTATAGTATAATCAAAAGTTGAATGGCATTTTCTGTTCTGTTCGTATAGATACGCTCCGGGAGGTCATGTCATCACCTATTTAATTTCCTGCTCCAATTCCTTAAATTCATCGGTATTAAAGAAATCCAATAGTGAAATTCCCAAACCGTCACAAAGAATTTTTATTGTAACAATTCCGGGATTTTTGCTTTTTCCATACAATATATTTTTAAGAGTCGATGGAGCAATACCCGATTCGTTTGCTAATCTGTTGATTGTAAATCGTTTTTCTTCACATAAAGATAAAATTCTGTTCCTCACAAGCGTATACGTGTTCATATTGAATCACCTCAAACTAATTATAGTTTCTTTAGTTTGACAAAATAGGCTATATATGATACTATTTAGACTATATAAAGACTGGGTGTAATAAGGAGATTGAATATGAATAATAAAATATGTTGTTTTGCGGGTCACAGCGGTATAATCGAAACCGAAAATCTCAAATTAAAGGTTTATGAAAAATGTGAGGAGCTAATAACAGATTGCGGCGTAACAATCTTTTGGGTAGGTCATTACGGCGACTTTGACCGTCTTGCGGCAAACTGTGTCCGAGAATTGAAAGAAAAATATCCGAATATACGGCTTGAACTCATCTTGCCGTATGTCACAAAATCCATAAGCCGATGTAAAGAGATATTCTATCATAATTTTGACTGTATGATAATGGCGGGCATGAACGAAAAAATACCTAAGAGATACAGAATAATAAAATGCAACCAATATATGGTTAATAATTCGTCATACTTAATTGCATATGTAAATTACTCCTTCGGCGGTGCGGCAATGACGCTTGAATACGCGCGAAAAAAAGAAATAACAGTGTTTAATTTTGGAAATTGCAATCCGTAGAACAAAAATGACAGCAGAGCCGATTTGCTATGCTGTTATTTTTTATTCCATATAAAATTTCAGTCTTATATACCAAAAATGTTAAAGAGCATTTTTGCAGCTTCGGCACGGGTTACGCCCTGCAGAGGACGCAGTGTTCCGTCGGGATAACCGCTCATAATTCCGCAGGAAACGGCGGTTTTCATACTCTCCTCTGCCCAGAAGGGAATGTCCTGTGCATCGGCTGCACTTATCGGTGAGGATTTTAAACCCTTGGGCAGCATACGGTTCAGTGAAATGGCAAACTCCATACGGTTTATAACTGCGTTGGGATTGAAGGAGGTTCCGTACTGACCAAGCTGTCCCTGCATTATTCCGAGGCTGTACACTGCCTTTACCTTGTTTTCCGCCCACCATGGTATATCATCCTTATCAATGAACGGAAGCTCCGTATCGGCGTAGCTGTCCGGGTCAACGCCGAGATAGTTACACATCATTATGGCAAATTCAACCCTTTTCATCCTGTTGTCGGGATTGAATAAAATCAGGCCTTCACCCTCAAGACTTCCGTTTACGGTGCCGCAGGAGGCGAGATAAGAAATATAGTCGCGTCCCCAATGATTTGTTGTGTCGGAAAAGACGTTGTCCACAGACGAAAGACTGCCTGCGTCAAGCATTTTAACGGCGGAGAGACCGCCTGCTGAGGTGACGGTTATGCATACGCGATGGTATCGGTCATCGGGGAGCGCACATCTTATCCCCGTGCCGTCAAACTCGAAATCGGCAGACTTGCTGTCAATACTGATTTTTATGCTGTCCTTGGTTATTCCCTCGCCGCTGATTTTGGCACGGACGGTGCAGTCCTCGGCGGAGGCAAGGATTGACGGATAGGAGTCCTCTCCCTGACCGGAGCCGCCGTTTATTGTAACGGGAATCTCGATAGAGCATATTCCGGCACTGACGGCAAGTGTTCCCGTTGCTCCTGTGTTTTCGGAGGCGATAAATACACCGTTATCGTCAAGGGTTCCGACTGAGCGGTCATTGCTGACCAACGTCCAGCGATAGCAGGAGTTATCCGATACAAGCTCACGCCCGCCCCAGAAGCTCTTTGCGGTGAGGTTGACACGAGTATTTGCGCCGATTGAAAGCTCGTTTACCATATATCCGTAGTCGGAATCGTAAAGCTCGATTTTCTCGGGTGTTGAAACGGATACTGCCGAAGCATGCCCCTCTGCCTCGCCGCCGGTTGCCGAAACATAAACGTCGCCGTTGCCGTAAACGGTAAGATAGCCGTTTTCGTCTATATACGAGGATCTTCCGGTTCCGTCGGGGGTTTCGGCATCATAATCTATCCTGTATTCAATATCCGAGGGTAAATCCGTCTCCGTATAAGAGCTGTCACGGGCAATGACCGCCGCCATGGAAACGGAGGAGCCCGAGAGCATATAGCTTCCGTCATTTTCGAGGAACAGCTCATACGGGATTCCGTTCGGGTAGGGCTTTGTCAGAAACAGGAAGTTTGCGCAGCTTCTGAGAGCACCGTCAGACGGGGAGTTTACAACGTGCATATCAAGGCTTCCTGCACCGGAGACTGCCATTTGGGTCGAGCCGCCGCCGTCCAGGCTTATTGCTTCAACACAGCCCAGCTCAAGCAGCCGCCGTGCAACCGTTTCCTTGCGTGCACCGTAGCTGTAGCCGCTTTGTCTGCCGTCTATCGTATAGAAAATTATATTTCCGTTGGGCTTTATGCCGACAGCGGTTCGAGGTGCGGCGCTCTCGTCCTCATAGTCAAGCTGCCCGTTTGTGATAAGCTTTCCGCCAAGGGCACCGAGACCGTATACCGCCGTTTCCCACAGCTCCTGATTTTCGGATGCGGTTGTCGTTATTTTGATTGTCTGTCCCTCGCTGAGTTTCGCAATTCTGCCGCGAAGCTCGTCAGAGGCATCAGCGGAAACGCTGAGTATCATTTTTCCGTCCGGGATAGGCACTGAGCCGTCGTTTTCCGAAATACTCTCCACAACGGCAGTGATTTCACCGCCTATCTTAAGCTCGCCGGACACGCTTCCGAGGACCACGTCAATACCCTTGCCGGGTGAGTGGGTCTTGTCGGAAAAATCGCTGTTGAAAAGGTACAGAGCATACGGCTGACGATACTTGTTGATACACTCAACCTGAAAGCCGGAGCCGTCCTCACAGGTTACCGTAGTGTAAATCGGGAATGTGGCGCAGAACGCAGTGCCGTTGGCACGAAAGCCGATTCCGGGACGCCAGGTTGAGTCGGCGGTGTAGATTCTGCCGTCGATTATGGTATTGCTCATCGGAACACCCGTCTGAAACGAGAAAAAGTCTGCATTCATACCCATGGACGGGTTATATCCCTGCTGACGGAGTACGTCTGCCGCCTGAAGCACGGTGCGCTTGCCGAAGGCGCTCCACCCGTTGGTGAGGATTGGGTGAACAATTCCGTTGGGTGTATATTCCACATAGTGTTCGGTCTGCCTGCCCACGGAGCTGTCGTCAAAGACGTTTTTACGGTATGTGGTGTAGGGGGCAATTTTTTCCGATTCCGCGGAAATGTGTGTGCCGAGGACATCGGCGTGTGCCGAAGTCGGAAGCGCAGTGGCTGCAAACACCGTAATCAGCAGAGCCGCCCCGAGCTTTTGGAGCTTTTTTATGTAGTTGCTTCTATATTTATAGGAAGAAACTCTGTCCTTTGATGTTCGCATTGAAAAAGTATTGTTTAGCATATCTATGACCTCCGTAATAAAATATGTGCAGTTTATGCATATTTCAACACAAGTTTTATGCAGTTTTTGACTTTAAAACACTTGACAAGCTATGTTTTAAGTGGTATAATAATTATCTGTTTATAGTGCGAAAGTTTGCGTATTTGCTTTTTTGTAACGATAAAAACGCACATTTGATTTGCGAATAGAGTTATTGTAGCACATTCCGCCGGATTTATCAAGTGCGGAGAGAGATTTTGTAAAATTTCTCAAATGACTTTGCGCAAACGGAGCGGAAATACGATGATTTTCACAGCTTTTAAGAAAATATTATTAATGAGGTGAGCGGTTTTATGGTACATCCTGTGAAACTGGGTAAGAATACTCGTATGAGTTACGGCAAGATCAACGAGGTTCTGGAGATGCCCAATCTGATTGAAATTCAGATAAACTCGTACAACTGGTTTTTGGACGAGGGATTGAAAGAGGTTTTTCACGATGTTTCGCCTATTGCGGATTATAACGCAAATCTCCTTCTGGAATTCATTGACTACCGTTTGGACAAGGAACCGAAATACGATATTGAGGAATGCAAGGAGAGAGACGCTACCTATGCGGCTCCGCTTCGTGTGAAGGTTCGCCTTATCAACAAGGAGTCGGGTGAGATAAAGGAGCAGGAAATCTTTATGGGCGATTTCCCGCTGATGACACCGTCCGGTACGTTTATTATAAACGGTGCCGAGCGTGTTATCGTATCTCAGCTTGTGCGTGCGCCAAGTGTGTACTTCTCGCAGGAGTTCGATAAGCTTGGTAAAAAGCTGTTTTCGTCTCAGGTTATACCCAACAGGGGTGCATGGCTGGAGTACGAAACCGACAGCAACGATATATTCTATGTGCGTATTGACCGTAACAGAAAGATGCCTGTTACGGTGCTTATCCGTGCCTTGGGCTTTGGAACGGATGCGCAGATAGTTGACCTGTTCGGCGAGGATGCGCGGCTTATCGCCACAATGGAAAAGGATACGACCACATCGACAGATGAGGGTCTTTTAGAGATATACAGGAAGCTTCGCCCGGGCGAGCCTCCCACGGTCGAAAGTGCAAGTACGCTGATACAGAACCTTTTCTTCGACCCGAAGAGATATGACCTTGCCAGGGTCGGAAGATATAAGTTCAATAAGAAGCTGCGTCTTGCGAATCGTATCTGCGGATTTGTTTCGGGTCAGACCATTGCCGATCCCGAAACCGGTGAGTTAATCGTCGCAGAGGGCGATGTGATTACAAAGGATATTGCTAAGGCTCTTGAGCGGGCAAAGGTTAACGATATAGTTCTGGACGTTGACGGACAGAGGACGAGGGTTATCTCAAACAACATGGTTGATTTGAGTGATTATGTCGACTATAATCCGAGAGACTACGGCATTTACGAAAGAGTAAGAGCCATTGTCCTTGACGAGATACTTGCCGAGTATCCGGATATGAATTCGGATGAATTCAAGCAGGCTCTCACGGACAGACGGGATGAGCTTATTCCGAGACATATATTAAAGGATGATATAATCGCCTCAATCTCGTATATGGGGAATCTTGCCGCAGGCGTGGGTGAGGTGGACGATATCGACCACCTGGGCAACCGTCGTCTTCGCAGTGTAGGCGAGCTTTTGCAGAACCAGTTTCGCATTGGTCTTTCTCGTATGGAACGTGCTGTCCGCGAGCGTATGTCTACACAGGATCTGGAGACGATTACGCCGCAGAACCTTATAAACATCAGACCCGTAACCTCCGCAATAAAGGAGTTCTTCGGTTCGTCACAGCTGTCGCAGTTCATGGATCAGATCAACCCCCTGGGTGAGCTGACGCATAAGAGAAGGCTGTCGGCTTTGGGCCCCGGAGGTCTTTCGCGTGAGCGTGCCGGCTTTGAGGTGCGAGATGTTCACCATTCACATTACGGACGTATGTGCCCCATCGAGACGCCTGAAGGACCGAACATAGGTCTTATCAACTCTCTGAGCGGATTTGCCAAGGTGAATGAGTACGGCTTTATCGAAACACCGTACAGACGTGTTGACAAGGAAACCGGAATTGTTACAAAAGAGGTTGAATATATGACTGCCGATGTGGAGGAGGGCTTCTATGTTGCTCAGGCAACGGAGCCGCTCGACGAGGACGGCAGATTTGTGAGCAAAAAGGTCGTAACGAGATATAAGGATGAATTTATCGAGGTTCCGCCGAAGCGTGTTGACTACATGGACGTATCTCCGAGACAGGTTATGTCAATCGCAACGGCGATGATTCCCTTCCTTGAAAACGATGACGCTAACCGTGCGCTGATGGGTTCAAACATGCAGCGTCAGGCTGTTCCGCTGCTCATGCCCGAGTCGCCGATTGTCGGCACCGGCATGGAGTACAAGGCGGCTCGCGATTCGGGCGTTTGTATCCTTGCCAAGGAGGGCGGTGTTGTCGAAAAGGTTTCGGCAACTGAAATTGTTATAAAGAATGATAATCACGAACGTGATTTGTATAAGTTGATAAAATATACGCGCTCCAACCAGGGCACCTGTATCAATCAGCGGCCTATAGTGGCGGAGGGCGAAAGAGTAGAAAAGGGCGACATTATCGCCGACGGACCGTCCACTAAAAACGGTGAGATAGGTCTCGGTCGCAACATACTAATCGGATTTATGACCTGGGAAGGCTATAACTACGAGGATGCTATATTGATTAACGAGCAGCTTGTAAAGGACGATATATTCACTTCTATTCATATAGAGGAATATGAGATTGAGGCTCGTGAGACAAAGCTCGGTCCCGAGGAGATAACAAGGGATATACCCAACGTGGGTGACGATGCTCTGCGTGACCTGGACGAGCGCGGAATTATCCGAATCGGTGCCGAGGTTGAGGCGGGAGATATTCTTGTCGGTAAGGTTACGCCGAAGGGCGAGACGGAGCTTACCGCAGAGGAAAGACTTCTCCGTGCAATATTCGGCGAGAAGGCGCGCGAGGTCCGCGATACCTCGCTGCGAGTTCCTCACGGTGAATACGGAATTATCGTCGATGTAAAGGTATTTACAAGGGCAAACGGAGATGAGCTTCCGCCGGGGGTTACGCAGATTGTCCGCTGCTATATTGCGCAGAAGAGAAAGATTTCCGTCGGTGATAAGATGGCGGGACGCCACGGTAACAAGGGTGTTATTTCCCGTATACTTCCGGAGGAGGATATGCCGTTCCTGCCTGACGGAACTCCGCTTCAGATAGTTCTGAATCCTCTAGGCGTACCGTCTCGTATGAATATCGGTCAGGTGCTTGAGGTTCACTTGGGCTATGCCGCAAAGGCACTGGGCTGGAAGATTGCCACACCTGTTTTCGACGGTGCAACCGAGGAGGATATCGTGGAGGCACTGGAGCAGGCAGGCTGCGACAGATCGGGTAAAACTATTCTCTATGACGGACGTACCGGTGAGCCGTTCGATAACCCGGTAACGGTTGGATATATGCACTATCTCAAGCTTGCTCACCTGGTTGATGATAAGATACACGCACGTTCGACGGGACCATACTCCCTCGTTACGCAGCAGCCCCTCGGCGGTAAGGCGCAGTTCGGCGGTCAGCGTTTCGGTGAGATGGAGGTTTGGGCGCTTGAGGCTTACGGTGCGGCATACACTCTGCAGGAGATACTGACGGTTAAGTCGGATGATGTTGTGGGACGTGTTAAGACCTATGAGGCTATTGTGAAGGGCGAAAATGTTCCCGAACCCGGCGTGCCGGAATCCTTTAAGGTTCTTATCAAGGAGCTGCAGAGTCTTGCGCTTGATATCAAGGTGCTGGATAAGGATGATAATGAAATTATACTCAAGGAATCCATAGATGATGATGACACGGATTTGCCTGTAAACATTGCGGACGTTGAGGAGGAAAATGCTGAAAATGAGCATGATTTCTCCGAGGATGACTATGATGATGCAGATTCAGAGCTGGATGATATTCTCGGTGATGACGATGATCTGATGAATTCCATAATCGGCGACGATGAGGATGATATTGATTATCTGGATGCTGAGGGAATTGAATCTCTTGACCGGATTGCTGAAGATGAAGATATGGATGAGGATGATATGTTCTGATCCACAGTAAGTCGCAGTAAAAGGCTTGGCTGTCTGTCAGGCTCACGGCAGACGGTGTGTGAAAATGTGAGACGGAAAGGTAGATATCAATATGAGTGAATATCAAAATTTTGATGCTATTCAAATCGGACTTGCATCTCCCGAGAAAATAAGAGAATGGTCAAGGGGTGAGGTTAAGAAGCCCGAAACGATAAATTACAGAACCCTAAAGCCCGAAAAGGACGGCTTGTTCTGCGAGCGTATATTCGGTCCCCAGAAGGACTGGGAATGTCACTGCGGAAAGTATAAGAGAGTGCGCTATAAGGGTGTTGTCTGTGACCGCTGCGGCGTTGAGGTTACCCGCTCGAAGGTTCGCCGTGAGCGTATGGGACATATAGAGCTTGCTGTGCCCGTATCCCATATTTGGTATTTTAAAGGTATTCCGAGCCGACTGGGGCTTATGCTGGATATGTCCCCGAGGTCGCTGGAAAAGGTTTTGTACTTTGCGGCATATGTCGTAATTGACCCGGGCAAGACCTCACTCAGCAAGAACCAGATTTTATCCGAGAAGGAATACACTGAATACTACGAGAAGTACGGAGATGTTTTCCGCGCCGGCATGGGTGCGGAGGCAATCCTCGAAATGCTTCAGGAGATAGACCTGGATCAGCTCTATGAGGAGCTTCGCGCCGATCTTGACGGCGCAAAGGGTCAGAAGAAAATCAGAACGGTACGCCGCCTTGAGGTTGTTGAGGCGTTCCGCCATTCGGGGAATAAGCCGGAATGGATGATTATGACCGTTATTCCGGTAATTCCGCCGGAGCTCAGACCTATGGTACAGTTGGACGGCGGCAGATTTGCCACCTCGGACTTAAATGATTTGTACCGCAGGGTTATAAACAGAAATAACAGATTAAAGCGTCTTTTGGATTTGGACGCACCCGAAATAATCGTCAGAAACGAAAAGCGTATGCTTCAGGAGGCTGTTGACGCACTTATCGATAACGGCCGCCGCGGCCGTCCCGTTACCGGACCCGGTAACAGACCGCTCAAATCCCTTTCCGATATGCTTAAGGGTAAGCAGGGACGCTTCCGTCAGAACCTGCTCGGTAAGCGTGTCGACTATTCGGGACGTTCGGTTATCGTTGTCGGACCTGAGCTTAAGATTTATCAGTGCGGTCTGCCGAAGAAGATGGCGTTAGAGCTGTTCAAGCCGTTTGTAATGAAGAAGCTTGTAGAGAACGGCTTGGCTCATAATATAAAATCCGCAAAGCGCATGGTTGAACGAGTTAAGCCGGAGGTATGGGACGTTCTTGAGGACGTTATTTCGGAGCATCCGGTGCTTCTGAACCGTGCACCAACCCTGCACAGACTCGGTATTCAGGCGTTTGAGCCTGTTTTGGTTGAGGGTAAGGCACTGAAGCTGCATCCTCTGGTATGTACTGCGTTTAACGCCGACTTTGACGGTGACCAGATGGCTGTTCACCTTCCTCTGTCCACAGAGGCACAGGCGGAGGCGAGATTCCTCATGCTGTCGGCTAACAACCTGATTAAGCCTCAGGACGGAAAGCCCGTAACCGTACCGACCCAGGATATGGTTCTCGGAAGCTATTACCTGACCTTGAAGGATGATACGGAACCGGGAACGGGAAAGGTATTCTCGAGCCATGACGAAGCGGTGCTGGCATACAACAACCATGCGGTAGGTCTGCACGCACCGATTAAGGTTCGTGTTACCAAGACTGTAAACGGTGTTACCAAAACAGGAATGATAGATGCAACAGTCGGAAGATTGATTTTCAACGAAAAGATTCCGCAGGATTTAGGCTTTATAGACAGAAGTAAGCCGGAGAACGCTCTGCTTTTGGAAATCGGCGATAACGTTTTAAAGAAGCCGCCGGTTAAAGATGAAATAAATGATAATGTTGAGCCGGGTGTTGACAAGAAGCTGCTTGGAAAGATCATAAATGCGGCTATTAAAATCCACGGTATTACGGAGACTGCAACCCTGCTTGATAACATTAAGGCTATGGGTTATAAGTATTCGACCTTGGGCGCAATAACCGTATGTGTTGACGATATGCAGATTCCGGCTGCTAAGCAGGAGCTTCTCGGTGCTGCCGAAGAGCGTGTAGATAAGGTTATGAAGAAGTACCGCAGAGGTCTTTTGACCGATGAGGAACGTCACCGTCACATCATTTCTATCTGGAGCGAGACTTCAAACGAGGTCACCGATGCGATGATGGATAACTTAAAACAGCTCAATCCTATATATATGATGGCTAACTCCGGAGCCCGCGGAAGCGTTAACCAGATGCGTCAGCTTGCCGCAATGCGCGGACTTATGGCTGATACCTCGGGTCGTACGATAGAGATTCCTATTCGTTCAAACTTCCGTGAGGGTCTGACGGTGCTTGAGTACTTTATTTCAACTCACGGTGCGCGTAAGGGACTTACCGATACTGCTCTGCGTACGGCGGACTCGGGTTACCTGACCCGTCGTCTGGTTGATGTATCTCAGGAGGTTATTGTCCGTGAAGAGGACTGCGGAACAAGAGACGGAATCATTGTTTCGGACATCCGCGACGGAAATGAGATTATCGAGCCGCTGTCTGACAGACTTGAAGGAAGAACAACCACAGAGGATATTGTAAATCCCGAAACGGGTGAGTTGATTGTTGCCGAAAATGAGATGATCAGTGCGGCACAGGCTAAGGAAATCGTCGATGCGGGCGTTAAAGAGGTTAAGATTCGTTCAGTGGTTAAATGCCGCAGTAAGATGGGTGTTTGTGCTAAGTGCTATGGTCATAACCTGTCCAACGGTACGCCGGTAAATATCGGTGAGGCAGTCGGAATTATTGCCGCTCAGTCCATAGGTGAGCCGGGTACACAGCTGACAATGAGAACATTCCACGCCGGCGGTGTTGCAGGTGACGATATTACACAGGGTCTTCCCCGTGTCGAGGAGCTGTTCGAGGCGAGACGGCCTAAGGGCGTTGCTATTATTTCCGAGGTATCGGGACGTGTTCGCATCACCGAGGTTGCAAACAAGCGTGAAATCATTGTTATGAACGAGGAAACAGGTGAATCCGCAACATATATGATTCCCTTCGGTGCGAGAATAAAGGTTCGCGATGAACAGGATATCAAGGCGGGCGATCCCTTGACAGAGGGTTCGCTGAATCCCCACGATGTACTTGCTATACTCGGTGCAACGGCTGTACAGAACTACTTTATTCAGGAAGTTCAGCGTGTGTACAGACTTCAGGGTGTTGATATCAATGATAAGCATATTGAGGTTATTGTACGTCAGATGATGCACAAGGTTAAGATCGAAAGTGCCGGTGACTCCGGCCTGCTTACCGGTGCGCTCATCAGCATGTATGAGCTTGAGGATATTAACAACAAGCTTATCGCTGAGGGCAAGGAGCCTGCTGAGTTCTCCATTCAGCTTATGGGTATTACCAAGGCGGCGCTTGCGACGGAGTCATTCCTGTCTGCGGCCTCATTCCAGGAGACAACACGTGTGCTGACCGATGCAGCCATCAAGGGTAAGAAGGATCCGCTTATCGGACTTAAGGAAAACGTAATTATCGGTAAGCTTATTCCTGCCGGAACGGGCTTGAGTCAGTATAACGATATCGAGGTTTACCCGACATTAGCTTCCGGCGTTGAAGGCGGGGAGAACGGTGAGTTTTCCGAGGAAGCTGCGGAAAGCATAGTATAAAGTGATTAAAAGGGGACGGGCGGAATTGCGTAAGCTGCTGCCGCCCCTTTTTTGACTTTTTAATACACAAAACGGAGGGATAGAATGAAGAGCGTGATTATAGGTCAGTCCGGTGGGCCTACTGCCGCTATTAATGCTACTTTGGCGGGGGCGATATCGGAGGCGAGACGTCTTGGCGCCGAGAGGATATATGGGATGATCGGCGGAATACAGGGATTTTCGGCAGGCAAGTATGTGGATTTAGATGAACATATCCAAAGTGACAGAGATATAAAGATATTGATGCAAACCCCCGCATCGGCTTTAGGGAGCTGCCGCTGTAAGCTGCCGAAGCCCGAGGAGGAGCCGGAAATATATCGGGATATCTTTGAGAGGCTTAATGCGCTGGATATATCTTGCTTTGTATATATAGGCGGAAATGATTCCATGGATACTATTGCAAAGCTGTCGGAATACGGCGAAAGCTGCGGCAGTGATATACGGTTTGTGGGCGCCCCCAAGACGGTTGATAATGACTTGGCAGTGACTGACCACACACCCGGCTTCGGAAGTGCGGCTAAGTATATAGCTGCCTCGGTGAAGGAGATAATCTGTGACAGCTCGGTATATGATATAAAGTCGATTACCGTTATCGAAATCATGGGGCGCAATGCCGGCTGGCTGACTGCATCGGCTGCGTTGGCGCAAGGCGCAGACTGCGGCGGCGTTGACCTGATTTATCTGCCGGAGAGAGCCTTTGACCTTGAAAAATGTGTGAGCAGCGTCAGAGAATTACTGGATAAAAAGGATACGGTTGTAATAGCGGTGTCCGAGGCTCTGCGGAACGAAAACGGTGAATATATCTGTTCGAGCGGCGGCGTTCACGCAGGTCTTGATGCTTTTGGCCATAAGATAATGAGCGGTACGGGGCAATTTCTTGCGCAGTACCTCGGTAAGGCATTGGACGTCAAGGCACGGGGAATAGAAATCAGTACACTGCAGCGCAGTGCGGCGCACCTTGCCTCGGCACAGGATATTGAGGAGGCAGCTTCGGCAGGAGCTGCTGCGGTGAGAGCCGCAGCGGAGGGCAGAACCGCAGAAATGTCTGTAATACGCCGCATTGCAGACGGCGATGATTACAAATATACGATTGATACGGCGGATATAAAATCTATAGCAAATGCCGAAAAAACTGTACCGGATGAATGGATTATAAATGACGGAACCTATGTTAGCGAGGATTTTATCAGGTACGCAAGGCCGCTTATTATGGGCGAGCCGGATATTATATACGAGAACGGCTTGCCGGTGCATATAAAAATAAAGTAGATATTTCAGGAGGTATAATACAAAATGAAAAGTTATAGCTATAAAACAAAGGGTACCTGCTCCCGTGAGATTGATTTCGAAACGGACGGCAGGACGGTACATAATGTAAAGTTCTGCGGCGGATGCAGCGGAAACACACAGGGAATAGAGAAGCTTGCCGAGGGGATGGAGATTGACAAGCTGATTGAGCTTTTGAACGGAATAGACTGCAACGGCAGAGGAACCTCATGCCCCGATCAGCTTGCCTGTGCCTTGAGAGAGGTCAAGAATCAGGCTATATAGCATCCTTGAGCGTATTTCTGTCTTTAACATAATAAAACTGCCCGACCGATTTTGTTCGGTCGGGCAGTTTTTTCGCCTGAATTAAAATTCTCGGCTTATGCCTTTTTCTTGGACTTAACTCCTGCATCCTTCCAGGTTGCCCAGAGGGATCCTACATCGAATACAGAGGAGTAGAAGCCGATAACAATGCCTATTATAATCGGCAGAGCAAACTGCTTAATCGAGGATACACCGAGGATGTAAACCATGCCGATGGTCAGCAGGGTTGTAATCGTAGTGTTGATTGAACGATTGATTGTTTGAATAATACTCTTGTCCGCAATCTCCGCATAGGATTCCTTCCTTGCGTGTCTTGTGTTCTCTCTGATTCTGTCCATGATAACGATGGTGTTATTGATAGAGTAACCGAGAACCGTAAGAACTGCCGCAATAAAGTTTGTATCAACGGAAATTCTCGCAATTGAATAAATACCGAGCAGTATAACCACGTCATGCACAAGTGCAAAAACAGCAACAACACCGGAGGTAAATTCAAAACGGATGGTTACATAAATCAGTATTGCCAGGCAAGCTAAAAGCGACATCCACAGTGCGGAACGAGCGAGATCGCGACCGGTGGTCGGCGAGATCAAATCCTGGCTCTTGAGTACAACCTTTACATCGGGTGCTGCCGCCTGTTCATTTGTGTCGGCCGCCTGTTCGTTTGTGTCGGCTGCCTGTTCGTTTGTGTCGGCTGCCTGTTCGTTTGTGTCGGCTGCCTGTTCGTTTGTGTCGGCTGCCTGTTCGTTTGCGTCAGCCGCCTGTGCATCTGCCGCCTTGTCCTCAGATACTGCGGTAGCGGGCTTACCTACGTTTTCGGGATCATACTTTTCCTGCAATGCTTTGGTAATAGCCGCAACCTTATTAAGTGAAAAGTCGGAATATTCCTTTTCGGTTTTAAGGCTGTTATCATAGCCGAACTTGATTACGACCTCATTATCACCCGAACGCTGAATTGAAGCGGGACTTTGATTTGAACCGAGAGCCGTATCAACAATGCTTTCGATATCAGATGTTTCAAAACCGTCTTTGATTTCGTAGGTAACGGCAATACCGCCGGCAAAGTCAATATCAAGGTTAAAGCCTTGAATTACAAGTGACAGAACTGATGCAGCCATGAGAACCAAAGATATACCCATAAATATCCATTTTTTTCTTAAAATACAAGACATTATGCTTTGCCTCCTTTCGTTTCCGCAACATCTGCTTTCTTGCTGATGCCGTAGAGCCACAGATTTTTAACGTTCATGCCTATCATCTGCTTAAGCAGGAACTTGGTAATAAATATCGCCGAAATCATAGAAACAACGATACCTATAAACAGTGTGATACCAAAGCCCTTGATTGTACCGGTACCGAGAACCCAAAGGATTACCGCAGAAATAATGGTGGTGATGTTTGAGTCGATAACGGCGGTCAGAGCTCTGTTGAAGCCTGCGTCAACCGCACTGCGTACTGTCTTGCCGAGGCGAAGCTCTTCCTTTATACGTTCGAATATTACGACGTTTGCATCAACCGCCATACCTACTGATAGGATAATACCTGCAATACCGGGCAGAGTGAGGTTGATGTGGAGGTTTGCCAGAATTATCAGCACGATGCCGAGGTATCCGGCAAGAGCCAAATCTGCAAGGAAGCCCATCAGACGATAGAATATCAGCATGAAGAGCATTACAAGGATAAGACCGATTATACCTGCCGTAACAGCCTTCTGAAGTGCGTCCTCGCCGAGGGTTGCACTTACGGTACGGATCTCAACCTGGTTAAGGTTAAAGGGGATACGTCCGGATTTTATGTTCGCCGCAAGAGCCTTTGCCTCTTCCGCCGAAAATTCGCCGGTAATTACGCACTGGTTGCTGTCAATCTTGCTGTTTACCTTCGGTGCGGAAATTACGTTGTTATCCATTACAATGTATATGGGCTGGCCCACAAGTCTGCCGGTTGCCTCCGAGAACTTATCTCTGCCCTCGTCGGTAAGCGTCAGAGAGATGTAATATGAATTTTTTGCGGTTGCGCTTGAGTCGCTCTTGCCGTACTCGGCAACGGCGTCCTCAACCTGGTCGCCGGTCATTACCTCTTTGTCAACAACAACCTTGCTGGGATCATTGGGATCCGCCGATACGGTCTCGGCAAATATCAGCTGTGCCGTTGCGCCGAGTGTCTGAACCGCCTGGTCTGCGTTCTGAACATCGGGCAGCTCAACACGAACCTTATCGGTTCCCTGAAGGGTAACCGTCGCTTCGGTGTAGCCCTGCAAATCAAGACGCTTTCTTATAGTCTGTACTACGGTATCCATATCCTCCTCGGACGGATTTTCTGCATCCGCCTGGAATACGATTACGGTACCGCCCTTTAAATCAAGACCCTGTGTAATACCGCCTTCGTCGGTGATACCGGGGATTTTAAAGCTGTTTGAAAAATCCAGACCGGCGATACCCACGTATATAACGGCGGCAATTACCAGGATAATAGCCAAAAACTTTGTTACGCTTTTGCCCATTTTACTTCCTCCTTTAATAAATTAAATGTTTTTGAATAGAGTTAATTATTTTACAGTATTTATTACAATCAGACACACGGTGTCAGCACCGCATTACCCGAAGGGTGTGTATAGTACGATTTTCGCCGCAGAAAATTATCCCGATGCATATTTCGTCCGGCATAAAAAGACAGATATCGCTCGGCATAAATACCTGAGCGGCACTGTCCGCTCTCGGTCGTATCGGCGGAGCGTATCGAGCCGCTGAAATTTCGGAGCAGTCCGAGCCGCTGTTGTTATCGGGCGGCAGACACATATCCGAGCCTTGAGCATAAACGGGAATATTCTCCGTGTCCCGTTTGCCGCTCTCGGAGGAGGCATCGGCAAGATAGGGATAGTACATGACCGCTGAAAATAATATAAACAGCACGGTTATATTGCATATGCGCACAATATTCTTTTTTGAAAATTGCAAGCCTTCACCCCCCTCTTCGGATATGCTTGTCCGATGTTTTACGAACATAAATATACATTATATTATTATACCTTTGACTTGCGATTAAGTCAAGTGTTTATATGAATTTGTAAATAAAAATTAAATATGCATATTCGTGGGAGCATCTCATTTTCTTGTTTTATATGGAGATATGCCGTATTTTTGCTTGTAGACACGGCTGAAGTAGTTGTAGTCGGCAAAGCCGACTGCGTCGGCCACCTCGGAGACAGACATATCACCGGATTTCAGGTAGGTGTGGGCGGCGTTGAGCCGCTCATCCTTTATATAAGCCGCAACGCCCAGACCCAAGTCGTGCCGAAATGCCTCATAAAGCTCGGTGCGGCAGGTCTTGGCATATGCGCATATATCGGATATCTTTATATCCTCACCCAGGTGTGCCGCAATATACTCCCGTGCGTGGTCGGTTATCCCGGTGTTTTTCGGCTCAATCAGCTCCTTAAACAGAATGTAGTTGGTGCACATCTCCAAAAGCTTTGCTGCGGCGCTTATCTGACCTCGGCTTTTATATTTTATCCCCGATATATCACAATCCGTATTATACTGCCTGTTAAAGCTTTCGATGAATCGGGTGAGCTTTGCCTTGTCCTTTATATCCGTTATTTGTCCGAAGATAATATATCCGACAGTTACATTATCGAATTTCAGAGGTGCAGCAGCCTCGACCAGACCGGCATGGCATTTGTAAATGTACACATCCTGTGTTTTGCGGCACTGCTCAAAGGCGGCAATATCGGAGCTTGTGCATTTTTGCTCCAGTACGGAATCCGAACGCATCGAGCGGCAAAAGCTGCACGGCGTTTCGGGATAGGACAGGATTTCGCTGAAATCCTTGTCAAATACGGCGATTCTGATACCTGTCAGGGTGTTAAACGCCTTTAAAACCTCACGCAGCTCGGGAATATTAAATTCAAGCTTCATAACTTCGGCACCTCTTTTAAAAATATCCTAAATTTACGGACAAATTTACAAATTTAAAGATAAATTTACCTTGTATTATACCACATTATTTGATAAAATCAAGCCATAATCATAAAAATATGTATGACCTATGGAGGACTTGAGATGCTTGAGTTTTGCAGAAACGGAATAAATATAAATTTTACGGTTGAAGATGACGGAAGGGTTCGGCAGGTTAAGCTTGGGAAAGTCGGCGGTGCAGAGGAGACAAGCAGGTTTTTTGTACCGTCGGAGGTTTTCATAAGCGGCGAAAACCCCAATGACCATCACGGGGCAAAGCACACGGGGAGTGCGGTATCGGATGAGCTGAAATACGTTTCTTGCACCGAGGACGAGAAGGGACTTGCCCTGATTCTTAAAAGCGAGAAAATAAAAGTGGTGCAGCACTATGAATTTTATGACGATATTCCCGTTGTTCGTGCGTATTGTGAGGTTAAAAACATATCAGAGGAGGCTTTGGGGCTTGAATATGTAAGCTCTGTATGCCTGTACGGCTTTGATGTGGACTATGTCTATCTCGCAAATAATGCCTGGGAGCGGGAGCTTCAGTGGAGGCGGCACACTCCGGAGGAGCTCGGATATGACCGAATAACGGGATTTTCCACCAAGCGCATAGCCGTGTCCAATACGGGAACATGGTCAACAAAGGAGTTTCTGCCCATGGGAATGATTGAAAATTCCGACGGAATGATATTTTGGCAGATAGAGAGCGGAACCTCGTGGAATTTTGAAATCAGCGACATTGGCGGAGAGAATTATTTAAAGCTCAGCGGCGCATCCGAGCAGGAGAACGGCTGGTGGAAGTCGCTCTCGCCGGGCGAGAGCTTTACCTCCGCAAAATCCGCTGTATGCTTTGCGGACAGCTTTGACGAAGCTGTTGCCGCTATGACGGAGTACCGCAGGAAAATTGCTTATTCTAACAAGTCGGACGAGGCTTTGCCGGTGATTTTTAATGATTATATGGGCTGTCTGTGGGCAGACCCCACAACCGAGAGGATGATACCGGTAATCGATGCGGCGGCGCGGCTCGGAGCAGAGATATATTGTATGGATGCGGGCTGGTATGCTGACGGAACCTGGTGGGAGACGGTCGGCGAGTGGAAGGTCTGTGAAAAACGGTTCAGCGGTGGCATGGGCGAGGTTTTTGACTATATCCGCTCAAAGGGTATGCGCCCCGGGATATGGCTGGAGCCGGAGGTGATGGGAATCAGCTGCCCCATTGCGGATCGGTTTGACGATTCCTGCTTTTTCATGCGGCACGGAAAGCGAGTGATCGACCACGGCAGATACCACTTTGACTTCAGGGCAAAGGCGGTCAGAGATTTTCTGGACGGCGTTGTGGACAGACTTATCGCCGATTACGGAATATGCTACTTTAAGTTTGATTACAATATTGACGGCGGTGTCGGAACTGAGATTGATGCCGACAGCTTCGGTGACGGACTTTTAAAGCACAGGGCTGCGTTCCTTGGCTGGATAGACGGAATTTATCGGCGGCACCCCGAGGTGATAATAGAGAATTGTGCAAGCGGCGGCATGAGAATGGACTATGAAACCCTTTCACATTTTTCGCTTCAGTCATTATCGGATGCGGAGGATTACAAGCCCACGGCAGTCATTGCCGCAATGTCTCAGACTGCTGTTATCCCGGAGCAGTCTGCGGTGTGGTGCCTGCCGAAAAAGGAGCACAGCCCGGGCGAGGTTGCGTTTAATATAGTAAATACCATGCTTCGCCGAATGTATATAAGCGGCGAAGCCCATCTGCTGTCGAATAATTCATTTGAGCTGCTCCGCGAGGGAGTGGAGCTTTACAAGTCGCTGAGAAGCGAAATACCGAGGCTTAAGCCGTTTTACCCCATGGGTATAATCAACTTTGAAAGCGAATGGGTTTGCAGCGGCTTCCGCAGTGAAAATTATGACTATGTGTGCATAGGCAGATTCGGCGGCGAGGACAGCGCAGAGATAAATATCGGCAGAGACATTAAGGACATAAAATGCATTTATCCGATGTCAGCACCTGTAAAAACGGAGGCTTGCGGTGATACTGTGCGGATTTTCCTCGGTGAAAATTCTGCTGTTGTGCTGAAGCTTTCTTACTGATACGTTGGAGCTTTCGGAAATCAAAAAATATTTGAAAAGTAACAAATAAAATATATAATAAAGAAAGAGGTTATGTTATAATGAAATTTGCACTTTACTTCGGAAACAGGGGATTCTTTCCCGAAACGCTGATCGCCTCGGCGAGAGACGAGGTTGCGCAGGCGGTAAAAGCCGCCGGCTTTGAATACCTGATGCCGCCGGCAGAGATGACTCGATACGGCGCAGTGGAGACCAAGGACGAGGGTATGGTATACGCAAAATGGCTTAAAGAACATGAGGGTGAATATGACGGCGTAATTATGTCCCTGCCGAATTTCAGTGACGAGAACGGTGCGGTTGCCGCTCTCAGAGATGCCGGTGTGCCGATTTTGATTCAGGCATATCCCGATGAGATAGGCAAGATGGATTTCGAGCACAGACGTGACTCCTACTGCGGAAAGTTCTCAATCTGTGATGTGTTCCACCAGTACGGGATTCAATATACAATACTGCCGCCCCATGTAGTGCATCCGCTGACACCGGAGTTTGACAAAAATCTTAAGGATTTTGCCGCTGTGTGCCGTGTCGTAAACGGAATGAGGAGGTTCACCATAGGCGTTATCGGTGCCAGAACCACTAAGTTCAAGACTGTACGCTATGACGAAATAACCTTGCAGAAGTACGGAATTACCTGTGATACATATGACTTGTCGGAGCTGTTTTATCGTGTTGAAAATCTTAGCGATACCGACGAGAGAGTATCGGCAAAGGTTGAGCGTTTGGTGAATTACACTGATTTTTCAAAGGTGCCTAAGGATAAGACCTTGACGCTTGCAAAGACATCGGTTGCCATAGACGATATGATAGATGAATATCATCTGGACTGCATAACCCTGCGCTGCTGGGAGGAGATGCAGACGGTTCTCGGTATTGCACCCTGCGTCCTCTTAAGTGAGCTGAATGACAGAGGAATTGTCGCCTCGTGTGAGATTGACCTGTGCTCGGCGATAAATATGTATTCCATGCAGCTGGCGTCCGAATTTCCGACAGCGTGCCTTGACTGGAACAACAACTACGGTGACGACCTCGATAAGGTTATACTTTTCCACTGCGGCCCTGTGGCACAGAGCCTTATGGAAAAGAAGGGGACTGTCACCGACCACAAGATGTTTGCAAAGGGCTGTCCGGGCTGCGGCTGGGGCAGCAATGAGGGTAGGATTGCCGCATTTCCGATGACATATTCAAACTGCAAGACGGAGGACGGAAAGCTGACCTTCTATGTTGACGAGGGTAAATTTACGGGAGAGCCGATTGAAACGGAATTCTTCGGCTGCGGCGGCGTTGCCGAAATCAGCGGCCTGCAGAACAAGCTTATCAAGCTGGCACGGAGCGGCTTCAGACATCATACCGCTGTCGGAAAAGGCAATATGGCGGATATCCTGCGTGAGGCGTTTGAAAATTACCTCGGCTATGATATGATTGAGCTTTGATGTCGCGGGAGGAGCTTATGTATATCGGAGGACTTGATATAGGAACAAGCGGCTGTAAAATCGTGCTGTATGACGAGAAGGGCGACTTTGTGAAAAGCGAATACCGCGAATATGATGTAGCAAGGAGCGGCGGCCTGCATGAGATTGACCCGAACGCTCTCCTTGACGCAGTGGTTGAGGTCTTGTCGGCGGTGTCCGATTATGATATTTCGGCGATAGCGGTTACAAGCTTCGGAGAAAGCTTTGTTATGGTCGACAGCGACGGAAAGCCGCTGAATCAAATCATGCTTTACACCGACCCGAGAGGGAGTGAGGAGTGCGAAACACTGAAGAAGCATTTCGGCGAGGAAAGGCTGTCGTACCTGACCGGAACAAAGCCCCATGAGATGTATTCTCTGCCGAAAATAATGTGGCTTAAGGCAAATAGATCGGAATTATACAACAGGGCGGCGGCAATACTCCTGATACAGGATTATGTGGTGTATAAGCTGACGGGAAAGCGACAGATCGATTATTCGCTTGCGGCGAGGACGGCATGCTTTGATATTAAGAACAAGTGTTGGATAGATGAAATGCTTGACTTTTGCGGAATTGAAAAGAATTTGCTGTCCTGTCCCGTTCCGTCCGGAACGGCGGCGGGAGAGCTGACTGAGGCTGCGGCGAAGGTTACCGGCCTCGGCGAAAAGACAGTTATTGTCTCCGGCTGTCATGATCAGATTGCGGCAATGACGGGTGCCGGAGCCTTTGAAAACAGCCGTGTGATGGACGGTACGGGCACGGTGGAATGTGTTCCGCTTATCATGGACGAGGCTCCGGAGAATATGGAGCTGTATCGCTGCGGCTATTCGGTTGTGCCCCATATTAACGGAAAATACGCCTGCTATGTGCTGTCATATACCGGCGGCGCAACGCTGAAGTGGTTCAGAGACAGCTTTTCGGATTTGTCATATGCGGAGATGGATAAGCAGGTTTCCGCCGAGCCGACAGGGCTGCTGATAATGCCTCACTTTGCCGGGGCGGCAACTCCGTATATGGACACGGGGTCAAAGGCGGCGGTTCTCGGGCTGACCTTTGAGCATGGAAAATACGATATATACAAGGCACTTATGGAGGGAACGGCATACGAAATCAAGGTCAATACAGAGCTTTTGAAGGACTTCGGCATTGAGCCGAAAATGCTTGTGGCAACGGGCGGCGGAGCAAACTCCGATGTGTGGCTTCAGATTAAGGCTGACGTTTTGGGCATACCCGTGACGGCACTTGACGCCGGTGAGATAGGTGCCGCCGGAACGGCGTACCTTGCAGGGTTGGCAATCGGTGCGTATGACAAGGATATGCGCCTGACCTCGGAGAGGTGCGTTTTCCGTCCCGACGAGGAACGTCATAAAATTTACTGCCGCAATTATGAGAAGTATAAGAAAATTTACGGAGCGGTACGGGAGGTAATGTGTGATGAATAGGTATATCGGGCATCCGTCACAGCTGTCCGGGGTTGAGGAGGTAACTCTCGCCCGGGGCAAGGGAAAGGGAATGACTCTGCTTGAGGTCAGAAACGGCAAGGGGCTTTGCTTCACATTGTCGGCGGACAGAGCAATGGACATTTCAAGAATGAGCTTTATGGGGATGAATATGGGTTACTTTGCCCCCTGCGGATATGTGGCGCCGAGCTTCTATGACAACCGCGGAGACGGATTTTTAAAATCCTTCACCGCCGGGTTTATGACAACCTGCGGCTTGGCTGCGGTGGGCTCGCCTTGTGTTGATGAAGGGGAGGAGCTGCCGCTGCACGGAACGATTGCGAACACCCCGTGCGAAAGCTTTTCCTATTCCGAAACGGAAAACGATATAGTCATATGCGCAGCGGTGAGAGATGCGTCGCTTTTCGGAAGAAAGCTGGTGCTTGAGCGAAGATTTGTATGTTCAAAAACGGAGAATAAGCTTAAAATCACAGACAGCGTTAAAAATATCGGCGGCAAGGCAGAGCCGTGTATGCTGCTCTATCACTTTAACATGGGCTATCCGCTGCTGTCCGAGACGGCGAAGATATATATTCCGCACAGCTCGGTTACACCGCGGAACGAGCACGCCCGTGAGGATATTGAAAACTGCCTGAAGCCCGAGAAGCCGCAGGCAGACTATGAGGAGAGATGCTATTACTTCGATGTCAAGGATAAGGACGGCATTGCTTCGGTGGGGATATTTAATCCGAACATCGAAAAGGGTCTTAAAATGAGCTTTGACAAGGCGGCTCTTGACTGCTTTACCGAGTGGAAGATGATGGGCGAGGGCGAGTATGTACTCGGTCTTGAACCGGCGAACTGTACCCCTGACGGCAGAGATGTAATGCGTCGTGAGGGCAGACTTAAGCTTGTGGATGTCGGCGAAAGCTATGACACGAGTATTGAACTTGAATTTATTGAAAGCGAGGATGTATTAAAATGCTTGTAAATCTTAAAAATATATTAAAGGCGGCAGAGGCGAGAAAATGTGCAATTGGCTCGTTTAACACACCGAATCTGATGAGTATTAAGGCGGTAATCGGTGCCGCTGAAGAGTTAAATCAGCCGGTGATTATCATGCACGCTCAGGTGCATGAGGAAATGGGACTTTGCAAAATGGAGGAAATGGCGCCGATTATGCTTTTTATGGCGGAGCGTGCAAGCGTTCCCGTCTGCGTACACTTAGACCACGGCACGGATATGGATTATGTCAAGAGAGGTCTTGAACTTGGCTTTACCTCGGTTATGTATGACGGTTCGGAGCTGTCCGTTGACGAGAACAGGGCAAACACCTGTATGATCGTTGAGGCGGCGGAACGCTTCGGAGCCTCCGTTGAGGCGGAGGTCGGCTCTATGGGTGCAAGAGAGAGCGGCGGAGAAGGCGGAGAGAGTATTTACACCGATCCGTCTTTGGCAAAGGAATTTGTAGGTGATACCGGGATTGACGCCCTTGCCTGCGCCTTCGGTACGGCGCACGGACTGTATCTGACCGCACCGAAGCTGGATTTTGACAGGCTGTCGAAAATCAATGATATAATTGATGTGCCGATTGTCATGCACGGCGGCAGCGGTGTTTCGGAGGAGGACTACAAGGAGGTTATACGCCGCGGCGTCCGTAAGATAAATTATTATACCTATATGGCAAAGGCAGGCGGCGAGGCGGTTTCAAAGATGTCGGATATGACATTCTTCCATGATATTGCTGTTGAGGCGGAGCGCGGTATGCGTGAGAATGTGTCGGAGGCGATAAAGGTTTTTGCCGGCTTGAAGTAAAGCTTTATACAAAAACGAAGGAGAGGTCTTTATGAAGAAGCGGGTTTTGTACGGAACGGATATAGATGCCCTGCCTATTGCTCTCGGGACTGCGGATTTCGGAGCAAAGGTTTCAAGAGAGGATGCCTATTACATGATGGATAGGTTTGTGGACCTGGGCGGAAGCATCATAGATACGGCACTTATATATTCCGACTGGATCCCTGGTGAGCGGTCGCGGAGTGAAAAGACGATCGGCGCATGGCTGAAGAAAAGCGGAAAGCGGAGTGAGGTCATAATTTCCACAAAAGGCGCTCATCATGATATTGAAAACGGAAATGCGCCGCGGCTTAGGAGGGAGGATATCCTCGGTGATATAGAAAAAAGCCTGACACATCTCGGATGCGGCGTAATTGACATATACTGGCTGCATCGTGACTGTATCGATATGGAGGTCGGAGGAATTGTCGAAACTCTCGATTATATAGTAAGGAGCGGAAAGGCGAGATACTGCGGTGTGTCCAACTGGACAGCGGCGAGAATCGCCGAGGCGAACAGATTCGCCGAGGAGCACGGACTATACCCGATTTGTGCAAGTCAGATACAGTATAATATTGCGGATAATGTTCCGGAGGTTGAGGACAAGACACTGGTCGCTATGAATGATGCCGAGTATGGGTTTTATAAGCAGACAAAAATGCCTGTATTTGCATTTTCGGCGCAGGCAAAGGGCTTCTTCACAAAGCTGGATAAGATGGGAGCGGAGGAGCTTTCAAAGACCTCGTATGCCAAGTATCTGACCGATAGAAATAAGGAAATCTATAATCACTTAAAGGAAGTAAGCCTGGACAGCGGTGTGTCTGTCAATGCGGCGGCTGTTGCGGAGCTGATACGCACCTCGGATTTTCAGGTTGTTCCTATTGCCGGCTGCAGAACGGTCGAGCAGCTTGAGGATACCATGACAGCCATGAATATATAATTATATGACAAAAACCCCCGACAGCAGCTGCGTCGGGGGTTTTATATGAATCTCGGTTCGGAATTTCGGATAAAAGAGTTTTAGCGGACTAAATCTCGTCAATATCTTCCCTCATCATTGCCTTTATTGACATGGAATACTGGGTCGGGGTCATGCCCGACATACGCTTGAACTGCCGCGAAAAATAATGAACGCCCGAATAGCCGAGTATTTCTGCAATCTGCGTGACGTTGTAGTTGTCCTCACGCAGATATTTTTTTGCCAATTCGATTTTAAGCCGCAGAAAATATTCCACCGCACCCATGCTAAAGCTGTCACGGAATATGTTCTCTATGGCGGTGCGGTTTGTGCCGCTGTAATCGGCAAGCTCACGCAGTGTGATGCTTTTGGTTATGTTCTCCTTCATGTAGTTTACAAGCATATCCACAGCGGAGTTTGTGTGGTTGATGGTAAACGCCGCCCGCTGCTCCGTTTCGGGGCTGCTGCGGAGAAAGGAGATCAAAAGCTCGCAGAGGTATAGCTTAATCAGCTGCTCCGAGCAGACGGGCGCACCCTTGCGGCGTGAGAGCCTGTTCGTGTACGGGTCGTTTAATGCGGTGGAAAAAGCGTTTGTGTATTCAGCGATTATCTTTGAAATCAATCTTTTTTGCTCCTGCCCGACAGTCAGTATTTTGTTTTCGAAAAACTTCATCTTGTCCGAGGTACATTCAAAGGTGACAATGGCGATATTCGGTGCCGAGGTGCCGTTGGCATATACAGTGTGCCATTCGCCGGGCTTGTGGAAAATTATGCTGCCCTGCTTGAGAAGGTGATGGGTGTCATCGGCAACGGCGTACACTTCACCCTTGTCGGCATAGACAAATTCCCAGAAGTCGTGCTGCTCCCCGGGAAAGCTGTATTTCTTTGAATATTCATAATAATGAACAGTATATAGCTTTTTTATTACCAACTCGTCGCTCAGCCTGACGCCTATGTATTCCGCCACTCGTACCACCTCACATATCGGGAAAATTAACCTCATATATCTCTCTGTGTCATATTTTATCACTTTCTTTTTTGAATTTCAATACCTTTTGTACGATAGTATAAAATAAAATGTATTTTGTGCAAATACTTTTATGTAAAACAGAGTTATTATGTAAATAAAGTGAACTTTCTGCGGCGGTAAAGCGGAATTGCTGCCGGGTCAAAGTTTTTATAAAGGGGAAATATTATGCATAAGTTTAGTTTGAAGAATTTATCTTCTCTCGAAAAGGTGATGCCTGCACTGTCACTTCCTTTGGCGGAGTATAACGGCGCAAGCTGTCTGCGCGGCGAGAGGTTTTCATATCAGATAGCGATGATAGCGAACGGGGAGGATGTCGGACCGGCTGTTCGTGCGGATATAAGTGTATGCTCCGACCTCGATGTAAAGGTCTATGACGTGGTTTCGGTTCCGGTCAGCATGCCTGCGTTTGCGAATGAGTATGACAATGCTTTTATAACACGTGAAAGTGCTGTTATTCCCGATCTTTTAACCGTAAATGACGGAACTGTGGCTGTATCGGCTTACTTTTATAAGGCACTGTGGCTCACGGTTGACGTTGGTAAGAATGCGGCTCCCGGTGAGCATAAAATCACGGTTAGCTTCGAGAAGGACGGAGAGGTGTTGGGCGAGAGTGTGTTCGGCTTAAATGTTATAGGTGCCGAGCTTCCGAAGCAGAAGCTTATCTTTACCCAATGGTTCCATTGCGATTGTATAGCGTCCTACTACGGCTTGGAGCCTTTGTCGGAGGAGCATTGGAGTTATATAGAAAGGTTTGTTAAAACCGCAGCGGAGTCGGGTGTGAATATGCTGCTTACGCCGATATTCACACCGCCTCTCGATACCAAGATCGGCGCGGAGAGGCCGACGGTTCAGCTGATTGACGTTACATATAAGGACGGGGTTTACGGCTTTGACTTCACAAAGCTGACACGATGGCTCGCTGTGTGCAGACGGAACGGAATAGAATATATCGAGATTTCACACCTGTTTTCGCAATGGGGTGCAATGTGCACACCGAAAATCGTTGTATACGAGAACGGCGGTGAGGTAAAGAAGTTCGGTTGGCATACCGATTCCCTGTCGGAGGAGTACAAGGACTTTTTGTCGCAGCTTTTGCCGAGGCTTACCGAATACCTTTCGGAGAACTGGGATAAGGACAAGGTTTATTTTCATATATCCGATGAGCCGAGCAGAGATCATATTGAGCGTTACGGCGAGATACAGGAGTTTATAAAGCCGCTTATTGACGGATTTCACCATATGGATGCAATATCCGATTATGAAATATACGAAAAAGGATTTATAGAAACTCCCGTGCCGACCATACGCACGATTGACAGCTTTATCGGCCGAGGAATAGAAAACCTTTGGGCGTACTACTGCTGCGGCGAGGGAAAGTATAATCTCAGCAACAGATTTATTGCAATGCCGTCCTCAAGAAACAGGATTATCGGGGCGCAGCTTTACAAATATGACATAAAGGGCTTTTTGCAGTGGGGATATAACTTTTATTATTCTCAGCTGTCAACAAGGCTTGTAAATCCGTATGTAATCAACGATGCGGACAGCGGCTTTCCGGCAGGGGATGCCTTCTCGGTATATCCCGGGGCGGACGGCCCCGAGCCGTCGCTCAGACTTTTTGTGTTCGGTGATGCGCTTCAGGATATGCGTGCAATGCAGCTTTTGGAGAGCCTTTGCGGCAGAGCTGCAGTAACGGAGCTTATCGATTCGGAGGGCGAGATTGACTTTCGGACATATCCGCGCAGCGCAGAATATATTCTGAACCTGCGTGAGAGAATAAACAAGATGATTGCGGAGAATATTTAGTATTTTACCGTATGTCATATGCCGATAATATACATTAGCAGACATTGGGAAAAGGAGTTTTTTGATTTATGAATATTATAGTATGCGACAGCTATGACGAGCTGTCTGAGAGTGCCGCAAAAATTGTGGCGAAGCAGGTGAATGAAAAGGCGGATTGCGTTCTTGGCCTTGCTACGGGTTCAACGCCTGTGGGTATGTACAATGTGCTTGCGAAAAAAAACAAGGCAGGCGAGGTGGACTTTAGCAGAGTAAGGTCCGTAAACCTTGATGAATATTACCCGATTTCGCCGGACAATCCGCAGAGCTATCACTATTTTATGAAGGAAAACCTGTTTTCCAAAATAAACATTGATATGGCAAACACGCATATCTTAGACGGAATGTGCAAGGATGCCGAGGCGGAATGCGAACGCTTTGAAAGGCTGATAGAAAGCTTGGGCGGCGTTGACCTGCAAATCCTCGGTATCGGTCAGAACGGGCATATAGGCTTCAACGAGCCCGATTCAAGCCTTAATTCGCACACGCATCTGACGAAGCTTACGGAGAACACAATCAGCGCAAACTCTCGGTTTTTCGATGATATATCGGAGGTGCCGACTATGGCGCTTACAATGGGTATAGGCACGATTCTTGCCGCACGGAAGATAATACTTCTTGCAAACGGGGCGGCAAAGCGCAACGCAGTATCGGAGCTCTTGGATAACAGTATAACGACAGAGAGCCCTGCGTCAATGCTTAAGGTTCACAAAAACGTAATTCTTATCTGCGACAGGGATGCATATCCCGGCGGAGCGAATGTCTGAGAAAGCGGCAGGGGAGGAGAAGCATGAAAAAATATTCATTAAAAGAAATATGCTCGGTATTCAGTATAGAGACTAATATCGAGCCTTACGGAAACGGACATATAAACGATACATATCTGTGCGAGACCGCACCGAGGTTTATACTTCAGCGTATAAATTCAAATGTTTTCAAAAATCCCGGTGAGGTGATGGAAAATATTGCGAATGTGACCGGGTGGCTCGGGGAAAAGATTAAAGCGGAGGGCGGCGATCCGTCAAGGGAGACGCTTACATTAATCAAGACCAAGGACGGAAAAAACTATTACGAGGCAGATCCCGAAAACTGCTTCAGAATGTATAAATTCGTTGAAAGATCGGTCAGCCGTGACATTGCCGACGATCCGATTCAGCTTTATGAGGCAGGAAGGGCATTCGGGAAATTTCAGAGAATGCTCAGCGACTTCCCGGCGGATACGCTTCATGAGACGATTGTGGACTTTCACAATACACCCGTGCGTGTAAAGCAGCTTGAGGCCGCTGTCGAAAGCAATGCGGCGGGCAGGCTGGCATCCGTTTCTGCGGAGGTGGAGTTTGCAAAACGCTACAGCAAGTATGCCTCGCGCGTGGTTGACGAAATGGCGGCAGGCAGAGTGCCTCTGCGTGTGACGCACAATGACACAAAGCTGAACAATGTCCTGTTCGATGCTGACACGGGCGAGGGAATGTGCGTTATTGACCTTGATACGGTTATGCCCGGCTCGGTTTTGTACGACTTCGGCGACGCACTCCGCTTCGGTGCGTCCAGCGGAAGCGAGGACGAAACCGACCTCGATAAAATTTGGTTTGACCTCGAGAAGTTTGAGCAGTTTGCGAAGGGATTCCTGTCCGAGACGGCAGCATGCCTGACGGAAACGGAAATTGAGCTTTTGCCGCTGTCGGCACTGCTTTTGACCTATGAATGCGGAATAAGATTTCTTGCCGACCACATAAACGGGGATACGTACTTCAAGGTTCACCGTGAGAATCATAACCTCGACAGAGCGAGAACACAGTTTAAGCTTGTGGCGGATATCGAGAAAAAGCTTCCGAAGATGGCGGATATAATAAAAAAATATGTTTGAGGCGATATAGATGAAGGCGATTATCAATGCGAAGGTTGTAACCGAAAATTCTGCGGCAGACGGTGGAATCTTGTTTGATGAGCGAATATGCGAAATCGGCGATATACACGCAGGCGGGGCAGAGGTGATTGATGCCTGCGGCGCATATGTCATACCGGGGTTTGTAGATGTTCATATCCATGGTTATAAGGGATTTGATACATCGGATGGGAATAAAAGCGGTATCGAGAATATCGCAAAGGCTTTGACATCGAACGGCGTCACCGCCTGGTGTCCCACAACAATGACCGTTTCCATGGAGGATATACAGACCGCTCTTGACCAAATCGGCGAGCTTATGCAAGGCGGCGAGGGGGCAAGGGTTTTGGGCGCAAACGTGGAAGGCCCGTTTATCAACCCCGAAAAAAAGGGAGCTCAGTCGGCGGAGTTTGTCAAGAAGCCAAATGCGGATTTTATAATTAAAAATAAAGATAGAATAAAGCTTGTAACACTGGCACCGGAGGTTGACGGCGGCATAGAGTTTATTAAACGTGTTACGGCAGAGACGGAGGTGAACGTGTCTGTCGGTCATACAGCCGCAAATCTTAACCTGGCGTGCGCTGCCTTTGCTGCAGGGGCACGACAGGTGACACACCTTTTTAATGCAATGCCGCCGCTCAATCATCGTGAGCCGGGAGTTATCGGTGCGGCACTTACGGACGACAGAGTCTACTGCGAGCTTATTGCCGATACGTTCCATATAAACCCCGTTTTATTTAAAATCCTCGATAAAGTAATTGGAGATAGGCTTGTGCTGATTACCGATTGTATGAGGGCGGGCGGTATGCCGGACGGAGAGTATACACTGGGCGGTCAGCCGGTAAGCGTTCGCGGCATCGAATGTCGTCTTTCGGACGGTACGATAGCAGGCAGTATTCTGACAATGAATATGGCTGTCAAGAACTTCATGGACGCAGTAGGATGTCCGATATGGGAGGCGGTGAAAAAAGCCTCGCTCAACCCGGCACGGTCGGTGGGAGAGGATGAGAATATCGGCTCTCTTGCGGTCGGTAAGCGTGCTGACATTGTTATATGCGACAGTAATATAAATATTCAAAAAACTATTATCAGCGGCAGTCTTGCATATGATTGTAACAGGCAAATTGTATAATATATTACAAAGCGGTTTGGCTCACGAACATACGATGTGAACCAAACCGCTTTTATGCTTTTTATAAATATTAATCTATCGAATAGGTTTGCCTGTTATAGTCTACCGTGATTTTTCGTCCGTTCGAATAGGTAACCTCAAAGACATTTTCTGAAATTTCCTCATGCTTTAGTATATATTCGGTCTGCAAATCCGATACGGCGGCGTACTCATCACACGCACACTTTATAACCCTTGCCGCATGGCACAGATTCTCATCTGTGTCAAGGGTCAGATCCTCTTTGCCGAGCCAGTCGTCCTGATTTCCGCCCTTCATAAATTTTGAATAAATATAAAACGCCGGGCGTGCGCCGTATTCCGTAATCGTAAGGCGGTTTTTCGCATCCTTTATGGGATAGTTCACCGTATCGGTAGTGGGATTGGCGAGGATTATGCCGTGGTATACCAATGACCACAGCGGAATTTCGCGGTCGAGCATTTCGTCGGGGGTTGCGGGCCACGAAATATAAAGTCCGAAGTCGAGGTATTCCGATGCGAAGTCGAAAACGCCCTCCGAGGCAAATCCGCCGAAAAGCTTGTGGCAGTCATTCATAATATGCCTGTAATGCTCCAAGGTTTGGCGCGGATTTGAGGGATGCTCCGTATCATGGCACCAGCGGAGCGGAATGACGGACATAACGTCTATGTAGTGCAGACCCTCAAAGCCCAGCTCCGCCACCTTCGGCAGATCCTCTGCGGCGAACCGCTCTGCCGCAGTCGGACAGAGGTTGTACATTCTGCCGCCGCTCCATGCCATCGGATTTATACTGAGGCTGCCGTCGCTCTCCTTGGCGACTATGTCCTCGGAAAACCTGTCGGCAATGCTGTAACAGTCGGTGCTGTTTGTGTGACAGACTATTTTATAGCCACATTCCTTTGCATAAGCGATAAGACTTTTGAGCTTGTCCTCGCCGCCGAGCCTCGGCTCAACGGGGAAAAGCTGCGGATAGCGGCCGTCATGACCGCTGACATTCCAACCCACAAGACATATCTCTGCCTTTTCAACACCCTGACGTTTAAGCTCGGTTATAAACTCGCATACTCTGTCAAAGGTGCAGGCAACGTACATATCCGGCTCGTTTTCCTCTGTTTGCTCAAGTACGGCGGGCGGCGCAGGCTTCCAGCCCATGCGGATTCTGATTTCCGGAGCTTGCACCGCATAACGGAGAGCCTCTCGCTCCGCCTGCTTTTCAATAATCGGTCTGCATTCGCCTCGGCTCAGCTTGTATTCCCTGTATGCAGCCGCCATTTCCGAATAGCCGCCGTCAGGGTCAAGCTCAATAATAACGGCGGATATATCCTCGTACGGGGCGCAGCCGTCTAAGACGAAGCGCAGCCGTGCGTAATATTTTCCGTCCCTTACTCCGAAAACAAGATGAAAGACTGCCGACATTCCGTCTGCGATAACAAGAGTGCAGCGGTTTTGAGTCTTTATTCCGAAAATCGGCATAAGAGCCTGACGAAAGCATCTCTCACCGTCAGGCTTATCGTTAAATAAGCAAAGGCGGCTGCCCTTAGCGTCGGCGTCGGATATGACATAGTACCCGCTCTCGCCTGCGCTTGCACAGATGCCGTCGCTGTACAAGTCAATATATTCCGTGCCGGCCGGCACCGCCGCAGCACTGACGGAGATGCGGCCGTTGTCGTATGTAGATTCTATCTCTTCGCCCAAATTGCTTTGGCCTTTAAAATTATTTAAAGCTGTCAAGGTCAAAACTCCATTTCTCTCTTTTTCTGAACGGGGTCTTATACTTTTTCTTTAAAACGCCCTTTTCCTCAAGATGAACATAACATTCAACATCACAGGCTCTGCCGCATATTGAGCATTGATATGCGTGCTGTGCCGGTGGGTAGAAGTATATCTTGTCCAGTATCTTTTTTGCCGTGTCGGGCGTGACCTTTGCCTCGCCGGCTATTATCTCGAGGCGGTTGTCCATGTCCGAAAAAGCGTCAGGCGGCATAAATGGGTTGCGTGTACCGTTTGCGCCGTTGTAATATACTGCGCACTGCCATGGGTCAACCTTGCCGTTTTCGTCTATTGCTCCGCCGGGACAGGCAGAAATGCACTTTCCGCACTTGTCGCACAGGTGCGGAGTATACTCCTCGGTCGCAGCTATCTCGGCATCGGTTAGAATGAAGCAGTAACGTATCATCGGACCGAAGTCATCGTTTAAAAGTGCGCCGTGGAGACCCAGCTCACCCAAGCCGCATTTTACGGCGGTATGCTCAAAATCAATTTGGGTTTCCGCCGTTTTTCCGCGGTAGACTGCATCGTATGCAACCTCGGGATTGGTGGAGTCCGTCTCTGCCATTATCTGCTGATGTCTGCGTTGGGGCAGAGCGATAAAGCCGTTTTCCTCAAGCATCATGGAGATTTTAAGCTGTGCCATGGGCATTACAGTCTCCTCCATGTTTTCAACAGCCATAGTGGTGTACTGATAGTAGGTGCTGCCCTCCTCAATACCCCTGTAAATCCCCCGAAGTATCCGAAAGCCCAAGCCGATAACCGTCTTTGTTTCGGGCATAATCTTGAATATGGGGTCGTCCTCTGAAAATCGGGTTGACGGCGCAAAGCCGACTGAGTCTGTGCCGTTTGCTTTTGCGAGTTCTATTATTTTTTTCTTCATTATATTTCCCCCACTATATGCCTGTAGCAGGCAATGTCGCATTTCCTTCCGCATAGACAGGGCGAATAACCCCACTGAGTATTGGGAAGAAAGTTCATTTCCTTGTATATTTCCCGTGCGGATTCTGCGTCAAACCGCTTCTCACCGTTTATTATCGCATCACGCTCCGGATTTCCCATGAGAAAATCGTCGGTCATAAACGGATTGGACTTGTGCGCACCCTTGTAGTAAACACTGCACTGCCAGGTGTCAAGACCGTTTTCGCTTATGGCGTGCCCCGGGCAGGCGGAAACACATTTGCCGCAGCGGTCGCAAACGCTTTCGCTCAGCGGCTCGTCACATTCAAGCGGCGCATCGGTAATGATAAAGCAGTAGCGCATAAGCGGTCCGTACTTTCTGTTGACGATTTTTCCGCTCATACCCATTTCGCCTAAGCCGCACGCCTTTGCCGCCTTGCCGAAGTCGATAATCACGTCGGGAACGGGCTTGCCCTCTTCGACGGCCTCGGCATGAATCAATTCATAGGTGTCCAAAACCTCGGGATTGGTTTCCTTGTCGCCCTTTATCCTGAGGTTCGGAATTGACTTCTGCAGACAGGCGTCATAGCCTTCGTTTTCGATTAATGCACCCATTTTAAGCAGGAAAATCTCTGCCATTTCCTCGTCTATGTATTTTACCCCGATAGAGGTATATGTATAATATTGACTTCCCTTGTCCATTGCCTTGTAAATCCCTTTCGGAACGGCAAAGCCAAAGCCAATTATACACTTGGCGTTGGGCAGAATCATTTTCGGGTCACGCTGGGGATTTGGCTCTTCATATATATTGCCGATTCCACAGATTGTTGCGCCAAGTTCCTTCGCTCTTTGTTTAATATAATCACTCGTAATCATCTTTCACACCTCCGCTCATCTGTCCAGCTTCCACGCCTTTTTGGTGCGGAGCGGTTCCTTAAATCTGTCTTCCATGCAGCCGCCCTTTTTCTCCAGAACGGAAACGCAGGCTCTTATACAGCCGCCGCATTTAGCCATGTTATAGCCGACCCAGCTTGGAAAGTACTTTGAAAGTGCGGTGTAAACCTTCATGATTTCCTGCTCGTTTGCAACGTCGGTCACACCCTCCATAAGGTCAAGGCTGCCGTTTTCGTTTTTGTCCCAAACCTCTTTCGGCACAAAGGGATTGTAATATCTTCCGGCGTGGGTGTAGAATGCATAGCATCTCCACATATCGATGTCGCCCCACTCGCAGATTTTTCCGTCTAAATTAACCGTGATCTTCTTCCCGGAATTTAAGGACGGAATACAGCCGCCGGGACATTCGCGGACACAGGCGCCGCATCTGCGGCAAAGGGGCTTTCCGCTGTACATTTCATCGTACTCGAGCTCGGCGTCGGTGAAGATAAACGCAACACGCTGAAGCGGCCCGAACTGCGGCGTCAGCAGCATCTTGCTCCAGCCGATCTCGCCCAGGCCGCAGGCAACGGCGGCAAGCCTGAACTGAAACTGAAGATCGGGCGCAACGCTGTTTTCCTCCCTGGCAGGCCGTGTAAACTGCACGCTTCTGTGATGTGCGGTCGCTGTTTTGGCGTGCTCGTTTACTTCAATTTGCTCCTCGGGGGAGAGGGTGTTTCCGGGACTTCCGTCCATGTCGGACACTACGCCTCTTGCGCCCGTGTTCCTGTATACAAAGGCCTCATAGCCCTCATCCTCGATTATCTGTCCCACACGGTATAAAACCGCCGGGGCGAAGATTTCGTTTATTCCGCCGTATGCCATTGAGGGGTACTGATAGAACTGTGTTCCCTCCTCGATTCCCCTTTGGACTCCGCGAGGAATTCTAAACACAAAGCCGATTACGCTTTTTGCCTCGGGAAACAAAAATTGCGGATTCATCTCATCGGGCGCACCGTCGAAACGTGACATGGGTCCGATGCCGCAGGCGTCGGCACCTGCGTCGAGAGCTGCCTGCTTGATCATTTCTGAGGTAAGCATTATACCACCCTTTCTGATTGCTTTTTTTGATTTAATTATTCATCTTGATTTTATAATATTAATATGTTATAATCAATGAATAAAACAAATATATTTTTGCACAAAACAAATATATAGGAAGGTGAAAATTTTGAGAGCGGCAGATGTAAATCCATATATACGCTATGCGGCAAGGGTGCAGCTGTTTGCGTGGGATACGCCGACGATGGCGTATGACTGTCGGCTTTTGTATATAACAAACGGAAGCTGTACAATATACATTGGCGGAAGCCCGTATACGCTGAGCGGCGGTGATCTTGCCGTGTGGCGGCCGGGAACCGAGTATCGTTTTACAGAGGCGGAGGCATGCGAGGGGTATATTATAAATTTTGATTTTACTCGGGATAACTCGGATTTAAGTGAGGTGTTTCCTCCGTCTGCTTCAGAGAGCTTTGATTCAGTGCATCTTATTGCCGCACCCGAGTTTACGGATTGCGGCGTTTTAAATATGCCGATTATTCGCCGCCGTGCCGACGGAATGCGGAGCAGTATAAGAAATTTATGCGGTGAGTTCAATCAGAAAAAGGTATTTTACAGTGAAATCTGCGGAGCGAAGCTAAAGGAGATTATATTTGATATCCTGCGTGAGATGCTTTTTCCGTCAAGCTCCACGAGTGAGATGCTTGACACCGTACTGAATTATATTAAGGAGCATTATCGTGAAAATATCACAAATGAAAGTCTTGGTGCGCTTATCGGCTATCACTCATATTATATAAATAAGCTTATGCTCGACTATGTACATACAACGCTGCACCAGTATCTGCTGAATTATCGAATGGAGGTTGCACAGGGAATGCTTTTAAATCCCGATAAGACCATAGGCGATATTGCCCGAGAGTGCGGCTTCGGTTCGATTTACTATTTTTCAAGGTATTTTAAGAAGAAAACAGGGGTAAGCCCTGCACAGTACAGAAAGCTGCGCCACTCTATGATATAGCGGCGCAGCTTGAAAATTATTATCAATATGAATGTACGGCGATGGGCAGCTACGCTGCTTTGAGATATTTGTAAACGATAGCCGCAAGGGCAGCACCGAGCAGAGGGCCGACAATGAATATCCAAAGGCAGGATATAGGTGCGCTGTTGCCGGAAATCAGTGCAGCAACTGCGGGGCCGAGGCTTCTTGCCGGGTTCACGGAGGTGCCGGTCAAGCCGATACCGAGAATGTGAACCAGAGTCAGAGTAAGGCCGATAAGAAGTCCGCCGAAGGAGCCGTGCGCAGCTTTCTTTGAGGTCACGCCCAAAACAGTAATAACAAATACAAATGTAAGAACTGCCTCGACCAAAAGCCCTGCCGCCCAGCTGTCACCCACGCCGGAGAGCCCGTTCGAGCCGAAGCCGAATGCGGCGTTTACCGGAGCGGTCATATCGGCAACGGAGCCGGAGACGAAAATAATTGCGAGAATCCCTGCGCCCGCAAGTGCGCCGAGACACTGTGAAATAACATAACCTATAAAATCCCGCACCGACATCTCACCGCCGATAAAAACGCCGAGAGATACTGCCGGATTGACATGACAGCCCGAAATATTACCGACAGAGTATGCCATTCCCACAACAGCAAGACCAAAGGCAAGTGCGGTCAGAATATATCCGCAGCCCTGATTTGCGCCGCAGCCGACCAGCATTGCCGTTCCGCAGCCCATGATTACCAAGACCATTGTACCGATAAATTCAGCAATATATTTTTTCATATAAACTCTCTCCCTTTTATGTAAATTCTTCCAAGCTAAAATCGGTATGGTATATTATACACCATGTTAGCTAAAAAATCAAGTTGAATTAATAATTTGAGCTTCCCTATTTTTTACGCAAATCATATTTTTTGAAATATTTATACATTGCCGACCGGGCTTTTCGGGACGATGTGGGCATCGTCCCCTACAAACGGGCGCAGGGCAATTATTCAATAAAATTATTTTAAAATTCATCAGTGTATCAAATCGCAGATAATTTCAAATTTGAATTTGCGTTTTTCCTTGTACTTGCGCTGTTTATTGCAATTTTGTCTTCAAATTTCGGAGAAACTCAAAGAATTAATAAAGATTTTACATATTTTATATAATGGGGCTGCTGCAAATGAGCATTTTTAAGATGCTCATTTGCAACAGCCCCTTATTCTCAATTCTTATGCTTTATTCTGTCCCAGTATTCCTTTGCGCTCTGTTCGGTCTTGTTCTCGCCGTATTCGTAGTATTTCTTATCCCTGATCTTGTCGGGAAGGTACTGCTGCTCGGTGTAGTGGTTGGGATAATCGTGAGGATATAAATAATTCTGTCCCTTGGGAAGAGTGCCTTCGCCGTCATAATGCTTGTTTTGAAGCTGCCTCGGGATTGTCCCTGTGTCCATATGCTCTATATCGTACAGAGCGGAATTGACCGCAAGGTATGCCGAGTTGGACTTCGGCGCAGTTGCAAGCAGAATTACCGCCTCCGCAAGGGGAATACGTGCCTCGGGGAAGCCGAGCATAAGCGCACTGTCCACGCACGCCTTTACAACGGTTATCGCCGTGGGATAGGCAAGCCCTACATCCTCACAGGCAATAACCATAAGCCTGCGGCATATGGACTGAAGGTCGTCCGCCGCAATAAGCCGAGCAAGGTAATGAACCGCCGCGTCAGGGTCGCTGCCGCGGATTGACTTCTGAAAAGCGCTCAGAATATCGTAATGGCTGTCGCCCATCTTGTCGTATTGCATTACCTTTTTCTGAGTGCATTGCTCCGCGGCGTCAACGCCGAGGTGTATTACTCCGCCGCCGGACGGAGGAGTGTAGCGCACGGCAAGCTCAAGAGAATTGAGTGCGCGCCGCACATCACCGCCGGATTTTTCGGCGAGAGTTTTCAGAAAATCGTCCTCGGTTTCAATCGTGCCGCCCAATTCGCCGCGCAGAATGTCGGCCGCGCGGCGGAGCGCTGCCTCTATATCCGCAGTTGTCAGCGGCCTGAACTCAAAGACGGTGCTTCGGCTGAGTATCGCGTTGTAAACGTAGAAGTACGGGTTTTCCGTGGTGCTGGCAATCAGCGTGATTCTGCCGTTTTCGGTGTATTCCAAAAGCGACTGCTGCTGCTTTTTGTTAAAGTTCTGAATCTCGTCCAGATAGAGCAGAACCCCTTCGCCGCCGAGAAGACCTTCACTCTCCTTGACAACCGCCTTTACATCGGCAACCGATGCATTTGTGGCGTTGAGCCGATACAGCGGCCGGTTTGAAATCTGTGCCGCTATGTTGGCAACAGTGGTCTTGCCCGTGCCGGACGGCCCGTAGAATATCATACTCGGGATATTTCCGCTCTCTATTATATTCCGCAAAATTCTGCCCTTGCCCAAAATGTGCTGCTGACCGACTACATCGTCGAGGGTCTTCGGGCGAATCCTGTCCGCGAGAGGCTTATTCATAAAGCGGATGCTTTGCGCAGAGCGCCTGGACACGCTCTGCCGCAGCCGAGCGGTTACCCTCAAAGTTCTTGATAACCATCGAGATGATTTCCGCAATCTCGGTCATATCCTCTTCGACAAAGCCACGGGTGGTAACGGCAGGAGTACCGAGCCTTACGCCGCTTGTGACAAACGGACTCTTGGGGTCGTTGGGGATGGTGTTCTTGTTGCAGGTAACACCGATTTCGTCGAGGTTATGCTCAACCTCCTTACCGGTCTTGTCCTGCTTGAGCAGGCTGACGAGCATAAGGTGGTTGTCGGTGCCGCCGGATACAATGTCCAAATCACGAGCCATAAGCTCTTCGGCAAGCTTTGCGGCGTTTTTCTTGACCTGAAGCTGATAAGCCTTAAATTCGGGAGACAGCGCCTCCTTAAGGCATACCGCCTTGCCGGCTATAACGTGCATGAGGGGGCCGCCCTGACAGCCGGGGAATACAGCCTTGTTTATTGCCGCACCCAATTCTTCCTTGCAGAGGATAAGTCCGCCTCTCGGACCTCTCAGCGTTTTGTGAGTGGTGGTGGTTACCACATCGGCATAGGGAACGGGGTTCATGTGCAGACCTGCCGCAACAAGGCCTGCGATATGTGCCATATCAACCATGAGATATGCGCCGACTTCGTCTGCGATTTCGCGGAATTTTGCAAAGTCGATCTCTCTTGCGTAGGCGCTTGCGCCGGCAAGAATGAGCTTAGGCTTATGCTCATGAGCAAGACGTCTTACCTCGTCATAGTTTATCATGTGGGTTTCGTCGTCAACGCCGTAGGGAACAACGTTAAAATACTTGCCGGAGATATTTACGGGCGAGCCGTGGCTCAAATGTCCGCCGTGGGCAAGGTTCATACCGAGATATGTGTCGCCCGGCTCCATAAGAGCGAAAAATGCGGCAAGGTTTGCCGAAGCGCCGGAGTGAGGCTGAACATTGGCAAATTCCGCACCGAAAAGCTCCTTCGCACGGTCTCTCGCCAAATCCTCAACAACGTCCACAAATTCACAGCCGCCGTAATAGCGCTTGCCCGGATAACCCTCTGCATACTTGTTGGTAAGAGGTGTTCCCATCGCTTCCATAACTGCGGGGCTTACAAAGTTCTCCGACGCGATAAGCTCAATCTTGCTGCGCTGTCTGCCTATCTCGTTCAAGATTGCCTCCGCAATCTGAGGGTCGGTTTTTTTAATGTTCTCAAGTTCAAACATTTGAATTTCATCCTTTCCGGTGCCTGCGGCACTATATATATTTTCCTTACGAATAATATTGCAAATTATTCTATTTTATATTATAATATTAAATGTTGTATTTTGCAAGGGTTATTTGCGGAATTTTGTATAATTTTAAAGGGGGTATCCCAAATGCGGGAGAGTATAAAGAAAAAAAGTGAGCGCGCGGCGGAAATATTCGAGGTTTTCGGACAGGTCTATGAGAATGCGGACTGTACACTCGATTATGATAACGCGCTGGAGCTTCTCATTGCAACGCAGCTTGCTGCTCAGTGTACCGATGCCCGGGTGAATATGGTTACACCGGCGTTGTTTAAAAAGTACCCTGATGTGTATGCTTTTGCCGCGGCGGACGAGCTGGAGCTTAGGGAGGATATACGCTCCACCGGATTTTACAGGAATAAGGCGAAGAACATCATCGGCTGCTGCAGAATGCTGATTGACGAGTTCGGCGGTGAGGTTCCCCATACCATGGAGGAGCTTCTGCGGCTTCCCGGAGTCGGCAGAAAGACCGCGAACCTTGTTTTAGGCGACTTTTTCGGAATACCCGGGGTTGTGGTCGATACCCATGCGACGCGGCTGTCCAACAGAATGGGGTTTACACGCGAGACCGACCCCTACAAGATAGAGCTTGATTTGCAGAAAATTCTGCCGCCGGAGAACTGGGCGGCATTCTGTCACTGCCTTGTGTATCACGGCAGGGCGTATTGCACGGCACGCTCACCCAAGTGCGATACCTGTCCGGTTGAGCATCTGTGCCCGAAGCGCGGCGTGTGATTTTATTTGTCAGTCAAACGGAATGAGCTTTGGCTGAGATGATTTTAACAAATTTGTAAACGATACAAAATTTTGATTGACTGTAAAGATTAAAAGTGATATAATAAATTAGTTTAAATATATACTTTTTTCGACGCGGATTTTAACGCGGCGGAAAATCAAATCAGGGAGAGTGATAACATGACAGGCAACAGAAACACTCATACTCCGGCAGGGCTTACGGACATGCTTGTGGAGGAGAGCGAAACAAAGTTCGAAATCGAAACATCGGCGAGGGAGGTTTTTGCCCATCACGGATATCATGTTGTTCAGCCCCCGACATTTGAATATTATGATGTATATGACGCCGCGGTGACCAAGGCGGAGAATATGTTCAAGTTTTTTGACAGCAACGGGCGTATGCTTGCGCTCCGTCCGGATCTTACCACCTCGGTTGCGAGAATGGCGGCGACCAAGCCCTTGGGTGAGCTGCCCTACCGCATTGCATATTCGGGGAGTGCTTTCAGAAACGACGAGGCGTTCAGCAATGCGCGTCAGAGGGAGTTCTCTCAGGTGGGGATCGAGCTTATCGGCAACGGCGGCGCTGAGGCGGACGCAGAGGTTATAGAGATTGCCATTGAGGCGCTTTTGAAGTTTGGTGTCAAGGAGTTTCAGATAGACATCGGTCAGGTGGATTTTTACAAAGGACTTGCGGAGCTTGCCGGCCTTGATGATACGGCGAGTGACGAGCTTCGCGGTAAGATAAACGACAAGGATTTTGTGGCGATAGAGGCGCTTCTTGCCGAAATGAGTATTTCGGACGAGCTGAAAGCGGTTTTTCTTGAGCTTCCGAAGATGTTCGGCGGGATAGAGGTCGTAAAGACTGCCGCAGAGAATCCGATTCTGTGCGGCAAGTCAAAGGCTGCTCTTGAAAACCTGGCTCAGGTGTATGATATTTTAAGGGACAAGGGTCTTGAAAAATACCTGGCGGTGGATTTGGGAATGGTTCCGAATCTCGATTACTATACGGGGATTATCGTCAAGGGCTTTGCCAAGGGGGTTGCCTTCCCCGTATGCTCCGGCGGAAGATACGATAACCTGACCGAGAAGTTCGGCAGACGGCTCCCGGCGACCGGGATTGCCATAGGAATAGAGCGTGTTATGACCGCTCTGTCCGAGAATGTCGGCGGCGAAGATAAAGCCGAGTCGGAATATATAACCGTTGCCTTGGCGAAGGGCAGGCTTGCGGAATTGTCGGTCGGAATTTTCGAAAAGTTAGGCTTTGACGTGGCGGAGCTTAAGTCAAAGACACGGAAGCTTATATTCACCGATGAAAAGAATAAGTTTAAGTTCATACTGGTCAAGGCGTCGGACGTTCCGGTATATGTGGAATACGGAGCGGCGGATATAGGGATAGTCGGAAAGGACACTCTGCTCGAGAGCGGTAAGGACGTTTATGAAATACTGGATCTCGGCTTCGGAAAATGCAAAATGGCGGTTGCCGGCCCGGCGGAGCTCAAAGGCAGACTTGACGGCAGAAACATAATGCGTGTCGCCAGCAAGTATCCGCGCATTGCGCGTGACTACTTCCACAGGGTGAAGGGACAGACGGTGGATATAATTAAGCTTAACGGCTCGGTTGAGCTGGGGCCGCTGGTCGGTCTGTCCGAGGTCATTGTGGATATAGTGGAGAGCGGAAAGACCCTGCGCGAAAACGGCCTTGAGGTTCTTGAGGACATCTGCGAGCTGTCCGCAAGGCTTGTGGTGAACAGGGTCAGCCTTAAAATGCACCGCGAGCGGATTTTAAAGCTTATGACGGATATTAAGGCGGAGCTTGAGAGGGAGAGGAGCTGAATACAGAGATGAGAATTTATCCGGCGATTGATATTATAGACGGGGCGTGTGTGCGTCTTGTCAGGGGAGATTATTCAAAAAAGACGAAGTTTGCCGACGACCCGTGCGAGGTTGCAAAAAAATGGGAGAGCGACGGCGGCGAATTTATACATATAGTTGATTTGGACGGCGCAAAGAGCGGCACAATGCCGAACTATGAACTGATTTGCAGGATTGAGGCATCTGTAAATGTGCCGATTGAGGTCGGCGGCGGCATACGCAATATGGAGGCGGTTGAAAAATATCTCGGCGGCGGTGTTGAGAGAGTTATTATCGGAACATCGGCACTGAGCAATCCCGAATTTGTGGGCGAGGCGGTCAGACGCTTCGGCGGCAGAATTGCGGTCGGGATAGACGCAAAAGACGGCATGGCGGCGGTTAACGGCTGGGAGGAGGTAAGCTCCGTACCGGCGGTTGAGCTTGCAAAAAAAATGAGCGGTCTGGGCGTTAAAAATATTATATATACCGATATTGCAACAGACGGGATGCTGAACGGGCCGAACGTTGCCGCAATGGCGGAAATGGTTTCGGCTGTACCGGATGTTAATATAATTGCATCAGGCGGTGTCACCTCCGAGGAGGATGTTGCCGCACTCCGTGAAACGGGGGTCGAGGGTGCAATAATCGGAAAGGCATTATACACGGACAGAATTACAATTGCGGCGGCAATGGCTGCGGCAAACAAAGAGAAATAATTTTTTATGAAGGGTGAATAAAAATGGCAAATACTGATTTTATCAAAAACTTGAAATTCGATGACAGAGGTTTGATTCCGGCAGTGGCGCAGGACGCGGTGAGCGGAGAGGTTTTAATGCTCGCTTATATGAATGAGGAGAGCATCAAGATGACACTTGAGAGCGGACACGCAACCTACTTCAGCCGCAGCCGTCAGGAGCTTTGGGAAAAGGGCTCGCACTCGGGACATCTGCAGCTGGTAAAGGAAATCCTTGTGGACTGTGATATGGACGCGATTGTGCTTAAAATAGAGCAAATCGGTGCGGCGTGCCATACCGGAAACGTTTCCTGCTTCTACCGCAGGGTTGTTGACGGAAGGCTTGTTGAAATTCCCACGGGTATAGACACAAATCCGAAGATTCTATACGATGTATATAATATTATAGTAGACAGAGTTAAAAATCCCAAGGAGGGATCGTACACTAATTATCTCTTTGAAAAGGGAATTGACAAGATGCTGAAGAAGGTCGGCGAGGAGTCGGCAGAGGTTATTATTGCATCAAAGAACTATGTTAAATCCGAGGTACAGTACGAGACGGCTGATTTGCTTTATCATCTGTCGGTTGTTTTGGTTGAGCAGGGCTTGACCTGGGACGATATTTTTGCTGAGCTTCGGTCGAGATATAATAAGTAGTTATATACAGCGATATGAAGAGGTTTTATAAGCTGCTGATTATTCCGTGCATAGTCGCAGTTGTGGGACTGTATGTCATAGGTGCAAATTGTGTTCTCCGCATTGACAGAACGGATTCGGTGCAGGAAAGAGCAGAGGAGGTTTCAGACAGAAATTCCGCCGTCACGGCAGACACTGAAGCCGACGGCTCGGTGGAAGCTGCTGATGCCTCCGAAGGCGAGAGCAGGGTTAACATTAACACGGCAACTAAGGAAGAGCTTATGACAATAGACGGGATAGGAGAGATATACTCCAAGCGAATAATAGAGCTGCGTGAGAGAATCGGTGGATTTACCTCTGTGGAGCAGCTTCTGGAAGTAGAAGGAATATCGCAGAAAAAGCTTGACAGAATAAGAAACTACATCACAGTTGAATAAGGCAGTACGAAGCAAAAGTGACAAATACGCCGAGGACGCAGAAAAATGAAAGAATGGAGAGAGAAAAATGGGATTTTTTTCAAACAGGTACACAAAGCCGGGACCCGGGGTTGATCCGGACGCACCGCAGAAGAGAGCGTTTTTCAGGTTTTTTGATATATTCTCCAGAAAGCCGATGCATTTTATAAAGGTAAATCTGTTATATGCCGTAACGGGCTTTATTACCACTTTGCCTGTTTTTGTTTTGATTTTTACGGTATTCGGCTCTGTTGTATACGGAAATGAGGATCCTCAGGGAGCGGCGTATGCGGCGTTGATTTTGGCGTTTTTTTGTACAAACTTATATGTTACCGTTATGGGCGTAGGTCCTGCAACCGCAGGCATAACATATATTCTGCGAAACTTTGCCCGAGAGGAGCACGCATGGATATGGAGCGATTTCAAGGATGCCTTCAAGGGGAATTTTAAGCAGGCGGCAGCGGTCTATCTGATTGATCTGGTGTCGATCGTGCTTTTGTACGTTGCTCTTGCGTTTTACACTCAGTCATCGGGATTTTTGGGATATTTAAGATATTTTGTGTATATTATAATCTTCATATACGCAATGATGCATCTTTATATTTATCCCATTATGGTAACGTTTAAGCTGTCGCTTAAGGATATATACAGGAATGCCCTTTTGTTTGCAATGGGGAAGCTGCCCTCAAATATGCTTATACTGATTATTGCGGCATTTGTCCATGTGGGACTGCCTTACTTTTTGATTCCGGTATGCGGAAATTATTTTGTGATAATGCTTGTGATATTTGCCGCACTCGAGATTTTTGTAACACAGGCGTTGATGTCATTTATGGTGAACTTCGGTGTGTATCCGAAGCTTAAAACCTATATGCTTGACCCTGCCATGAGCGGCGAAGAGAAAAAACGTGAGGAAACATTGTTCGATGATGATATAAGACAAAAAAACAGAGGAAGAAACGAGCAATCCGAGTAAGAGGTTACACAGTGCAAATAAACGGATAGAGCAAATAAACGGATAGAGGAAATAAACGGATAGAGGAAATACAATGCTTGAGAAAATTCACGGCCCACGGGACTTAAAAAACCTGAATAAGAGTGAGCTAAATGCCCTGGCGCAGGAGATAAGCGTCTTTTTGGTAGAACATATTTCCAAGGCGGGAGGGCATCTCGCCGCAAATCTGGGTGTAATTGAGTTGACTGTTGCGCTGCTTTTGGAATTTGACCCGTACAGTGATAAAATCGTCTGGGATGTCGGACATCAGTCCTATGTATATAAGATACTGACCGGCAGAGCCGGCAGGTTTGACACACTGAGAAAGGAAGGCGGAATTTCCGGCTTCCCGAAAATCTCTGAGAGTGCGGCGGATGTATTCAATTCGGGACACAGCTCAACCTCGGTATCGGCAGCGGCAGGGTTTGCCGCTGCGGCAAGGATAAGAGGGACCTCGGAGCGGGCCGTCGCCGTCATAGGTGATGGGGCAATGACCGGAGGAATGGCTTTTGAAGCCTTGAACCATGCCGGAAGTGAAAGGCTCCCTGTAATTGTGATTTTGAATGATAACGGTATGTCAATCTCAAAGAATGTGGGCGGTATTTCAAACAGCTTAAAAAAGCTCAGGTCAACATCGAAGTATCTGCGGCTTAAAACCAATGTAAAGTCTACGCTTGACGGCATTCCGCTGATAGGGACACCGCTGAAAAAAGCAATACAAAGCATAAAGGGACGAATCAGACGAGTTATTTTGCCGAGCGTTATATTTGAGGATTTCGGCTTTAAATATCTCGGTCCGGTATACGGACACGACATTGAAAAGCTGCGAGAGGTTTTAGAACAGGCGAAAAGGATGAATGAGCCTGTTCTGATTCACGTTCACACGAAAAAGGGGCGAGGATATCCGCCGGCGGAGAAGAACCCCGACTTCTTTCACGGGGTATCCGCGTTTGATGAAAAAACGGGAAAGTGCCGTGAAACGGTAGGCGAGACATGGTCCGAGTTTTTCGGAAAGCAAATGTGCGGTATGGCTGAAAAAAACGACAGGCTTGCCGCAGTAACCGCGGCAATGCCGCTGGGTACGGGGCTTTCGGAATTTGCACACAGATTTCCGAACAGGTTTTTCGATGTGGGGATTGCCGAACAGCACGCCGTGACATTTTGTGCGGCGGCGGCACAGGCGGGTCTTGTGCCTGTGGCGGCAATATATTCGACATTTCTGCAAAGGGCGTACGACCAAATCTTGCATGATGTTTCGCTTATGAAGCAGCATGTTATATTTTGCATCGACAGATGCGGCCCGGTGGGAAGCGACGGAGAGACGCACCAGGGACTTTTTGATATTGCATATATGTATCAGATGCCGTACATGACGATTTTGTCGCCGTCAAACAGCGCAGACTTTACGGAGATGCTCCGATATGCGGAGCAGGCGGATTCGGCAGTGGCAGTGAGATATCCGAGAGGTGAAATTTTTGAAGCGGAGAGCAGCGGAGTAAGCGTTACGAGGTCGAGACTTGTCCGCAAAGGCAGTGATGTGCTTATCTGCGCAGTGGGAATCACGGTGCATGACGCAAATGCTGCGGCAGAGCTTTTGGCACAGCGGGGGATTTCGGCGGCAGTGGCTGATGTGCGCTGTGTAAAGCCCATAGACGAGGAGTTTATGTTGCAAAACTCAAAAGTGGTTCGTGCCGTTGTGTCGCTTGAGGACGGAATAGAAATCGGCGGCTTCGGCGAGCAGCTTGAAAATCTGCTCGGAGTCGGGGTTCTAAAGCTTGCCTATCCCGACGAGCCGGTGACTCAGGGGAGCGTTGAGCAGATAAAGAAAAGATATGGCTTGGATACAGAGAGCATTGCGGACAGAATAGAGAAATACTTGACTCGGATATAGAGGTTGTAAGAGGTGTGATATGGCAAAGCAGAGACTTGACGTATACCTTGCGGAGCACGGCATGGCAAAGAGCCGAAGCGAGGCGCAGGCGCGAATCATGGCGGGCGAGGTATATGTGAATAACCAAAAGGCAGCGAAGGCAGGGGAGCAGATCTGCGGCGATGAGAAAATCGAGGTCAGATGCAGCGGCGGTAAATATGTGAGCCGCGGCGGCTTGAAGCTTGAAAAGGCGATGGAGGTCTTTCCCGTATCCCCGAAGGGGAAGATATGCATGGATATAGGTGCGTCAACGGGCGGCTTTACCGATTGTATGCTGAAAAACGGAGCAAGGAAGGTTTATGCGGTGGACGTTGGCTACGGACAGCTTGCATGGGCACTGCGCTGTGACGAGAGGGTCGTGAATATGGAACGCACCAATATAAGATATGTTGAAAGTGACGACTTGGATGATAAGATAGAGTTTTTTTCGGTGGATGTATCGTTTATATCATTGTCTCTTGTGCTGCCTGCCGCACACAGAATTTCGACTGAGGATGCATCGGGCGTATGCCTTATAAAGCCGCAGTTTGAGGCAGGACGCGGCAAAGTGGGCAAGAAGGGCGTTGTGCGTGAAGCCTCGGTGCATAAGGAGGTTATACACCGAGTTTTCGAGTTCACGAGGGAGATCGGATTTAAAATTTTAGGGCTTGATTTTTCGCCCATAAAGGGACCGGAGGGTAATATCGAGTACCTGATGTACATTTCTAAGATAGGCGATGAGCCGGAAATTGATATAGACGAGCTTGTGGACAGATCGCATGAGCTTGCAAGATAGCTGCAAACAAAGGAGATAGGGCGCATGAAAGATATAGCTGTTATACCAAATGACACACGAGACATCGACCTTGCCGAGACTAAAAAGGTTGTGGAGATTCTGCACGGTTACGGGGCGGAGGTTCGGATGGAGCAGAAGTTCCGAGGAAAAGCAGAGAACGTTCGCTTCGGTTCGATGGAGCAGATACTGAGGACGGCAGATGCGGCTGTGGTGCTGGGCGGCGACGGAACAATTCTCGGAGTGGCGGCAAAGGCGGCTGTGCACGGCGTACCGATTCTCGGTATCAATTTGGGGAATCTCGGATTTCTCGCACAGGCGGAAAAGGGCGATTATTCGGTCTTTAAAAGTCTGTTTGACGGAGATTACAGTGTTACCAGCTGTATGATGCTTGATGCCGTTATTGTTAAGCAGGGAGTCGAGGGAAAGAGGTGTCTTGCTCTTAACGATATGGTGGTTACGGCGTGCGGAAGCTCACGCATGATTACCGTTTCGGCTGCGGTCAACGGAACAAATATTGGTTCGTACCCTGCGGACGGACTTATCGTTGCCACGGCTGTTGGCTCGACGGCGTATTCCCTGTCGGCAGGGGGTGCGGTCCTGCACCCGGATTTGGATGCGATGATTATTACGCCTGTCTGCCCTCATACACTGAAGGCGAGGAGTACGGTTATACCCGGCGATGATGAAATATGGCTCAGTCCGGCTCGGCCGCGGCGGTCGGAAATGATGCTGCTGGCGGACGGAAAGCCGGTGGACGTGCTGAAAGACGGAGAATTTATTAAAATAACAAAAGCAAAATACAGAACGAGGCTTATAAAGCCGAGAAACAGAAACTTTTTTGACGTGCTTAGAGAAAAGCTTGCGGATTGATTTTTAAGAATAAGGAGCGGAGGGTCGAAAATGCTGAGAGAGCTTCATATTAAGAACATAGCGGTAATAGAGGAAACCTCGGTCGAGTTTAACGAGGGATTTCAGGCGTTAACCGGAGAAACGGGTGCAGGTAAATCAATACTTATCGATTCAATCGGAATGGCTCTCGGCGGCAGAACCAGCCGTGAGCTTATTCGCACCGGAGCGGACTGGGCGGCGGTTGATACGGCGTTTGAGATTGATAACGACGAAACGGTGAAAAATCTTTCGGAGCTCGGGATAGACTGTGAGGACGGCACCGTTGTCATCAGCCGCAAAATATATGCCGACGGCAAGAGCAGATGCCACATCAACGGCAGACTTACACCGCTCAACGTAGTGCGCGAGGCAGGAGCATTGCTTTTGACGATACACGGTCAGAATGATAATCAGAGCATTTTGTCACCCAAGACGCATATTAGGTTTGTGGATGAATACGGAAACAACTATGCGCTTTTGGAGGAGTATCGGAAGCAGTTTTCGGCAGTACGAGAGATTAAAACATCTCTTGCCGCCCTTGAGAGCGATGAACGGGAAAAGGATAAGCTTATCGAGCTTTTGACCTTCCAGACCGAGGAAATATCTGCGGCAAGGCTGAAAAGCGGCGAGGAGGAGGAGCTTGAGGAGCGACGGAGTCTTCTTCAGAACGCCGAGGAAATCTCCGATGCGGCACAGGGGGCGTACTATGCCCTTCAGGGCTCCGACGAGGGAGGAGGAGCCTGTGACTATGTGGCGGAGGCATTGCGCAAGCTGGAGGCGGCAAAGGATTTTGCGCCCAAGCTTTCCGAATGCTATGAAACGCTGTCATCGGTTATGGCGGACATGGATGATGCAAAGCACGAGCTTTATGTCTTTGCGGACGGTGTGGAGTATGACCGTTCCGAGCTTGATAATATAGAGAGCAGATTGAGCCTTATTTTCAATCTAAAGCGGAAGTACGGCAAAACGGTGGATGAAATACTCGAATACGGCGAAAAGTCGGCGGAGCGGTTGGCGGCGATACAGAAAAGCGATGAAAGGCGTGCCGAGCTTAAGGCGGAGCTTGACAAGCAGCTTGGGATTCTCTCTGAAATTGCGTCAAGACTCACCTCGGCAAGAGTGGAGGCGGCGCTTAAGCTTCAGGAATCCATAATGAACGAGCTTGCCGACCTTGATATGCAGAAGATGAGATTTTCGGCGGAGATAGGGCATCTGACCGAGGCGGACGGATCAACAAAATTTACGGCGGACGGATGCGACAGTGTGGAATTTCTGATTTCCGCAAATCCCGGTGAGGCGTTAAAGCCGCTGTCGAAAATTGCCTCGGGCGGTGAGATGTCGAGGATTATGCTTGCAATAAAGTCGGTGCTTTCCGATACCGACAGCGTTGAAACAATGATTTTTGATGAAATAGACACCGGTGTAAGCGGCAGAGCCGCTCAGAAGATTGCGGAAAAGATGGGAAAGCTGGCAAGGGTCAGACAGATTCTTTGTATAACTCACCTTGCACAGATTGCGGCAATGGCGGATGATCAGTATCTGATAGAAAAGAACACTGACGGCGACAAGACAAGCACCACCGTTTCAGGCGTCACCGGCGAGGCAAGGCGTGTGGAGCTTGCGCGTATCATAGGCGGTGTGAAGGTTACGGAGCTTACGCTGAACGCCGCACAGGAGATGCTTGACATGGCAGAGGAGTACAAGCGCGGATAAAGCGCATATATTCAAATAAAATCAGTATATTCAAATAAAATCAAGTGTATTCATATTAAAGCAGAGAAGTGATGAAGTTTGAAACAGACGGGGTATGTTACGGAGGTTTTCAGAGACAGGATAAAGGTCAGGGTCGAGAGAGAATCCTCCTGCGGCGGACATTGTGCAAGCTGCAAGGGCTGTCCCTCAGGTGTGCAGCTTACGGAATGTAAAGGCTATGATGGTGTGCGTGTGGGAGACCGTGTGGAGCTTATAACCTCCTCAAAGGGATTTTATACAGGGGTTTTGCTGGGCTACGGCCTGCCGGCGGCTTCAGCTGTTGCCGGTGCGGTTGTCGGGTATATGCTGTTTAAAAGCGAAAGCCTGTCGGTGCTTTGCACTGCGGCGGGACTTGCCGCAGGTCTGACGACCGCCAAGGCGGTTTCTTCAAAACACGCTATGACCATAGAGGCGCAACCGATAGATGACAAAAAAGAAAATAAACGGATGGGATAACGGAGAATTATGTTAATTTCGGCACATGAAGTAACAAAAAGCTTTGCGGATAATATTGTATTCGAGAGGGTAAGCCTGACCATTGAGGAGGGCTGTCGCTACGGCTTGATAGGCGTAAACGGAGCCGGCAAGTCAACGCTGCTTTCGGTGCTTTTGGGCGAGGCGGACTATGACAGCGGCGAGGTATATTTGAAATCCGGATTAAACGCAGGGGTCTTAAAACAGAATTCCGGGTTGGAGCGAGACAGCACGATAATTGCGGAGATGCGGAAGGCGTTCGACGATGTTATTGCGGCGGAGGATGCCATGCGCGAAATTGAAGCTAAGCTGGCGGATACGGACGCAAAGAGCGATGAGTATCGCCGCCTGACTGCGGCTTATTCGGCGAAGCAGGCGTATATCGACAGTCGTGACGGCTATAATATTGATGTGAAAATCAAGACCGTTCTGACAGGTATGGGGTTTGCGGATAAGTCGGAGGATTCGCCGATTATGCAGCTCAGCGGCGGCGAAAAGACAAGACTTGCCATAGCAAGGCTTCTGCTGGAGGAGCCGGAGCTTCTCGTTCTGGACGAGCCGACAAACCATCTTGACTTTAAAACCCTGAATTGGCTTGAGGATTACTTATCGACTTACAAGGGTGCGATTTTCGTAATATCCCATGACAGATACTTTCTTGACAAAACGGTGGACAATGTATTTGAACTGTCAAGGCACAGGCTTTCATCGTATAAGGGGAATTATTCCGCTTATTTAAGGCAAAAGGCGGAGCGGTATGAGCGCAGTCTGAAGGAGTATAAGGCGCAGCAGGAGGAGATTGCCGCACTGCAGATGTATGTGGATAAGAATATGGCGCGCGCATCAACCTCGGCGAGTGCAAAGTCAAGGCTTAAAATCCTCGAGAATATGGAGGTTTTGGAAAACCCCGAATTTTCGGAGAGGCATATAAAGCTGAGATTTGAAAAGACAAAGGATCCGTATAAGGACGTGCTTTCGGTAAAGGAGCTGACGGTGGCTGTCGGTGCGGAGAAGAAGGAGCTGTGCTCAGGCATTAATCTTGAGGTGAAGCGTGGGGAGAAAATAGCAATAATCGGCGATAACGGCATAGGAAAGTCATCGTTTTTCAAGACGGTGCTTGATATAATTCCGCATTATGCGGGGACGGTTGAATGGGGTAAAAATACAACCGTAAGCTATTACGAACAGGAAAACCTGAATCTCGACCCCGAAAAACAGGCAATAGATGAGATCTGGGACAGGTTTCCCCATATACCCGAGGCGCAGATACGAAAGATGCTCGGAAGTGTCCTTTTGACCCGAGAGGAGGTTTTTAAGCCCGTCAAGGTTATAAGCGGCGGCGAGAGAGCAAGGCTTGCTCTGTGTATAATCATGCTTGAAAAGTCCAATGTTTTGCTTTTGGACGAGCCGACCAACCATCTCGACTTAAATTCCAAGGAGGAGCTGGAGCGTGCCTTGTCGGAATTTGACGGAACGGTGATATTTATCTCCCATGACAGATACCTTTTGAATAAGGTTCCCGATAAAATCGTAGAGATAACCCGAAACGGTGCGGTGGTGTATGACGGGAATTATGAGTATTACAAAGAACGGCTTATACAGACAAGGGCGGCGGAGGCAAAACCGAGGACAGAGAAGAAAAAGGCAGAGACTACCTACAGAAGCCGCGAAATGCGCCGTGCCGACGTTCAGAGAAAGCAGAGAATAAAGGAGCTTGAGAACGAAATTTCGTATCTTGAGGAGCTGTGTCACGTTCTGGAGCAGGAGCTTGCCTGTGAGGAGGTTTACAGCAGCTTTGAGCTGACAACGGAGAAGTCTTTGCAGCTTGAGGAGGCAAACAAAAAGCTTGAGGAATACCTTGCGGAGTGGGAGACTCTTTCAGAGGAACAGGACGGCTGACGGAGGACGGGTTTTATATATTCGTGTGAAAAATAATTGAAAAATGTATTATTATGGTGTATAATAATTATGCCGCAGTTATATGCTCGTGCGGCATTTTGTGAATAAGTTAATATTCCGCAGCTTGCGTGCCGTTCTGCCCGAAACGGCGGCAGAGCTGCGTTTGCGGTGTTTGCCGCGGTAAAATTTTTGAGGGCGGAAAGGCAGTGGGGAGTTATTGTGAATAAAATAGGTTTTGATAATGAGAAGTATTTGCGTATGCAGTCGGAGCATATCCGTGACAGAATTTCCAAGTTCGGCGGCAAGCTTTATCTGGAATTCGGCGGAAAGCTTTTTGACGATTATCATGCGTCAAGGGTTTTGCCGGGATTCAAGCCCGACAGCAAGCTGCGTATGCTTCTGCAGCTTAAGGACAGGGTTGAAATTGTTATTGCAATAAATGCGGCAGATATTGAGAAGAACAAGCTGCGCGGCGATTTGGGTGTTACATACGACATGGATGTCATACGCCTGATTGACTGCTTCCGAAAAATAGGTTTGTATGTGGGGAGCGTGGTTATTACCCGCTTCGACGGTCAGCCCAAGGCAGAGGCGTTCCGCAAGAGGCTGAAGGCACTGGGTATTCCGGTGTATCGGCACTATTCCATAGACGGCTATCCGTCGGACATCGCAAAAATAGTCAGCGATGACGGCTACGGAAAAAATGATTATATCGAAACACATCGGGAGCTGGTTGTTGTAACGGCTCCGGGACCGGGAAGCGGAAAAATGGCGACCTGTCTGTCACAGTTGTACCATGACAACAAGCGCGGCATACGTGCGGGATATGCAAAGTTTGAAACCTTCCCCATTTGGAATATTCCGCTGAATCATCCGGTGAACCTGGCATATGAGGCGGCAACGGCGGATTTGAATGATGTAAATATGATTGATCCGTTTCATCTTGAAGCATACGGCGAGACAACGGTAAACTATAACCGTGATGTGGAGATTTTCCCCGTTGTGACCGCCATGCTCGAAAAGATAATGGGAAGCTGCCCGTATAAATCGCCCACCGATATGGGTGTAAATATGGCAGGAAACTGTATAATAGACGATGACGCAGTCTGTGCGGCGTCAAGGCAGGAAATACTTCGAAGATATTACACTGCCTTATGTGATGAAAGAAAGGGACATTGCAGCCAAGAGACGGTTTTAAAGCTTGAGCTTCTTATGAACAAGGCAGGTATCACGGCAGGGGACAGACCGGCCGCAGCGGCGGCACTGGTCAAGGCGGACGTTACCGGTGCGCCGGCTGCCGCTATTGAGCTTCCGGACGGTACGATCGTTACGGGAAAAACCTCGGAGCTTCTGGGGGCGTCCTCTGCGCTGCTTTTGAATGCACTGAAGCAGCTTGCCGGGATTTCGGACGAGGTGCATCTGATTTCGAGGTCGGCAATCGAGCCGATTCAGCGGCTTAAGGTTGAGCATCTGGGCAACAGGAATCCGCGACTGCATACGGATGAGATTTTGATTGCGCTGTCGATTTGTGCGGCGAGCGACGAAAACGCCGAGGCCGCCATGCAGCAGCTGGACAAGCTTCGGGGCTGCGAGGTTCATTCCTCGGTAATCCTGTCTGCGGTGGATGAGAAGATTTTCAGGCGGCTGGGTGTAAACCTCACCTGTGAGCCGAGGTATCAGGAGGCAGGAGCAGAGGAGGATACAAAGAGCTTCTGATTTAGATATACAATATATTTAAGCGGCAGTCTGTAAGACACCGCACAGTGAGAACTGCCGAATCGGTGTCGGCGCATCGATTCGGCAGGCATTTGTGAATCAACATAAAATAAAGAAGCGTATTTCCGTCGAGCAGTATGCTCAACCGGGATACGCTTCTTTGCTTATGCCATTTAGAACAGCATAGTTTATTTTCCGTTTACAAGATCCTTAAGACCTCTGCCTGCTTTAAATGCAGGAACCTTTGCAGCATCGATTTTCATTTCTTCGCCGCTCTGAGGATTTCTGCCTGTACGAGCAGCTCTCTCTCTTACTTCAAAGCTTCCGAAACCTACGAGCTGAACCTTATCGCCCTTCTTGAGAGCATCCTCAACTGCGCTGATAAATGCAGTCAAAGCAGCCTCTGCATCCTTCTTTGTAAGGTTTGCATTTTCAGCAATAGCCGAAATTAATTCCTGTTTGTTCATTTCAAAAACTCCTTTGAATAAAAATATTATATGTCTATTTTACTATAAAAAATGCGAAATTGCCATACATTTTTTAAAATTTAGATAAATTTGTATGTTTGCACAATTTTTGTAGAATGGATATAGTAATTTTGCTTAGAAAATCTATATTTTATGCGTGTTTTCGGGCTATTCCTCGGATAAATTCATACGCATTTCGTTAAATTCCTGACGAGTGATTAAGACCTGACGAGGTTTTGTGCCCTCATACGGACCGATGATTTTATACTTCTCCATCTGATCGATAAGCTTCGCCGCCCTCTGATAACCCATTTTAAACTTGCGCTGAAACATTGCGACCGAAGCCTGTCCGTTTTCGAGAACAAACTCAACTGCCTCGACAAACTGCTTGTCCAAATTCTCGCGGGTATCTCCTTCGTCGGACGAAAGCTCGGCGTTTGCCGCAACCTGTTCACGCTCACGCTCGATATTTTCGATTATTGCTTCATCGTAATTCGCCTCATACTGCGACTTGATATAGTCGATAACCGCTTCCCTTTCGGCATCGGATACAAAGTTACCCTGTATTCTTATGGGCTTTGCGGTGCCTCGCGGACTGTAAAGCATATCACCCTTGCCGAGAAGCTTCTCGGCACCTACACAGTCGAGGATTGTACGGCTGTCTACATTGGAAGTCACAGAGAAGGCGATTCGCGTGGGGATGTTATTCTTGATAACACCGGTGACAACGTTTACGGACGGACGCTGAGTCGCAATAATAAGATACATTCCTGCGGCTCTGGCAAGGGCGGCAAGACTGTTTATTGCACCCTCGACCTCGTTCTTTGCCGCCATCATCAGGTCGGCAAGCTCGTCTATGATAATCACAATTTCAGGCAGCTTGCTGTCCGGTTCGCCGATCTCGTCCATAAGGCGGTTGTAGCCTTGAAGGTTTCTGACCTTGTTTTCGTTCAGCAGCCGATAACGGTTTTTCATCTCGCCCACCGCCCAGTTAAGTGCGCCTGCTGCGTGACGAGGGTCGGTCACCACGGGAATGAGAAGATGAGGGATACCGTTGTAGACGCCCAGCTCGACCATTTTCGGATCGACCATTATCATTTTTACCTCATCCGGCCGAGCCTTAAACAGTATGCTGATGATCAGAGAGTTGATACAAACACTCTTGCCCGATCCGGTAGCACCGGCAATCAGGCCGTGAGGAAAGTCTGCAATATCGGCAACCACACAGCTTCCGCTTATATCCTTGCCAAGTGCAAAGGCGGTCTTTGACTTAAAGCCTCTGAACTTCTCGCTTGATATGACCTCGCGTATGGGGACGGGAGTGGCAACCTTGTTCGGAATTTCAATGCCTATTGCCGATTTTCCGGATACCGGCTCGATTCTGACACCGGATGCGGCGAGGCTCAGAGCAATGTCGTCCGAGAGATTTGTGATTTTTGAGACCTTTACGCCGGGGCCGGGCTGAAGCTCAAATCTTGTAACCGAAGGTCCCTGAGTTATGTTGACGATTTTTGCCTCAACCTTGAAGCTTGCCAGTGTGTGAAGAAGGCGGTTCGCCTTTTCCTCAAGCTCTGCTTTTACCTCGGCGGGGCTCTTCTTGGCGGGCTTGGGTGCGGCGAGAAGCTCAATATTCGGCAGACGATATACGATATTCCTGGGTGTCTCTGTTTTCCTGTCCTCGATCTCCTTTTTTATCTGCGCTTCGGGTGTTTCCTCCTCGGCGGCTTCTACGGCGAGACGTCTGCCTGCCACAACGGCTCGGTCAAGGTCGTAGCCTGCGTCCATTGCCTTTTTTGTCATGGGATCCGGTGTATCCTCAAGCTTTGCCTCGGAGGGCGGCTCGTAATCGGTTCCTTCCTCGTTCTCTACCGGCGGATGATAATTTCCGTCCTCATCGGGGAGCTCGGTTAAAACACCGGTTTTCAAGCTGTCGAGAGTAAACGGCAGGTCAGGAGCATCGGTGTATGATGAATTGTCGCCGAAAAGGTCGTCCGGCTGTGACGGATCCTCGGAAAATTCAAACCTCCTCGGGATAGGCTCGATTTCGGGATCGGTTTTTGCTTCGGTCTCGGAGGCAGTCTCGAGAGTTTCGCCGCCCTTGAAATACTTGTCGAAAAAGCGCTTGCGCTTGTGCGGCTCAGGGGCTTGTCCGTTTTCCTCGGCACGGCGTTTTGCCAGCTTATCGCGAACCGTCTGTGACTGCTGCGTATATTCGGGCAGTTCAAACTCCACCTCGCTGTCGGCAACCTCGCGGTAATCCGACTTTCTGCGGCGGAATACGGCGGCAATTTTTCTTCCGGTTTTTTCGAGGGATATTTCTGTCAGAAGCATTACCAGTATTATTTCCGCTGCAATGGATAAAACCCAGGTTCCGGCAGGCCCAATCAGCAGATTTAAAAGGCAGCATATGCCGCCGCCGATCAGACCGCCGCCCTCGGCACTTTTGCCTGCGTTCCACAGAGCGGTAATGTTTTCTGCAAGAGAGCTGCCCTCGAACTCGGTGCTGCCGCTTGCCATTGATACAATCACCGAGGTGAAAATGAGCAGCAGAGCAAGCAGAACAAAACGGAAAACGTTTTTTTCGCCCGGCTTATCGAGAAACACCTGAATGCCTGTTACGATAATGAAAACGCAGCTTATGGCAATGGACATTCCGAACGTGCCGTAGCACACATCCTTGACAAACGAGCCCACCGCTCCTGCCGCCTCGGTCAGAAACGAGAATGCAAGGAACAGACCGACCGCAATGGTAACGATTCCCTTTATCTCGTTGGCAAGCTTTTTCCGACGGGGGTCGGATGCCTCCTTCCTCGCCTTTGCGGCAGAGGCGGAGGAGGCACTTCCGCCTGCGTTTTTTTTGCTTTTGGCGGCGGAGGTCTTGCTGCGTGTCTTGACGTCTGCCGCCTTTTTGCTTTTTTCAGCCATAATAATTGTATCTCCCATTCTGTGTTATAATAGTTATAAAACCTATTTGACTTAAACTGCCAAACAGTTACTTTTCTGCAATTATATATTATAACATAGATTTTCGCTCAGAGATATTACAATTTTATTTCAAATATCAAAAAATATATATTTTTTTGGCGGAATTTAAAGAGTTATCCAGTCGTTTAGGTTTCTGATAAACATTTGCATCAGATTTATCCTCGGAATGTCCTCATCAGCACAGACATCGCGGCGTGCCGCTTCAATTCCGTCAACCGTGTATATTACCTCGCCAAGCTTTTGACCCTTTGTGAGCGGAGCGTCAACGGACTCGGCAAGCTCGAATCGGGTTTCGATTCTGTCGCGGCAGCCCTTTTTGACAATAAATCCGTCGCCGTTGATTTTCGGTGCAGTCTGCTCCGAGATGCCTCCCGTTACTCTGACATACGGTGCGGGCAGATCGGTAAAGCCCTCTCCGACCGCATCAAAATTGGCAAAGCCGAAGTCTAAAAGAGCGGAGGCGGAGGAAAACCTGTCGGCGGTAGTGGGTGCGGCGATTATGACAGCGATAAGCTGCATCCCGTCACGCTCCGCAGTGGCGGAAAGGCAGTATTTTGCGGTGCTTGTGGAGCCGGTCTTAAGTCCGTTGGCACCCTTGTAGAAGCGTATGAGCTTATTTGTGTTGGAAAGCCCGAAGTTGCCGCCTCGGAGACTGTCCATCCATATGGTGGTATAGTCAAAGATTTTTTTATGGGAAATCAGCGCCCGTGAAATTAATGCCACATCTCGGGCTGTGCTGTAGTGTTCCTCGGTTTCGTCAAGGCCGTTGCAGTTGATAAAGTGAGTGTTCGTGCAGCCGAGCTCTGCCGCACGCTTGTTCATTTTTTCAACAAAGGCACCCTCGCTTCCGCTTACAAATTCGGCCATGGCTACGGCTGCATCGTTGCCGGATGCTACGGCGATTGCCTTGAGCATATCATCGGCACTCATTTGCTCGCCTACCTCCAGAAATACCTGAGAGCCGCCCATGGAAGCCGCATACTCACTGACCGTCACCGTATCGTTTAGGCTTATCTTGCCCTCGTCCAGGGCCTCCATAATAAGAAGCATGGTCATGGTTTTCGTGACGCTTGCAATGGGAAGTCGCTCGTCGGCGTTTTGCTCGTACAGGACTTCACCTGTTGATGCTTCCATAAGGATTCCGGATTTTGCGTTGATAAGCTGTGCCGATGTCTTTGCATCCGCTGCGGCGGACAGCTCGGCATATGCCGCTGTTGAAGAAAAAAGCAGAGCAAGGCTCAGTACGGCGCAGAGTTTGAATTTTAATCTGAATAAAATACCATGCATTTTTATCGTTCCTTTCCGTCAGACTTACCTGATTTATATACGCCGCCGTGCGGCGCTGATGCTTTGTTTATATGTATATGCGCCCCGTTGGGAAATATACACTTGGCGAAAATCTTAACTTTTTATTACAAAACAATAACATTCTTGCTTTTTTTCGGATTTAGATGTATAATAGGTGCATATACTTGGATTATAGGGTGTATCTACATATTATATTATAACCTGTGAGCAGATGTCCCCCGCCTCTTTGGCGGCGGATTCCGGTTCAGAATTATTTATGAATATTGAAATGCAGGTGACGAAATGGAACTTTTGCAAACAATTACGCAGTTTAATAATACGGAGAAGGATTGCCCCATTTCGGCAGGGGAGTGTAAGCTGTACTTTGATACGGATAACACACGAATAGCCTTGAAATTGGAGTTTAATGCCTTGCGTGATGATATTGCCGATGCGAAGCTCGATGTCTGCTGCTATGGCGGTGACGGGTACAGGCTTACGGTTTTGAAGGATGTTCCGTACATGGCAGAGGGGATGCTTCTGGAGCTTCCGTCACTTATGACCAAGGCGGTGCAGATACAGGTAAAAAGTGTCGTATTTTCGGACGGGAGTATATGGCACAGCGGTACGGAGTTGCCGGACAGGACAGAAACGGAGGACCTCGGTGACGTTACCGAAAAATATGATTTCAGTGATGCTCTGCCCGATGATACAGAGGATTTCGTCAGCTTTGAGGAGGAGGTTCCCGGCAGGCGTCTGACCCGTGCGGAGCGAAAAGAGAGACGGAGACAGCGTATTGCCGAAGAGGAGGAGATACGCAATTTTATAAAGCATGACCCCGGGGAGAGAAAGAAAAGAATAATAAAACGGGTGGTTGTGCTTGCGGTGCTTGTGGCTGCGGTAATTGGCGGACGATATGTGCTTGTGTACAAGGCAGAGGCCGATGCGGCATACAGCAAGGGCATGAATCTGTATAACAGCGGAAAGTTTGCCGATGCGGCGGTCGTGCTTGAGGAGGCGGAGAAATATAAGTTTTTCGGCGAAAAGAAGGACGAGCTGGACTGGTGCCTTGCCATGAGCTGCGCGAGAGAGCGTAATTTCAATAAGGCGGCTGTATACTTCAAGAAGCTTGACGGTTACAAGGAAAGTCGTGAAAATTACCGCAGTATAACTGAAGCGTACTCGGGTATTATCGCCGCAGGCAAGGCTCATACTGTGGCTCTGCGGAGCGATGGTACCGTTGCGGCGGCAGGCTCTGACGATAAGGGTCAGTGTAAGATCACAGCGTGGAATGATATAGTAAAGCTTGCGGCGGGCGGAGAGCATACCGCCGCAATAAAAAGAGACGGAACGGTTATTGCCGCCGGAGATAATTCCAAGGGACAGTGCGATGTAAAGAGATGGAGCAATATCATAGATATTGCCGCCGGCGGTGTCCATACGGTGGGTGTTGAAAATACGGGCAGAGTTGTTGCGGCAGGTGATAATTCCGACGGTCAGTGCGATGTTGAAGGCTGGTCCGGGGTTGTGTCGGTTGCGGCAGGCGAAACCCATACTGTCGGACTTAAAATTGACGGAACGGTTATTGCGTCAGGGAGCAACAGCTTTGGGGAGTGCAATGTAGGAGGCTGGAGCAATATTGTGATGGTTGCGGCAGGGAACGGCTTTACGGCAGGGCTTACCTATGACGGCAAGCTTGTATTCACCGGTGATAACAGCAGGGGTGCGGCAGATGCAGCGTCGGTAAAGGACGCATACTGTATCTCGGCAGGCTCGCATAATATTATTGTAACGGATATAAGCGGCCATACCCGTGCCTTCGGCGGCAACGACAGAAATCAGAGTGTGACGGATTTATGGAAAAACATAGTTGCATCTGCCGGCGGAGAAACGCACAGTGTGGGTGTAGCCTTGGATGGAACCGTGTTCGGTTCGGGCTCAAACGACAGCGGACAGATTTCCCTCGGCAGTTGGTCCGGGATAGGTCTGCCGAGCGGTACGGTTACAATCCGCAAGGGAGAATAATTCAAAAGAGGCTTTGTACCCGTTTCCGCATGAGCTGCCTGCGGCTTATGCGAAACGGTAAATACATTAAGTATATGCAGGCGGAAAGGTTATGGTAGGTTATGGATGTTTTTGTTGAACAGTTGGTTGTCAGAAAGAGGACGGGAGGGGATTACCTTATTATTGCCGGATGTATATTGACGGCACTTTTGGTATGCTTTTTTATTCCGTTATTTCTCGGAAGGTTTTTGGGCGCATTCACGCTTTTGATATGCGTAGGGTTTGTCTATCTTTTATATAATGTTATGATTGGGACAAATCTGGAATATGAGTACAGCTTTACCAACGGCGCCGTGGATGTGGACAAGATCATTGCCGCAAAGCGCAGAAAGCACGTTACATCACTTAACGCCCGTGAGATAGAGATGATGGGTACAACAAAAAACCGTGCCTTTGAAGGATACATGAACAACAGTGAAATAAAAAAGGTTTATGCCTGCAGCTCCGTTAAGGATGAGGGTGTATTCTTTGTGTTGTATACCGAGGGAGGCAAGAGAAAGCTTTTGCTCTTTAATCCGGAGGAGCGAATACAGGACGGCTTCAGACGGCTGAATCCCCAAAAGGTGTTCCTCAACGACTGAGTCGGGAGATATTCCGGGACTTACAGAACGGTACAGAGAGGTGTTTGAAGTGATACGCAGCGGTGTTGATATAGTGGAAATTTCGAGATTCAGAAGCATGAAGAATTTTGAGCGGTTTCTGAAGTACACCTTTACGGAGCGCGAGCGCGCGTGTTTGAACGAAAAAAAGGATATATATGAGTCGGCTGCCGCAGGCTTTGCCGCCAAGGAGGCATTCTCCAAGTATATGGGAAGCGGTTTTAGCGGATTTGCGCCGAGGGATGTGGAGATCCTGTATGACGAAAACGGCAAGCCGTATATTGTGTTTATGGGCAAGCCGTCTGCGGCGGATATAAGCCTGAGCCATTGCCGCGAGTATGCTGTTGCAACGGTAAACGGCGAAAAATGCGCCATGGGCGGCGAGTACGCAGAGCTTATAAAGTCGTACGGGCATATGCTGCCGAAGCGGCGCAGGGATATGCACAAGGGCGACTGCGGCAGGCTGCTGATTGCGGCGGGCTCGCTTAAAATGGTGGGTGCTGCCTGCCTGTGCGCAAGAGCCGCTATGCGTACGGGGAGCGGACTTGTGACCCTTGCCACCGCCGATTGTGTTCAGCAAACCGCAGCGGCTAAGCTTAATGAGATTATGACACTGCCGCTGCCGTCGGAAGGCGGAATTATCAGCGGTGACGGAGCGGCGGAGATTGCCGAGGCTTTGCGTATTTGCAATGCGGCGGCGATAGGCCCGGGGCTGGGCAGAGGCAGCGGAGTTCCGACTATATTAAAAGAGTTTATAAGGAGCGGCATACCGGTTGTGATTGATGCAGACGGGCTGAACGCTCTTTCCGAAAACATCGGCTTGCTTGGCGAAGATCACGGAGATATAATACTCACACCGCATCCGGTGGAAATGTCAAGGCTGTGCGGCGAAAAGGTGCCGTCTGACGATAAGGGCAGAGAAGAGATTGCAGTCGAATTTGCAAAGAGGTACGGTGTTATAGTGCTTCTTAAAGGACACAGGACGGTTATCGCTTCGCCCAAGGGTGAGATTCATATCAACGAAAGCGGAAACAGCGGTATGGCAAGCGGAGGTATGGGAGATGTCCTGACGGGGATCATCGCATCCTTTTGCGGACAGGGAGTCGAAGCGTGTAATGCGGCGGTGCTGGGTGCGTTTATACATGGTCTTGCCGGAGATATTGCCGCCGATGATAAGGGGCAGTTCGGCATGATTGCAAGCGATGTTATTGATAAGCTTCCCTATGCAATTTCCGCAATTGATGCATACAGTGCCGCAAAGTGAGAAAGTAAAATAAGCGTAGATAAAGACGGAAGGTTATGAATATGAAGCATATTAACCGCGCTTGGGCAGAGATTGACCTGGACGCAATAGAGAATAACATCAGAGAAATACGGCGTTATGTTATGCCGTCAGCGAAAATCTTAGGGGTTGTTAAGGCAGACGCTTACGGTCACGGCTACCTTGAGGTCGCAAGAACCCTGCTCGAAAACGGTGCGGATGCCCTTGCGGTTGCCTGTCTTGACGAGGCGATTCAACTTCGCAAATGCAATATACACTGCCCTATTCTGATACTCGGGCGGAGCTGCCGCGAGGAGGCGGAAATTCTTGTTTTTTACGATGTTATGCCTGCCTGCTTTGAGATGGGACTTGCCGAGGCAATGTCCGAGGCGGCGGTCAAGCTCGGAAAGACTGCGAAGCTTCATATAAAGATTGACACAGGCATGGGGCGTGTGGGCTACAGGTACGCCGACGATGCGGCGGCAAACGAGAATACAATTTCGGAAATATTAAAGATTTCTGCTTTACCGAATGTTGAGATCAATGGCATATTTACTCATTTTGCCGTTGCGGATGAGGACGATGACGAATACACCTATCTGCAGTTCAAGAGATTTTGCGAGGTATGTGACAGGCTTGCGGAGCAGGGACTGAGTATACCGATTCGGCACTGCGCCAACAGTGCAGCGCTCCTCCGCTTTCCTCAGATGCATCTGGATATGGTGCGTCCGGGCATTATCCTATACGGAAAGCAGCCGTCCGCCTTTGTGGACTGCGGAGTGCTGAAGCTGAAATCCGCAATGACGTTCAAGGCGAAAATAACTAATATAAAAATAATAGAAAAGGGTGCAAGCGTCAGCTACGGCAGGCGGTTCACCGCAGACAGAGATACAAAGATTGCCACCGTTCCCGTTGGATATGCTGACGGCTATTCGCGTATATTATCCGGGTCGGCGCAGGTCATCGCAGGAGGAAAATTGTGTGATATTGTCGGAAACATTTGTATGGATCAATGTATGATTGATGTTACAAGTGTCAATAATATCAATATCGGCGACGAAGTCATTTTATTCGGCAGAGGTGATAATATAGAATTACCGGTAGAGAGCCTTGCCGAGAAAATGGGGACAATCAATTATGAAATCCTTTGCATGATCGGAAAGAGGATACCGAGAATTTACATCAGAAACGGCGTGCCGGATAAGATGCATAATTACCTTCTCGATTCTCCGATATCCGGTTAAGCCCGGTCTACATAATCATATGTTCGTTTGCCGCAGGTTTGTCCTTTGATTATGTACCAAATTACACATTTTTGCGTATAATGCAAAGAGAGCAAAGGATACAATCTAACTTGCGGAGCGTGAATAATTTGGTTGTAAAAAGAGGAGATATATATTATGCTGATTTAAGCCCCGTTGTAGGCTCGGAGCAGGGCGGCGTGCGGCCTGTTCTGATTATTCAGAACGATATCGGAAACCGATACAGCCCCACGGTTATTGCAACCGCCATAACGTCACAGATAAATAAAGCAAAGATGCCGACGCACATTGAAATTGATGCGGGGGGCTTCGGACTGTCGAAGGACTCGGTGGTTCTTGCGGAGCAGATACGGACGATAGATAAAAAAAGACTGAAGGAGAAAATAGGTCATATAGACGGAAGTCTTATGGACAAGGTGAATGAGGCACTGGAAATTTCCTTCGGCCTGACCTGATTTTTAAACTGATTGCGAAATAATAATCCACGATATACTTAGGAGGATATGATTATGAACAGAAAGAGATATTTAAAATACGGCGTTGTGCTGGGGCTTAGCCTGATTGCGGTAAGCGGCTTTGCCGTTTTCTCCGAGCCGGGCGGAACAGATGACCCTGTTGTCACCAAGAGCTATATAATCGATAAGGTTGTGCCGGATATGAAGGCTTATGTCGATGCACAGCTCGGCATTGCGTCATCGGACGGAACTGTCACCGCACGGCCGGCATCGTTCACCGTGGTGAATTTAAACGCCGGGCAGAGCGTAATCGGCGAGGCGGGAACGGAAATGATCCTTCGTATGGGCTCGGGAAAAATTATTGCGACTCAAAAGGGCGGACTTGCCGATACAACCTCGGGCTATGACCTATCGAACGGAACGGCTGCGCCGTCAAATCATCTGCTTATTGTGCCGGTGGCGGACGGCAGAGGCTTTAAGGCGGAAACCGATTCTATAATAATGATTAAAGGCGGATATACGGTAAAGCAGTAGTCGCTGCTTTGAACCCGACGGATTTAGGCGAAGTGATATATCGCTTCGCTTAGATCCGTTTGCTTTTTTGGATGCCGCCTTCTTTGAAATCAAACCTTGCGGCTGACGCTGCAGGTTGACAACGGGTGGTCGGATGCCGAGATAATTCACTGATTTTTGAATGAAAATCAGGTATATATTTCGCAGAAAATAAATTTATTTACAATTTGTTAATATTTACGGAAAACGCAGTAATATGGGGCTTTACGGGCTATGAGAATTTTGCCTGAAGTAGGCTTTGACGTTTAATTTCACGGATTTGGGTTGACTTTTTCTCAAAAATGGTGTATAATATGTACAATTCATTTGTTGAGGGAGTTGTGTATCCTGAAAAATCTTCTTATGAAAGAGGGGGTATTCGGAAAAATATAATCCTATAAACTTTGGAGGTCTTTATTTTGAATTATTTTGTTAAGAAATTTAGGAGAGCTCTTGCTGCTGCCTGTGCGGCGGTAATGGCAGTGAGCCTTACGGTTGTGAGCGTATCGGCAACGGAAGAGCCGATGGACTACGGACAGCTGTACGGTATAGTTGATGCAGAATCGTTAAATGTAAGAGAGTATTCGGATCTGGATTCGGCGGTTATTGCCACGCTTTCGAAATACACATATGTCAGAGTTAACTGGATTGAGCCCGAGTGGGTATGTGTTGCATACAACAATGACGGGCGAATGGGATATGTTTCATCGGAATACATAAAGGTATTTGAAGGCGAGATGCCTGACATTTTTTCCTCGGGCGGACAGGCTGCGGTAGACCTTGCGGCAACGTTCCTCGGTGTTCCTTATGTTTGGGGCGGCACAAGCCCTGCCGGCTTTGACTGCAGCGGCTTGATGCAGTATGTTTACGCACAGCTTGGATATAAAATCAACCGTGTTGCGGAGGATCAGATGAAAAACGGTATTGCCGTTTCGAGAGAACAGCTTATGCCCGGTGACCTTGTAGGCTTCTACAGCAGCCCGGGAGGCAGCTATATCAGCCATATCGGAATGTATGTGGGCAACGGTATGATGATCCATGCACCCCATACCGGTGATGTTGTAAAGTATACCAGCATTGACGGAAGCTACTATTCTTCCAGATTTGCCGGCGGCAGAAGAATTATATATTAAGTTGAGCTTAAAAGAGCCGCAAATAAGTATTTAAAAATGCTTGTTTGCGGCTCTTTTTATATGTATCGTATTTATGCATCAGGAAACTCTTGTAAATTGCAGAAAAAAGCCGTACCTCCGTAATTGTCAATTTACGGGGTACGGCATGAGTATTTTTATTTTGTCCCAAAACCGATTAATTTTACGGTATTGTTATTTAACGGGCTTAAATCCCGAAAAATCGCTTTGCGTTCCTGTCGGTGATATCAACCATTTCCTCGTAGCTTATGCCCTTGATTTCGGCCATTTTCTCGGCGACATAACGCACATAGCCGCTGTGGTTGCGCTCACCTCTGTGCGGCTCGGGTGCCATATAGGGACAGTCGGTCTCTATCATAAGCCGATCTGTAGGGACGGCAGCGCATGCCTCAATGGCACGCCGGGCGTTCTTAAAGGTCAGAACGCCGGTAAACGAGATCATCATTCCGAGCTTTATAATCTCCCGTGCGGTTTCCGCACTGCCTGAAAAGCAGTGAACCACACCGTTGGAGATTTTCATTTTCTTTAATATTTCGAGAGAGTCACCCTTGGAATCGCGGTCATGGATTATGACCGGCATATTCAGCTCCTGCGCCAGGTCAAGCTGACGGATAAACCACTTTTTTTGTATGTCCGGCGCAACATCGTCGGGATAGTGATAATCCAGTCCGATCTCGCCGATTGCCCGCACCTTTGGGTGCTGCGCCAGGCGGCGCAGCTCCTCCATATCCGTCTCGGTGAGATTCTCGGTCTCCGACGGGTGAACCCCGACGGAGGCGTAGACAAAATCGTATTTCTCGGCAAGTTCAACACTTCGGCGTGAGCTTGCCATGCTTGAGGCGATGTTTGTTATATTCGTTACGCCGAAGTCCTTCATCTGCTCAAGCATTGCATCTCGGTCGGCGTCAAATCTTTCGTCATCAAAATGAGCGTGTGTATCAAACAGCATTTTATTCTTCCGTCCTTATCCTATTTTACTATTTCGGATATATCCTCTTTTACCTTTGAAAGAAGAGCATCGGCATCTGCCTTGGTGTCGCCTCTCAGCAGGCAATACAGCTTTATCTTCGGCTCTGTGCCGGAGGGACGTACAATAAAGTTATTGCCGTCGGCTAACTCAAAGTATAAAACGTTGGACTTAGGAAGCAGAATTTCATCCGTTTTTCCGTCGGCGGTTTCTGTACGCACCGAGGTCTGATAGTCACGTACGGCAAGAACCTTTTTACCGCCAATTTCCGCAGGGGCGCAGGTGCGAAGCTTTTCCATAATTCCCGAAATCTTCGCACTGCCGTCCTTGCCCTCCATGACAACGGACTCAACATACTCGTTATAATAGCCGTACTTTTCATAGATACTGTCCATGAATTCAGCAAGAGAGCTGCCGTGCTCCCTGCACCAAAGGGTCATTTCTGCAATGAGCATGGTTGCCACAACAGCGTCCTTGTCGCGGGCATAGGTACCCTTTAAGTATCCGTAGCTCTCCTCGAAGCCTAAAATATATGTGCCGCGGCCGGTTTCCTCGGATTCCTTGATCTTCTCGCCGATAAATTTGAAGCCGGTCAGAACTTCCTTCATTTCAACACCGTAGGAATCGCATATTGCCGATGCAAGGTTGGTGGTAACGATAGTCTTTACCACATATGCGTCCTTTGGCAGCTCGCCGCGCTCGCTGAGGCTCGAGAGAATGTACTCGGTCAGCATTGCACCTACCTGGTTGCCGGTATAGGTGTTGTATTCGCCGTCCTTGCTCTTTACAATTATGCCGACACGGTCTGCGTCCGGGTCAGTGCCGATAATGAGGTCGGCGCCGCACTTCTTTGCGTATTCAATGGCAAGGGTAAAGCCCTCCTTGTTTTCGGGGTTTGGGGACTTAACCGTCGGAAATCTGCCGTCGGGAAGCTCCTGCTCCTTTACGACAACAACGTTGTCAAAGCCCATACGCTTCAAAATCTTGCGGACGGGCTTGTTACCCGAGCCGTGGAAGGGGGTGTAAACAAAGGTCAGGGTGTTTCCGGCTTTGCGGATAAGCTCCGGGTTTATGCTCTGCGCCGCAACGCAGTCGAGATATGCGTTCTCCACCTCGTCACCGATCAGCTCTATCCTGCCGTCGGCAACCGCCTCGTCATAGTCACAGGTCTTAACACCGCTGAACATATCGGTTTTTTCAATTTCCTCAAGGACGATTGCGGCAAGCTCGGGGTTGAGCTGGGCACCGTCCGCGCCGTATACCTTGTAGCCGTTGTACTTTGCGGGGTTATGACTGGCGGTGATTACTATTCCTGCTGTCGTCTTCTTGTATGCGATGGTGAATGACAGCTCAGGCACAGGCTTTAATTCGTCAAACAGGTATACCTTGATTCCGTTTGCGGCAAGGATTGCGGCCGCAACACGGGCAAATTCATCGGATTTTATACGGCTGTCGTAGGCGATTGCAACGCTCAGCTCCGCACCCTCGGGATTGGTCTTTTTAAGCTGGTTCGCAAGTCCCTGAGTTGCCTGACCGACAACGTAGCTGTTCATACGGTTTGAGCCTGCGCCGATAATGCCTCGAAGTCCGGCGGTTCCGAACTCCAGGTTTTTATAAAACCTCTCCTCAATTTCCTTTTCGTCGCCGCGGATTGCTTCAAGCTCAGCCACGGTTTCGGCATCGGCATTTTTCAGCCATCTTTCATATTCTTTTTTATAATCCATGTTACATACCTCCGTAAATATAGATGATACATATTTTATAAATCTGCATATAATGATATTATACTATTAAACTTGTCCAAATACAACTGCAATATTAGAAAATTTTTGTTTTTGTTTTGATTGATTTTTTGTCAGATGTTTGGTATATTTATATATAGACGCTTAAAATCGGACAAAACATAGCCTGTGCGCAGGTGTCGCCCACCTCTTATGCGGCGGGTTCCGGTTTAAACAAAATGATAACCAAAGGGAGAAGATGAAATGAAAATTGCAATAGGCTGTGACCACGGCGGAGTGAACCTTAAAGAGTATATAAAAGCGTATTTGGGCGAGAGCGGTATTGAATATACTGATTTCGGGACCGATGCCGAAACGCCTGCCGACTATCCGGATATAGCGGAAAAGGTTTCGACGGCGGTTCGCAATGAGGACTTTGACCGCGGAATATTGATTTGCGGAACGGGGATAGGAATGAGCATTGCCGCCAACAAGGTTGCAGGTATACGTGCGGCGCACGTTACGGACACTTACAGCGCAAGAATGGCAAGACAGCATAATAATGCACAGATAATATGTCTGGGAGAGCGGATTACCGGTCAGGATTTGGGATTGGAAATTGTCAAGGCATATCTCGGGGAGGAATTTGCCGGAGGCAGACATGAGCGCCGTGTTTCTAAAATCATGGAAATTGAAGAAAGAAATATAAATGGGGTGAAAATATGACTATAACCTATGAGCTTGGGAATTCGCTTTATGTGAATGTGACCAACCGCTGTAGCAATGACTGCAGCTTTTGTGTCAGAAACGAGCATAACGGTGTAAACGGGAAGGACGATCTGTGGCTTGAGCGTGAGCCGAGTGTGGAGGAGATAAAAGCCGATTTTGATAAGAGGGATCTGTCGAAATATGAAGCGGTGGTTTTCTGCGGCTACGGCGAGCCTATGATGAGGACAGATGTTGTGCTGGAGGTGGCGCACTGGCTTCGTGAGAACAACCCGACACTTAAAATCAGAGTTAATACAAACGGACAGGCGAATCTGATAAATAAAAGGGATATAACGCCGGAGCTTGAAGGTATATTCGACTGTGTGTCGATAAGCCTGAACACTGACAGTGCGGAAAAGTATCAAAGGCTCTGCAAAAGTCAGTTCGGAGAGACAGCGTATGGGGAGCTGCAAAATTTTGCTCGGCTGGCGAAGAGGTATGTCCCGGAGGTAGTTTTTTCGGTCGTGGATATCCTGCCGAAGGATGAGATTGAAAACTGCCGTAAAATTGCGGAGGACTGCGGAGTTTCATTCCGAGTGCGCAAGTTTATAAAATAGCTTGCAGAAAATACGCCTTAAGGCGGCGAAACGGAGTTATTTATGATTGAGTTGCATGATATCACTATAGATAAAAAGGATTTGCTGAACCGTTATTTAAGACTGCGGCATAACGGTGCGGCAGAGCTTTCGTTTACCAATATATTTATGTGGCGTAAGTCGTACGATATGAAATACGCCATTACTGACGATATGCTTTGTACGACGGCTGTATATTCCGACGGAGAGCCTCGGTGCTTTTCGTTTCCCATCGGTTTTATTGACGAAAACGGAAACGAGAGGGATATAAGGTCGGCAGTAACGGAGATAATTGACGGATTTCACTCTCGAGGGGAACGGCCGATACTTCGGTTCTCGGGTGAGAGAGCCGTCGAGAGGTTGAACGAGTGCTTCCCCGATATGTTTGAAATAGCGGAGGAGAGGGACGCATTCGACTATGTATACCGGGTGGAGGACTTGGTTAAGCTTTCGGGAAAGAGATATCACGGAAAGAAGAATCATGTAAACAGATTTAAAAAGCTTTATCCCGATTTTGAATACTGTTCACTCGGCAAGGAGAATGCCGATGAGTGTCTGGAGTTATTCAAAAGCTGGCGAAGCAACAAGGAGGTCGAGTCTGAAGGACTCGATGATGAGTATGAGGCGATAGATGAGCTTTTGAAAAACATAGATGCCCTCGGAGTAACCGGCGGAGGTCTGCGAGTTGGCGGCAGGCTCGTTGCATTTTCCTTTGGAGAGGCGTTGGATAAAAATATGGTTTTGATTCATCTTGAACACGCAGATAATGCTTTCGAGGGTGCATTTTCCGCCATGAATCAGCAGTTTTTGGAGCATGAGTGGCAGGATTTTGAATTTGTAAACCGCGAGGAGGATATGGGAATCCCCGGAATGAGACGGGCAAAGGAGTCATATCATCCGGTAAATTTGATAAAAAAATATGTCGCAAGAGAGAAATATTAAAGCGTAAAAATAACAGAGGGAGGTCCGGTCGGGCTTCCCTCTGTTTGAATAATGCGACAATTTGAAGTGTGAATCGCCTTATTTGCTCAAGTATTTTTTTATTACATCGCGTGCGATAGGTGCGGCGGATTTTCCGCCGGAGCCGCCGTCGTATTCAAGAAGCACGGCAACGGCAATTTTCGGATTTTCGGCAGGGGCGTAGCCCACAAACCATGCGTGATCCTTAGAGGTTTCGTTCTCGGCGGTTCCGGTTTTGCCGGCAACGGTTATGCCGGATATGGCAGCATTTTTGCCCGTTCCCTCCTTGACAGTGCCGACCATCAGCTCGTTTAGGTATGCGGCACAGTCGGGGCTGATTGCCTGATACATTTCGACAGGCTTGGTGGTGCTTAGGGTCATACCCGAGGATGTGGTAACGCTGCCTACCAGATACGGCTTCATCATTACGCCGTGATTTGCCACGGCTGCACCCATCATTGCAACGTGCAGAGGCGTCATTAAAAGCTGACCCTGACCTATCGAAACGAGAGCAGCATCCTCGCCGGTCATTTTTTTGTATTCTATGCGGCTTTTGGCAACGGGAATATCGGTGGTGATGTCCTTGTTCACGCCAAAGCTTTCAGCGGTGTTTTTGACGTTTTCGGCGCCAAGCTCATAGCCGAGGGTGCAGAAGGCAAAGTTGCTTGACACCTCAAAGGCTTTTTTAAGTCCGATTTCGCCGTAGCTTTCACCGCCGTAATTTTCGACCTTTATACCGCCGGCCTTAAAGGTGCCGGTGTCGTTAAAGGTCTTTTGAGTATAGCCGCCGTTATAGGCTGCGGCTGTTGTTGCTATCTTGTAGGTGGAGCCGGGCGGATACAGGCCGCCGGTCGCACGGGCAAGCAGAGGTGAATCCTCGCGTTCGACTATATACTTCCAGTTCTGCTCCAAAGATTCTGCCGACGGGTCAAAGTCGGGAACGCTGACCATGGCGAGGACCTTGCCGGTTGACGGCTCAAGTGCCACAACTGCGCCGCGCCTGCCGTTCAGCTTGTCGTATGCATAGCTTTGAAGGTCGTTATCTATGGTCAGGTTTAAGTCATAGCCGGAGCGAAGCTCGTTAAAGCTCAGCGTAATGTCTCCGTGTCCCATAAGCTCCTTTTCGTACTGCATCTCAAGCTGAGTTTTACCGTACACCCGTGAATAGTAGCCTATTACATGGCTGTATAAATGGCCCTTTGGGTACCTGCGTATACGCTTGTCCCCGTCGGCAACGGTCTCGGCAAGAAGCTCGCCGTCGCAGTCGTAAATGCTGCCGCGCTTTACATATCTCTCGTCCTCCCACTGTCTTTGGTTATAGGGATTATTTACGACCTTGCCGGCCTCAAACATATTAAAGTACAAGAGATAGCTGACCAGTGCCAGAAACATAAATGAGACCAGCACAAGCACATGAATTATTTTTCTGTTGTTTTTCATTGCTGATCCTCCTGCGGTTGGTTCGATGCATCGCCCTCAAGGTTTTTGCCGCGCTCTGATTTTGCCGAAATTGCCTGTATGATTCCGAGGGATGCAAAGCTGACGACGATTGAGGTGCCGCCGTAGCTTACAAACGGCAGAGTGATACCTGTCAGAGGAATCATTTTCGTTACGCCGCCCACAATGATAAAGGTCTGCATTGCAAACATAACAGTGAGGCCGAAGCTGAGCGCCTTGTCGTATGCATCTGTTGTCTGTATGGAAATCTTAAAGCAGCGGTAGGCAATAAGGAAGAAGAGGATTATTATTGCCGCGCCGCCGAAGACGCCCATTTCCTCGCATACGGCAGAAAAGATAAAGTCGGAGTGAACCTCGGGGATATAGCCGGGTGAGCCGTTTCCGATGCCTCTTCCGAAGTAGCCGCCCGATGCAATGGCAAAGAGTGACTGCGTTATCTGATAGCCCTTGTTGGATATATCCGACCACGGGTCGAGCCATGTGCTTACTCTGACCTGAATATGATGCAGAAAATGGTAGCCCAAAATTGCAATGACTGACGCCGCACCTATGTTCATAAGCAAAAAGCCGCGGCTCTTTTCGTAGACGTAGAGCATAAAAATGTATATCGAAAACAGTACAAGCATTGTGCCCCAGTCGCGCTGCAGCACAAGAAATCCGATAAATACATATGTTCCGAGCCATGTCACATACCTCGGCTTAAGTCCCAAAAGCGGTTCGGTACGGCAGCCCGAAAAGTGACAGGACAGGAACATTATAAACAGGATTTTTGTGATCTCGGAGGGCTGAAATGCAAAGCCTCCGATTTGCAGCCAGTTTTTTGACCCGTTTACCGTTTTTCCGAATAGCAGGGTTGCGATAAAGAGGGCCGCACCGCCCAAAAAGTACAAAATCCAAAGCTTGTGCCAATACTTAAAGTTATAGTACACGGCGTATGCCACAAAGAATGCCGCACCGCCCAGTGCCACCCATGCAATCTGTTTTATACCGTATTTTTCTATATCAATTCTGCAAAGCAGAATGACGCCCATGGTAATCAGCATACACGCCATGGGTACAATAAACTTGTCCCCCATCTTGCACAGGGTAAGTACGGCGTACATTATCACAAAAAGCCCCAGAAGTCCGAGACCCACCCATATTATATTAATATTAAAGCCGTTTGCAAAGTACAGAAGCCCAAAGCCCAGCAGGTTCATCAGAACCAATAAAACAACCGGGCGGCCTCGACCGGCTCCGCTTATATTTGACATATAGAAGTCACCTCAAAAAAATTAAGCAAATTTATATTACAGCTCAAACACAAAATTCAGACCGCCGAAGGAAATTTCGTCCTCAGGGTCGAGGATAACGACCTCGCGTATGCGCTGACCGTTTACGGCGGTGCCGTTTCGGCTGCCCAAATCCTCAAGATACCATTCTCCGCTGTCAAACCAGATACGGGCATGCTTTGCGGAGATAAAATCCTCGTGGAGCTGTATGTCACAGCTGCTTGCCCTGCCTATTTCGGCGTAGCCGTAGATTGCGTAACGGCTCTTTAAGGGTGATGATATGTCCACCCTTGACTTTACGGGCTTAAGGCTTGCACATGCCACATCATCTGTGTTGTTCTTTTCAAATCTGCTCATCTTTTTTACGTCAAGATATATAAGCCGTATGACCGAAAAGATAAACAGGTATATTATAAAAGTAAAAACGTAGCTGAGTATCGATGATAAGAAATTATAAATCGTCATATACGCACTTCACATCCTATCCATTATTATTGCGTATTACTTAAGTTATTATTGCATATTACCGTATTTTGCATATCATTTCATTTCGCTTGCCATGGTGTAGAAGCGGTGATATATGCCGTTCTGTTCCATGAGTGAGTCGTGGTTTCCTTCCTCGACAATACCGTCGTTGGTCAGAACGAGTATTCTGTCGGAGTTTCTGATACTCGACAGCCTGTGAGCAATGGTGAGGGTTGTCCGCCCCTTTGCAAGCTCATTCAAGGATTTAGCAACGGCATATTCGCTCTCGTTGTCCAGGGCGGAGGTTGCTTCGTCAAGGATAATTATCTTCGGATTCTTTAAGAATACCCGTGCGATTGAAATCCTCTGCTTCTGACCGCCCGAAAGCTTTACGCCTCTCTCGCCGACATAGGTGTCATAGCCGTCCTTCAGCTCGCATATAAACTCGTGGGCACCGGCACGCTTTGCGGCGGATATTATCTCCTCGTCGGAGGCATCCGGCCGGCCGTACAGGATATTATCCCTTATTGTCCCCGAAAACAGATATACCTCCTGCTGAACCATGCCTATATTTTGGCGCAGGCTCTTTAAGGTTATACTTTTTATATCCCTGCCGTCGAGAGTGATCTCGCCGCCGGTAATATCATAAAATCTCGGTATGAGATTACAGAGCGTGGTTTTTCCGCCGCCGGAGGGGCCTACGATTGCAACCTTTTCGCCGGCGTTGATTTTTAGATTGAGATTTTTAAATACCCTGTTATGGTCGTCGGGATATTCAAAGCTGACATTTTTAAATTCAATATCGCCCTTTGGGTTTATTATATCCGTTGCGTCGGGTTCGTCAAATATCTCGATGTCTGCGTCCATAATCTGCAAAAACCTCTCGATTCCGGTCATGCCGCGCTGGAACTGCTCGGCAAATTCGATTATCTTGCGTATGGTGGCAATCAGCGTGGAAACGTACATTACATATGCAACCATATCCCCGGGCAGAATCTGACCGTTGATCAGAAAAAGGCCGCCGCCGAGTATTACCGTCATGTACATAAGACCGTCAAAGACTCTGGTCGAGGTCTGAAATAGCCCCATCAGCTTGTAGGAATACTTCTTTATTCCCAAAAACTTCTGATTTCCGACCTCGAACTTAGCGGTTTCCATTTCCTCGTTGGTGAAAGCCTTAACCACCTTTTGACCGAGAAGGCTGTCCTCGATATTTGCGTTAAGCTCGCCTATCTGATAGCGCTGAGCCGCAAAGGCGCTCCGCATTTTGCGGTTTAAAATTCGGCATACGACTGTCATTATCGGCACGAAGATAAACATCATCAGGGTTAGCCAAAGGTTTATCCCTGCCAGTATGATGAAGGATACAACAATCTTTATAGATGCGATGAAAAATTCCTCGGGGCAGTGGTGCGAGAACTCGGTTATATCAAACAGGTCGTTGGTTATTCTGCCCATTATCTGTCCGACCTTTGTGTTGTTGTAATACGAGTTTGAAAGCTTTTGCAGATGTGCGTATGCGTGTCTGCGCATATCCGTTTCTATCTTTGCGCCCATAACGTGACCGCAGTTCGCCATATAATAATTCGCAAAGCTGTCGATTATTCTGAGCACAAAGTACAAAGAGGCAAGGCCGAACACCGTTTTAACCGTAAGCTGTGCCAAGTCAGAGACAGCGGTATTTGTGATCTGTCGGATTATCATAGGCAGCGCAATTTCGCAAACTGTCGTAAGTGCCGCACAGAATAGGTCAAATATCAGCGTCCGCTTATAGGGCTTAAAATACGGGAAGATCCTCCGTATCAGGTCGCCAACCGTATATTCGTTATTCTCCAATTTTATCACCTTTTTCAAAATTTTCCGCAAAGGCGGTCATAACCTTAACTGAGTTTGCCGCGGCAAGAGCCGCAAATTCGGGAAACGACATTTTTGCATCATCGTCTCCGCCGTCGGAGATTGCTCTCAGCACCCCAAACGGAACATTGTTTCTTTGACAGACGTGGCCTATTGCTCCGCCCTCCATCTCGCATACAGAGGCGGAGAACGTCTCACGCAGCCATTGTTTTTTCTCGTCGGAGCTTATAAACTGGTCGCCTGTGGCTACGATGCCGCTTTGATATGGGATATTGCAGGCGGCAACGCATCTGCGCAGAAGCTCGGAAATTTTTTTATCGCATTTCATTTCTATTGCGTCAATGCCGCAGATGTAGCCTTTTTCAAAGCCCAGAGGCGACATATCCATGTCGTGTTCAACGACAGCGTCCGCAACGACAATATCGCCGATTTTAAGCCCTTCAGCCAGGCCGCCGCCGACCCCTGTATTTACAATAATGTCGGGCTTGTACTCCAGTATCATTGCCTGTGCGCACATGGCGGCGTTCACCTTGCCCTCGCCGCAGACGGTGACAACCGTCTCGGTGCCGCAGAGCAGACCGCTGACAAATTCCATGTCGGCAATGGTTTTGGCGGTTTTATCGGTCATTCTTGACTTCAGCTCGTCAACCTCAATCGTCATTGCACCTATTATTCCTATCATAGCTTACCTCCGTGATAAAACTCTCGTAAATTAAAGTAATTATATACCATTTTTTAAAAAAAGTCAACCGTTCCGACGTTGTAACAGAAAACCGACCGCCGGGACGGCAGTCGGTAAAAATCAATTTAATTTAATATAATTAATTATATCATAATGTTTATATTACTCAACACTATATACAAAAACGGTGCAACGGTCAGAATACTGTCGATTCTGTCAAGTATGCCGCCGTGTCCCGGCAGAATCCGTCCAAAGTCCTTTATGTTGTACTGACGCTTGATAGAGGAGGCGGTGAGATCGCCTATCTGTGATACCACCGAGGTCAGGGCACCAAGGGGAAACATAAGCCAAAGGTTGAAGCTTGTATCCTCGAGAAATATATTCATAACAATACCAAAGACAACAAAGGTGATGCCGCAGCCGATAATGCCGCCTATTGCACCCTCGATGGTCTTGTGGGGACTGATTGCCGGGCAAAGCTTATGCGCTCCGAATGCGTTCCCGGCAAAGTACGCAAAGGTATCCGACAAAAATGCTCCGAGAAAAATCAGCCATATAAATATTTTGCCGTTTTCGAGGGTTCGCACAAGTATAATGTTGGACATAAAATACGGAATGTAAATCAGTCCGAACAGAATCATTGCAACATGGACAAGGTCTGCCTCATTTTTGTTGAATATCATTCCTGAAAGAAGCAGCATAATATACAAAAACAGCAGCAGCAGAGATACCGAAGTCGAAAACCCGGAGCACAAAACCACAATAACAGCTCCGACCGCACCGATGATACATAGGTTTGGGTGCTTTAAAAGCTCCGTTGCCCTAAAATATTCGTAAAGCCCGATCATAGAGAAAATAAGCACCACGGCAGTAATAACCGATACGGGTGCAAGCAGTGCAAGTACCAGTGCAGGTATGCAGCATATTGCTGTAATGGTTCTGGTTTTAAGTGAAGCGTCCATTGTAATAAATCCTTTCGGAAAATCTGAATTTCGGCGCCGCCGTTGATTATACTCCGCCGAATCGGCGGTTTCTCGATTGATAGGCAAGAATTGCGGATTTCATATCATTCTCGGTGAAATCAGGCCAGCATATATCGCTGTACCAAAATTCTGCGTAGGCTGCCTGCCACAGCAGGAAGTTGGATAACCGCTGTTCGCCGCTCGGGCGAATAATTAAGTCTACCTCAGGAAGTGATGCGGTGTCAAGCCTTGAGGCAAACATATTTTCGTCAAGGCTGTCGGGGGCAAGTCTCCCCTGAGCTGCGTCCTGCGCAAGGCTTCGGGCGGCACGAACAATTTCATCACGTCCGCCGTAGTTTAAGGCGAGGTTTAAGGTTATCGACTTGCCATCCTTAGTGATATCCACCGTATTCTCTATTGCCGTACGGAGCTTCGGACTGAATTTGCTCACGTCGCCGCTGACGGTAAATCGGGTATTATTGTCCCGAAAACGTCGCTCTGCATCGGACAGGTAGTCGTAAAGCAGCTTCATGATTGCATCAACCTCATCCTTAGGGCGCGACCAGTTTTCTGTTGAAAAAGCGTAAGCGGTAACGACCTCGACACCTAAGCTTGCACAGTATTCGACAATTTTTTCAAGCGTCTGTGCACCCCTCCGATGACCGGCACTTCTCGGCAGACCGCGGCGCGATGCCCATCTGCCGTTTCCGTCCATTATTATCCCGATATGCTTCGGAATGTTTGACATATCAAGCCTTCCTGCGCCGCGCGCAAAGCTTCTGCGTTTAAATATCATATCGTTTTCCCATCCCGAACGGCATAAAATTATGCCGGGTTTTTTAATGCGGAGAGGTTAAACCTCCATAATCTCCTTTTCCTTGGCAGAGGTAAGCTCGTCAACCTTCTTGACAAACTTGTCGGTCAGCTTCTGAACGCTCTCCTCGAGATCCTTTAAATCATCCTCGGTGATTTCATTGTTCTTCTTTTGCTTTTTAAATTCGTCCATAGCGTCGCGGCGAATGTTTCTGATAGCAACCTTCGCCTCCTCGCCACGCTTGGAAACGCTCTTCTTGAGCTCTTTTCTGCGCTCCTCCGTAAGCGGCGGAAAGTTAAGGCGAATAACCTTTCCGTCATTGTTCGGGTTAATGCCTATATCCGAGGCTAAAATTGCCTTTTCTATGTCCTTTAAAATGCTTGCGTCCCAGGGCTGAATGAGAATAGTTCTTGCCTCGGGGACAGAGATTGTGCCGACCTGAGCCAAAGGTGTCTGAGCACCGTAGTATTCAACCGAGATTTTGTCAAGTATGGCAGGATTTGCACGGCCTGCGCGTATTGATGCGTAATCGTTTTCCAGTACGGCGATTGCCTTGTTCATTTTGTTTTCTGTATTCTTCATAAGGTGTGACCTAACCTTTCCTCCCACGGAATTTATATGTCCCCCTCCGCCTGTGGGCGTGCGGAGACGGTTTTTCGTATCTTGAAATTTATATGTTTATTTTTAAATAACTATTTAAAAACAACGGTTATTTGGAAACAACGGTTCCGATGTTCTCGCCGGCAACAACACGAGTAATGTTTTCGGGATCGTCAAGACCGAAAACGAGAATGGGTATGTCGTTATCCATGCAAAGCGATGTGGCGGTGGAATCCATAACACCTAAGCCTCGGTTTAAGACCTCGATAAACGAAAGTCTGTCGAACTTCTTTGCATCCGGGTTTTTGTTCGGGTCGCTGTCGTATACGCCGTCTACGTTCTTGGCAAGCAGAATAACCTCCGCATCAATCTCTGCGGCACGTAAAGCCGCCGCCGTATCGGTGGAGAAAAACGGATTCCCCGAGCCGCAGGCAAAGATGACAACTCTGCCCTTTTTCAAGTGTGAAGCAGCCTTGAGCCTTATATACGGCTCCGCAATCTGACGCATTTCGATAGCGGTCTGAACACGGCATTCAACGCCTAAGTGTTCGAGGGCGTCGCACATTGCCAGAGAATTAATGACGGTTGCAAGCATCCCCATGTGGTCCGCGCGTGTTCTGTCCATTCCCTCGCCGCTGCGTCCGCGCCAGAAGTTTCCGCCGCCGATCACAATGGCGATTTCAACGCCCATGTCATAACATTCCTTAATTTTAGATGCGATGGAGTTTATGGTCGGCTGATTTAGACCGAAGCCGTTTTCCCCTGCGAGAGCCTCTCCGCTGATTTTAAGCATTATACGTTTGTATTTTGGTTTCATTTTATACTACCGTAGCCTTTCTGCCCGATTTGATGTATAACTTTCGGCTGCCCGTGTACGGGCAAAGTCGGCGCAGCCGTGTTTCAGTCCTCGTCTGCGCTCGAATTAGAGCCGGATGAGCGTGTAGAACCCGATGAACCCGACGAACTCGATGAACCCGATGAACCCGATGAACCTGATGAACCCGATGAACCTGATGAACCCGATGAACCCGATGAACCTGATGAACTCGATGAGCTTGATGAGCCTGACGAGCCTGACGAGCCTGACGAGCGTACGGAGCTTGATGACGAGCTACCGCCGGCGGAGGTGCCGGATTTAGAGGAGGACGAGCCGTCCTTTAAAATTTCGTTCTCCTGTTTGAGCTTTTGGTTCTCGGTTTCAAGCTGGTTTATTTGAGTGTTAAGCCTTATGATTTCGGCCTCGACATCATTTTTCGGCGTCAGGCTTTCCTTCGGCAGCATAATCATTCGGAAAGAAAATCCGAAGGCGGCCAAAAATACGCCGACACCAATAAAAAATATACCTATGCCGGCAAGCAGTTTCCGCCAAAATGCGGTCTTTACCTTTTGCGGTGCTTCTTCCATAGCGTATTTTCCTTTCAAAGTTTCGTGATTTAGTGAATTCGGGCATAGACCGAATATTACGGCAATTCCGAGCCGTTTGGTTCTGTTTTTGGCTCCGATTTAAAGTAAACCTGCGGAACCGGAGCCTATCTTCCTATGCATTATAACACAGCGTACGTTTTTTTTCAAGAAAAATTTTATTATTGAAGGCTTTTTTGAAGGCTTTTATTTAAAAGCCGTGTCATTAAAACCGTAAATTACGATTATCTTCTGCGTCTTCTGTGCTTGGCGCGCTTTAGATTTACATACAGGCCTCTGATGAAAAGCAGTATAAAAGCGGCTATCCCGATAAGGATTACAATGATTATTGTCTTTGTTACAGCATTGCTCCAAAGAGTATCCGCCGCAGCCATAACAGGCCAAAAGAAGCTGCGTTCGACATCGCGTGATGCAATGAGGGTTCCGCTTCCAAGCTCGTCACCGTTGAGAAAAACCGAAACAGTGCCTATTTCATCACCGGCCGAAACAGGAGCAGATACAGAATCGGGAATCCTCGGCCGTATTTCAAGATTTTCGGCGGCAGTGCCGTTGGGAACGATTACGTTCACCGATTCGGCAACGCTCAGGGTCAGAGAATCAGTGGATTTTCCGAGCTTTACCCGTATTTCACAGGGGAGATCACCCTTTTGAAGAGCGCGGATATAGGTGTAGGTTTCAAAGCCCCAGTCAAACATTTCTATGTTATCCTTATGAGAGTCGGCAACTCCGGCACCGCCGAAGATAACACCGATAAGATCAATCCCGTCACGGGAGGCGGAGGCAACAAGACAGTTTCCTGCCTTGCTTGTATGCCCGGTCTTTATACCCGTTGCGTACTTATAATAATATGTGGTGTAGCGCATGGTCGAAAGCAGACCGTTTGTGTTAATGTAATAGCGTTCCTTCTCGGTCATGTTTGTGGGCGGAATTTTGAGATGTGCAATATCCGCAATCTTCCTGAATTTTTCGAGAGACATGGCGGCTTTGGCGATTTTGGCCATATCAGCCGCAGTGGTGTAGTGATTGTCATCGTGCAGGCCGTTCGGGTTGACAAAATGCGTGTCGGAGCAGCCAAGCTCCGCTGCGCGGCTGTTCATCATATCCACAAATGTCGGAATGCTTTTGCCGACCTGTTCGGCAATGGCACAGGCGGCATCATTGCCCGATGCAACCATAAGACCCTTGAGCAGGTTGTCCATGCTCATTACCTCGCCCTCCTTAAGAGCAATATTGCTGCCGTCGGGATCGGAGCCCTTAAGCATTTCGGCGGTAACCTGTACCTGAGTGTCAAGAGTCAGCTCGCCGCGCTCTATTGCCTCAAAGGCAAGAAGTGCTGTCATTATTTTTGTGGTTGAGGCCGGGTACATACGCTTTTGACTTTCCGATTCAAACAGGACACGCCCTGAAGCCGCATCAATCAAAATTCCTGTCTCGCCGCTGCCGAGGAGCGGCTTCTCACCGGCTTTGCGTTCGGGGTTGGAGGGCTTTTCGTCCTTCTTTTCCGTCCCCTGTGCGGAGGGGGTTGCGTCCTCAACTGCGAATACCGGAGCAGCCGCAGAAAAAGCGAGAACAACCGCAGTAAGCAGGAGTATAAATTTTTTCTTTATCGAATATTTATAATTAATCGAATATTTATATTTTTTTGAATACTTATATTTCATTTTGCATTTTCTCCGCCTTCTTTTGAATTTTGACGCTCTGCCTTTTCACGCTCCGCCTGAGACAGGCGGAGGTATCGAGGCTTCAGCTCGCTGTAGCCGCATACGTCACCGAGGAGAAGCATATCATAGCCGATTTCCGCAACCGAGGCGGCAAGATTCATACGCTGACTGCGCCGTGCGAATACGGCACGCCGTCCGAGACGCTTATTTATCATTTCAGCAAATACGGGAAGTCCGTCACCCACAAAAATTACGCTCTCGTCCATCTGTTCAAGCTCGTCGCATAGCTCCTCGGCGGACAGGGCACGGTCATCGGTGATTCGTTCAAGGCTTCCGCCCTTGAACAGAGCGTTGTACACCTGTCCGCGCCTTGCGTCAAGTATGGGGCAGATTATGCCGCCGAAATCGGCAACATTGTATGCCAGTGCGTGCAGGGTTGAAACGGCGGCGCAGGGCTTGCCTGCGGCATGAGCCAGTGCCTTGATTGTGGCGATTCCTATTCTGACACCGGTAAAGGAGCCGGGACCTGCCGCTGCGGCGAAGCAGTCGATGTCGCCGACTGTCATTTCCGCCTCACGGAGCATGAAGTCAATCATGGGCATTATCTTTTGAGAGTGAGTTTTTTTGTTGTTTTGCACGACCTGCGCCGCAAGTCTGTCGTCTGTGATAACGGCGGCGGTCGCCGCCATGCAGCAGGTGTCGATTCCGAGTACGTTCATTTAATTATCCTCAGCTTTCTGAATTTTCTATGGTGATTATACGCGTGTTTTCGTCCTCAGCCGTCTTTGAAATACGGACCCGGACGGTGCTGTCGGGCAGAACGGCGGAAATGTTGTCCGCCCATTCGATAAGGCATATTCCGTCACCGAAAAGATAATCGTCCATCCAGTCGCATTCCTCAATGCTCGGATTTTCGAGACGGTATACGTCAAAGTGATACAGGGTTATATCCCCGTCATATTGATTTACCAGGGTAAAGGTGGGGCTTGACACCTCGTCCGAGCAGCCGAAAAATTCGGCAACGCCCTTGACGAAGGCGGTTTTTCCGCAGCCCAGATCTCCGTCCAAAGCAATTATATCTCCGCGGCTCAGCCCTGCCGCAAAGGATTTTCCTATTGCGTACGTTTCGTCCTCGCCTTGGCTTTTGTATGTTTTCAAGTTAATTCCTCCGCTCGTGTGAATGTTCAGTCGAAAAGCGGCGTCGAGAAGTATCGTTCCGCCGTGTCGGGCAGGACGGTTACGACCGTCTTGCCGCGGCCGAGCTTTTCGGCAAGCTTGACGGCGGCGGCAACATTTGTACCGCTGGAAATTCCGCACATTATGCCCTCCTCTGCGGCAAGCCGCTTGGAGATTCCTATTGCCTCATCGTCTTTGATTATACATATGTGATCAATGATGCTCTGATCCAATATGTCGGGGATTATACCGTCGCCTATCCCCATTTGGAAGTGAGTGCCGATCGAGCCGCCCGACAAAATAGCTGCATTTTCAGGCTCTGCCGCCCAAATCTCAATATCGGGATTTTTTTCCTTCAATGCCCTTCCGATGCCTGTTATGGTTCCGCCGGTGCCTATCCCGGAGCAAAAGCCATGAATTTCGCAGCCTGTCTGAGCCAGAATTTCGGCGGCGGTTTGCTCCCTCTGTACGGCAGGGTTGGCAGGATTTTTAAATTGCTGCGGCACAAAAACGTTCGGACATTCCCTCTCCATCCTCAAGGCGGTTTGCAGACATTCCTCTATGCAGGCGCCGATGTTGCCCGCATCATGAATCAGAATGACCTCCGCACCGTAGTGGCGAACAAGCTTTCTCCGTTCCTCACTGACCGAGTCGGGCATAACAATCTTTACACGGTAGCCGCAGACTGCGCCCACAAGGGCAAGACCTATGCCCTGATTTCCGCTCGTGGGTTCAACGATGACGGTGTCCTTATTTATAAGCCCCGCCTTTTCCGCCTCGAGAAGCATATTGAATGCCGTTCTGGTTTTGATTGAGCCACCAACATTCAGACCCTCGAATTTGACAAGAACTTCGGCGGCATCGGGATTTCCGATGCGGTTGAGCCGTATTATAGGCGTATTTCCCATTGCCTCCAATATATTATTATAAATCATGACTGCATCTCCTAAATCGTAGTCTTATATATAGTAACATATTATTTTTATTAATTCAAGATAAATTTGTCTATTTCTTTTAAAATATGCCATAATTTACGAATTGTCACTGAATTTGGGGTGATTTACATTGACTTTTGAAAAGAAATAAAGTATAATTGTTGCTGTTGATTAATGAATACGAGGTGATTTTTTTGCGTATTGAGGGAATGGTGTTTGATATGGACGGAACCCTGCTGGACACCGAGAGACAGTACATAGAGGGATATGTTGAACTCGCAAAGGAGTGGGGGCTTGAGCTTCCGAAGGAGCTGCCTTACGAATGTATGGGTCTGCCGAGGGAAAAGGTAAGACAAAAGTATGTGGAGTGTTACGGCGATGATTTTGAGTTTGACAAATTCAAGAGTGAAATGATGGAGCGTCTGCACAAGCTTTGGGAGAGAGACGGAATACCCGTAAAGCCGGGAGTGCCGGAGCTTTTGGATTATTGCTGTAAAATGGAAATTCCCTGTGCGGTTGCAACCTCGACCTCGAGAGAATCCGCTGTGCCGATGCTGAAAAAGGCAGGACTGCTTGAGCGTTTTGCTTCGATAGTGTGCGGTGACGAGATAAAAAACGGAAAGCCGAATCCGGATATATTTCTGGAGGGGGCGCGCCGAATAGGCGTTCCGCCCGAGAAATGCGGCGGAGCAGAGGATTCCAGAAGCGGAATCTGTGCCGTGCACAGTGCAGGCATGACGGCATTTTTTATGGTTGATATGCTTGAACCTGACAAGGAGATAGAGAATACGGCGGATTATATCTGCTCCGATATGTTTAAGGTGATTGATATTATAGAAGGTTTAAATTCCTAAAACTTTTCCGAACGGCGGAGCTTGCGTAGCTCACGCCGTTTTTTTCCCATTTCAAATTCGGCGATCTCGCTGTCCGTTTCCGGGCACAGGGGCGGCACCGGGCAGGGCTTGTCATCGTCGCCGAGAGATACCATGACTACATATGCTTTGTTCATAAGCTCACGGCTGCAGTCGGGATTTTCGATGTAGGATTTGACGCACACCTCGAGAGAGGTGTTCCCGGTATATGTAACCTTTCCGCATATGACAATAACATCATTGGCATGCGCAGGCTTTATAAAGTTCAAATTGTCTATGGCGGCGGTTATGGCATTCTTGCCGGTGTGACGGCGTGCGGTTATGCCGGCGACCACGTCAATCCATGACAGGAGCGTGCCGCCGAAAAGTCTTTTGCTGCCGTTTAAATCGGCACTGTTTACAAGATGTACCTGCTCTGTGTATGACAATGAGGGTGTTTTTGAATTTGTGTTCATAATAAAAATCTCCGTTCTGTAAGCTTATTGCGAAACCGGGTTTCGCAGTCAGCCGATTTACTTAGTTATTATTGTTTGTACCCAAAGGGCAGACACGCATACATATGCCGCAAACGGCGCCTCTGCCGATATGCTTAAAGGCACTTTTCATATGGTCGCTGCACGCCTTTGCGTCAAGCATTTCCGTGCGGGGTGTATCGGGCGACCAGACGGCACCCGTGATTGCCATTGCGGGGCAGGCGGCTGCGCAGCGGCGGCAGTCGCCGCAGAGGTTTTTCGGCTCAGCCGGCAAAATATCGAACTTACAGTCGGTCAGAATTGTGCCGAGACGTACCCGAGGTCCGGAGGTGCTTGACAGAAACAGACAGCTTTTGCCTATTGTTCCGAGACCTGCGTCAACCGCAGCTCGCTTATGGGAATATATTCCCTGCATACCGTTGACAGACTGCGATGCAGGCACGGGAACATATTTGAATCCGTGGCTGGCAAGCATAAATCCGCATTCCAGTGACAGACGATCTATAAATGCGTTTACTGTACGATAGTGGTGAAAGTATGTATGTGTCGGCGCATCGTCTATGCCGTCCACTATTGCGTCCGACAGGCGCACCGTATATGATATGGCATAGTCCATGCCGAAGGGGTTTTCCGCCGCACGGCAGACCCCTGCCTGTTCCGCACCGCGGCTTTTTAAAAATTCAATAACTTTTTCACGCAAGGTATGTTTCTCCTATGTAATAGATTCGGTATACTGCTATCCGAGAGAGGTCACCCTCCGCAGATAGCTTAGGGTTTTAAAGCTTTTTTCGAGAAGCTGCTCGACACACCGCTCGCCGATTTCGCTGAGGTATTTTGTAGCTGTCGGCTGCATTGTGAACGAAAATTCCTTCTTGTCCTCCGCCAGAGCGATGTAAGATATTGCCGCCAGCATACTGTCCGTTATCTGTATGGTGTCGGCGTGGGATGCGGCACATTTTGCGCAGTATATGCAGCCCTCGGTCGGGCTGAGATAATGCAGACCGTCAACCCTGCCGCAGCCGCCGCATTGACGAAGATTCGGGAACAGGCCGGCAATGGTAAGAGAACGAAATTCAAATACAGCCTTTATTTTTTCAAAATCTTCATCGGGTCGGGTCAGCATATAGAGGGTGCGGAGAAGCAGGTCGGTCTGCGGCGGATCGGGTGCCTCCTCCTGGATGATGCAGTTTGTAACATCGCAGAAATAGGAGGCAAACGCCATCTCCTCCAGGGATTCCCTGAGCGGGGCGAAGGAGTGCAGAAGCTCGCCCTCGTTCAGCTTGTAAAGAGAGGAGGAGCCGCCCTTGAACAGTGTAAAACGGCTGTGGCTGAACATAGCTGTTGCGGTCAGCAGACCGGATTTCCCTCTGCGGACGCTGCCGGCGAGAATTGATATCTTGCCCAGCTCCCTGCTTATTACCGTCAGTATTCTGGACGAGTCTCCGTATTTTGTTTCTTTTGTTACTATGCCCTCGGTATCAACAATGGCCAATAGCATCACCGTCCTGTTTCAAGCGTCGGATATGTCACCGCCGCACCTATTTGCTGCCTGTCTCCTCGGCATTGGACAGAGCCATGTCGGCTTGTGCCTGTGCCGAGCTGCAGCTCATAGCCGATTTATAATTCATATATGAAGCAATACTGCCGGTTTTTTCAAATTCACTCCAGTACCGCTCTGTATCGTTGGAAGTTTTCATGTCAAATTTGCCTCCGTATCGTGTTATGGAATTAGTATACGATACGAAGCATGATATATACTGTAAAGAAATTCCCATAAAGGAAAATCTGATTACTCGAAGCCTATATCCGAAATAAAGTTTTCTCTGTTGCGCCAATCCTCCTTGACCCTCACCCAAAGCTCAAGGTATACCTTAGCGCCGAGAAAACGCTCTATATCCGCCCTGGCAAGGCTTCCTATATGCTTAAGCTTTGCGCCGCCCTTGCCGATAATGATTCCCTTGTGGCTTTGCTTTTCGCAGTATATGGCAGCGAGAATTTCGTACATTCCGTCCTTCTTTTTCTGCATTTTCTCGATTTCAACCGCAATTCCGTGAGGGATTTCGCGATTTAAAAGCCGCAGAGCCTTTTCTCTGATAAACTCGGATACTATCTGCCGCTCCGGCTGGTCGGTTATGGTGTCGTCCGGGAAGAATTTAGGCCCCTCGGGAAGAAATTCCTTCAGCTTTAAAAAGAGCTCGTCAAGGTTTTCATCCTCCTTGGCGGAGATGGGAACGATATCCGAAAAGTCATACAAATCCTTAAGCCGATCGAGAACGGGCAGAAGGTTCAGCCGCGGCATGGTGTCAATCTTATTGACGGCAAGAATCACGGGAACGCCGGATGCCTTAAGCCCGGAGAGCGCCTCTGCCTCAAGCTCCGTTTCCTCGGGCTTTATATTGCAGTCAACCACATACAGCAGTGCGTCAATGTCCTGAGTCGCCGTGTATATATACTTTTCCATACGGCGGCCGAGCTTGTTGTGGGGCTTGTGTATTCCCGGGGTGTCGATGAGGACAAGCTGATAGTCCTCGCCGGATTTCACGCCGAGGATTTTGGTTCGGGTCGTCTGCGGCTTTGATGAAACGATAGCCACCTTTTCGCCTATTATTCTGTTGAGCAGGGTGGATTTTCCTGCATTGGGTCTGCCTACTATGGCAATAAAGCCGGATTTCATATATTTCCCTCCTGTTGTGTTTTTGCGTTTGACGGCTGTCTTTCGAGGCCTATGCTGCTTAAAATCTCAGACTGGTAACCGAACATTTCCTTCTCCTCCTCGGGGGTCATGTGGTCATAGCCGAAGAGGTGAAGCATGGAGTGCACAGTCAGAAAGCCGATTTCTCTCTCGGGGCTGTGTCCGTATTCCTCCGCCTGCTCGTAGGCACGCTCGACGGATATGACAATATCCCCGAGACACAGCTCGCCCATTTCGTTGAACTCGGCATAATCCTCGATAATTTCGCCGTTTTCATCGTATTCGTACATGGGGAAGGACAGTACATCCGTGGGACGGTCAATGCCGCGGTGAAGGCTGTTCAAGGTTCGTATCCCCTCGTTGTCGGTCAGCATAACGCTGATTTCCACATCGCTTCGAAAGTGCATATATTCTATCGCCGCCGCCGCACATTTTTTTATAAGCTCCTTTGTGCTGTGGCTGATCTTATATTTTTCCTGCTGATTTAAAAAACTTATTTTCATTGCTTTTCACCCGTATTCTGTCTGCTGCGCTTGTGGGCTCTCTCCCTCTCTAAGGCCTTGCGCTCGTACGCCTTGACTATACGCTGAACCAAGGGATGGCGCACCACGTCACGTTCGTCCAGATAAACAAATTCTATGCCCTCCACGTTTTTCAGGACTATTTCCGCATCCTTCAGTCCCGAGCGTTTGTCCCTCGGCAGGTCAATCTGCGTTATGTCGCCGGTAACTACGATTCGCGACGAAAAGCCCATTCGCGTCAGAAACATCTTCATCTGCTCGGCGGTGGTGTTCTGCGCCTCATCTAAAATGATGAACGCATTGTCGAGGGTTCTTCCTCTCATATATGCGAGCGGAGCGACCTCTATGGTGCCGCGCTCAAGGTTCTTGTGAAAGCTCTCGTAGCCGAGCATTTCGCCTAAAGCGTCATAGAGCGGACGGAGGTAGGGGTCAACCTTCTCCTGCATATCGCCCGGCAGAAAGCCGAGGCTCTCCCCTGCCTCGATGGCGGGTCGGGTCAGAATGATTCGGGTAACCTCTTTATTCTTAAAGGCGTTGACCGCTGCGGCGACGGCGAGATACGTCTTACCGGTTCCGGCAGGGCCTATGCCGAAGACGATCGAATTCTGCTTGATGGTGTTAATATAGTTTTTCTGTCCGAGGGTTTTCGCCTTTATCGGCACGCCTGAGGAATTGATGCAGATTACGTCCTTGCCGAGCTCCTCAAGATCCTCCTCGTTGCCCTCCTCCACCTGTGACATGACATAGCGAACCTCCTGCTCGCCTATTGTCTCGCCTCGCGCCGCCATGGCAAGCAGGGCGTTGACCGCCGATACCGCACGGTCTACTCCTTCCGGCTCGCCGCCGATTTTTATATCGGAGCCGCGGTTGATGATTGCCACATCAAGCTCCTTTTCGATCAGTCGTACGTTTTCGTCAAAATTTCCGAAAAGGTTGATGACGAGTTCAATCCTCTCGGCTTCAATGTGTCTTTCCATATTGCAAATCTCCTAAATCCGTAATCTTCTGTTATTATAATATAATATCTGTATTTTGTCTGAAACATATTAATGATAAACCGTCATGCCGCATATAAATTTTGAAATTTTCGGCGGACATTATTCACTCAGTTTATATCATAATCCAAAGCAGGCGTTTTGTCAAATAAAAAATAAATTTTTTACTTAAAAATTCGGCCTTGAATAGCGAAAAATTTCGGTTTTTAATGCATTTGGAACAAATTGATAAAAATTTGTAAAAAAAAATTAAAAAATTTTAAAAAAAACACTTGCGTTTTTTATGATATTATATTAAAATAGTATCAAGTGGAGCGAAGTGGAGCAAAGTGGTTTGAGATGGATGAAAAATTTGCCAAGCCATATAACCGGGCTTTAACGCTTCGTACCATTAAAAAAACCGCATTGCTATACCGAATTGCGGCGTGAAGGGGGGCGGCAGAGATGCTCGTCGGAAAGTATGAACAGAATATCGACGCAAAGGGCAGGGTTTCCATACCCACAAAGTTCAGAGCGGCGTTGGGCGAAATCTTTGTCGTTACCGCAGGCGAGGAAAAGTGTGCACTGCTGTATCCCGTGGAGGAATGGGAGAGGTTTATGGAGCGCATTGCCGCAGATTTTGACCCCGAAACACGGGCGGTGCTTATGAGATACGTTCAGAAAAGCTCCGCCGAATGTTCCCTTGATGCGCAGGGCAGGGTTGTTCTGCCGCCGCAGCTTAGAGAGCATGCAGACCTTAAACGGGATATTGTCATCGTCGGAGAGCAGACAAAGGTCGAAATCTGGAGTGCGGATAACTGGAACGATTACTCGGATGAGAAGTTTGACGCAGCCGAGATGAAGAAGCTTTTGATGCAGATCGGTATGTAGCGGAGGTGGAAATATGGAGTTTAAGCATATTTCCGTGCTTCTCGAAAAGAGTGTTGATCTTCTTGAGGTCAAGGCGGACGGAGTGTATGTTGACGGCACCCTGGGCGGCGGCGGTCATTCATCGCTGATATGCTCAAGACTGTCGGAGCACGGCTGTCTTATAGGAATCGACCGTGATGATGCGGCTCTTTCGGCATCATCGGTGCGGCTTAAGGATTTTAAGTGTGAAAAGCACCTGTGCCGAGATAACTTCTTTAACATAAAAGGCGTTTTGAAAGAGCTGGGCATAGGCTCGATTGACGGTGCTATTCTTGACTTGGGCGTATCCTCACCGCAGCTTGACAATGCGGAGAGGGGATTCAGCTATAACAGTGATGCAAGGTTGGACATGAGAATGGACAGGCGTGCGGCACTTGACGCATACACCGTGGTAAATACGTATGACGAGAAAAGGCTTTCCGATATTATATTCAGATACGGAGAGGAAAGGTTTGCGAAGCGTGTTGCCCGTGCGATTTGCCGTGAGAGGGAGACAGGTGCGATAGAGACCACCACGCAGCTCTCGGAGATTATCAAGTCGGCATTTCCGCCGTCGGCACGGTTTGCGGACAAGCATCCGGCAAAGCGGACGTTTCAGGCAATACGGATAGAGGTAAACGGCGAGCTTGACGGTCTTGACACAGCGATCTGTGATTTTGCGGAGGTATTAAAACCCGGAGGACGTCTGGCGGTAATTACCTTCCATTCCCTTGAGGACAGAATCGTAAAGCGTGCCTTTGCGGATTTGGCAAAGGGCTGTACCTGCCCCAAGGATTTTCCGATTTGCGTTTGCGGACAGACCCCGTCGGTAAGGCTTGTGAACGGAAAGCCTATTACGGCGGACAGGCTTGAGACGGAAGCAAATTTCAGAGCGCACAGTGCCAAGCTTAGGGTAGTTGAAAAGCTTTGAGCTTCGGCGGAGAGATACAGACGTTTTTCTTTTGATTGAATTACAAGAGATACAGAGATTAGAGATATATAGATTAAAGCAAACAGATTGATTTGGAAAGGATGAAATGCCGTGCCTGCGGATACAAGAAACAGAAGAGCAGCATCGGAAAATTTAAAAAATATATACGGCAGGGACAGATTGTATTCAAATTCAAATGCGGCATATGATTTACCTGCTTACTACCCCGACCGGACACCGCCGAGGAAGAGAGAAGAGCGTGTGCCGCAGACCGCAAAAAAACGTACGGCTGCCGTGTCGAATCGGAGTATAAGACGTATGATTACGATTGTTATGGCGGTCTTTGTTGCGGCGGCTATTATACTGTGCAGGTACATAAGTATCATGAACGGGAACAGAGAAATCAGCCGTCTTGAAAAGCAGTATGCACAGCTTGTATCGGAGAATCAGGCGATGCAGGTCAAGATAAGCGGCGCAATAGAAAACGGAGAGATTGAAAAGAAGGCACGGGAGGAGCTTGGAATGATGGCTCCGGAATCGTATCAGGTATTTTATATTGATATGGATATGCCTGACGGCGGCATGGGCGGCAGTATGGCTGAGGAGTCGGAGGATGCGGTTCTCGGCACGCCCGGCACGCTTATGAATGCTTTTAGAGTTTTAAAATAGAAATATACTGAATATAATATAGCTGAGAGACCGAGGGCAACCTCGGTTTTCCGACACATTAAAGGTGCCGTTCGACCTGTATTTCGGACGGCATATTTTGAATTTTTGGTTTGAATATGGCGGAGAGGTGTGAATATGGCGGATAAAAGAAATGCATCTGGCAGAAGAAGCGCATCGGACAGCAGAATAAAAAACGGCGGCAAGCCTCTGCACAGAAAGAGGCTGGGGCTTATATGCTTGGTGTTTGCCGGGATATTTACTGCGCTTTTGGGCAGGGTTTTTTGGCATCAGACGGTAAGGGGCGAGGAGCTTTCAAGGGCGGCGCTCGAGCAGCAGACCAGCGATAATACGGTCAGTGCAAAGCGCGGAAAAATCTACGACCGAAATTACAAGGTTCTTGCAAGCAACGTCACGGTGGAGACGATCAGCATTACTCCGTCGAATTTGAGAACGTCTATCGAGAAGGCAGGAATGTCTGTTCAGACCGTGGCGGATGAATTTGCGAGAATGTTAAATCTGAATAGTGAAGAAATAAGCGGAAAGATAAATAAGACAAACAGCGGCTTTGAGTATATAAAGAAGAAGGCTGAGAAGGAAGAGGCAGATGCCGTACGCACATATGTTGATGAGCATAAGCTGTCGGGCGTAAAGTTTGTTGACGATGTAAAGAGATATTATCCGTACAACAATCTTGCATCTCACGTTATCGGCTTTGTGGGCTCTGACAATCAGGGCCTTGAGGGAATAGAGAGCGTTTACGACAGCACCCTGAGCGGCGTTCCGGGAAGGGTAATCAGCAGCCGAGAGACGGCAGGAATAGATACTGGCTCCGACTACGAGAGCTATATTGAGGCTCAGGACGGCTACAGTGTGGTTCTGACCATTGACGAGGTAATACAGAGCTACGTCGAAAAACATCTTGAGGAAGCACGCATATCAAATCAGCTTGAAGAGGGAGCGGCGTGCATAGTTATGGATGTTAAAAGCGGAGACATCCTTGCGATGGCAACTAAGCCGGACTATGACCTGAATCAGCCGTTTGAGATAACAAAGCCCATTCTCGATAAGCATCCGGGCGCAGATGAGGAGCTTAAGAAGCTTGAGGGCACCGACTACTTAAACAAATTTAATGAGATAATTCAGGTGGTGCGCCGAAATAAGGCGGTGGTTGACTCCTACGAGCCGGGTTCGACCTTCAAGGCGGTGGTTGCCTCCATGGCACTCGAAACAGGAGCATGCACCCTGGAGGATGTGTTTAGCTGCGGCGGCTCGCTCAGAGTTTTGACCGAGACGATACACTGTGCCAACAGGTCGGGCCACGGTACGCAGAAGTTCGCCGAGGCGGTGCAGAATTCCTGTAACCCTGCGTTCATTATGATAGGGCAGAAGATAGGCCATGAGCGGTTTTTGAAAGGGGTTCGTGCCTTCGGCTTCTTTGAGGAGACAGGAATAGAGCTGCCCGGTGAGACCGCCGGCGTCGGCTTTACAGAGGATAAGTTTACAGATGTCGATCTTGCGACCTCGTCCTTTGGTCAGTCCATCACCGTGACTCCGCTTCAGATGATAACGGCGGTCAGTGCCGTCGCAAACGGCGGATATTTGCATAAGCCTCACCTTGTGCGTGAAATAGTAAATTCGGATAACATTGTCGTTGAGAAGAACGAGTCTGAGGTTGTCAGACAGGTAATATCGGAGGATACAAGCAAGGTAATGTGCTCCATACTTGAATCCGTTGTATCAAAGGGCGGAGGTAAAAACGCATATCTTGCCGGCTACAGAGTGGCGGGAAAGACCGGTACCTCCGAGAAAATTCCGAGAGGCAACGGAAAGTACGTTGCGTCGTTTATCGGCTTTGCCCCTGCGGACGATCCGCAGATTGCGTGCCTGGTGATACTTGACCAGCCGGCAGCCGGAAGACCGTATTACGGCGGAACGATTGCCGCACCGGTGGTTAAGAATATACTTGAAGAGAGCCTTCAGTACTTAGGGGTTGAACCCAAGTACAGCGAGGAGGAAAAGACCTTTGCCGAAAGTGAAATACCCGACATTTCGGGCAAGTCCACAGAGGAGGCAACACGGATTTTGGGCGAAGCGGGATTTGAAATACGAATAAAAGGCAGCGGCAAAACCGTTACCGACCAGCTTCCGAAGGCGCATACCCATCTCGCCAAAGACGGTACGGTGGTTGCTTATACCGACGGAGAAAAAATGGTGAGAAGCGTGACTGTGCCGGATGTCAGCGGAATGGGGGCGGCAGAAGCCTCCGCAATTCTCACGGGAGTGGGACTGAACGTTCATATAAAGGGTGCGGCAGGCAGCGGAGAGGCGTTGTGTACTTATCAAAGTCCTGCGGCCGGAACCATTGTGGAGCCGGGAACCGTTATATCCATAGATTTCAGCTTCTCGGATGCAAGTGTTGCGGACTGAGCATGTGTAAATACAAATTCGGAAATTTGCAGGATTTGAATCGGAATCCACCGCTAAAGAGATGTGCTTAGGTTATATAAATTTACTATGAATATATAGATTCAGAATATTATACATTCATTACGAAAGGATGAATACAAATGAAGCTTACGGAAATTCTTGCCGATGTAGATGTAAAGAAAATCATAGGAGCAGAGCAGCTCAATATTACGGGCATTGCCTTCAATTCAATGGAGGTCAGACCGGGAAATATATTTGTGTGTATAAGCGGCTTTAAGACGGACGGACACAAGTATGCCCCCGATGCAATAGAGCGTGGTGCAATAGCGATAATTGCGGAGAGGGATCTAAGTGAGCTGGGTGTGACCTGCATTGTGTGTGACAACACACGTGCGGCACTGGCGGCGGCCGCCGCTGCCTTTTACGGACATCCGGAGCGGAGGTTTCGGCTTATAGGAATCACAGGGACAAACGGAAAGACAACGGCGACATATCTTATTAAGTCCGTGCTGGAATCCCTCGGCAGAAAGGTCGGACTCATCGGCACAAATCAGAATATGATAGGGGCGGAGATTATTCCGTCAAAGCATACCACGCCGGACGCACTCGAGCTTATGAAGCTTTTCTCGCAGATGGCGGAGAAGGGTGCCGAGTACGTTGTTATGGAGGTGTCGTCCCACTCATTGGCTTTGGACCGTGTTACGGCGTGCCGCTTTGACGTTGGTGCGTTCACGAATATAACGCAGGATCACCTTGACTTCCATGAAACAATGGAAAAATATCTTGAGGCAAAGGGAATACTCTTCGGAATATCCAAGGCAGGAGTTATTAACCGTGACGACGACGGCTCGGATTATCTTATCGGCTGCTCAAAGTGCGACAGACTTCTGACCTACGGAATCGATAACGAGTGCGACCTTCGTGCCTCCGAGGTTGAGCTTTCGGAAAAGGGGGTTGCCTTTAAGGTTACCTACGGCGGCAAGGATTATCATGTGGAGCTCGGTATTCCGGGTATGTTCTCGGTGTACAACGCTCTGACGGCACTCGGCTGCCTTGTGTCCGCAGGGATTCATATGGATGACGCCGTGGAGGGCTTGAAAAGTGCGCGCGGAGTAAAGGGCAGAGTTGAGGTTGTGGAGACAAACCGTGATTTCAGCGTTATTATCGACTATGCACATACGCCGGACGGACTTTATAATGTTATCAGAACCATACGCGGATTTTGTAAGGGAAGGATTATAACCCTGTTCGGCTGCGGAGGTGACCGTGACGCCGGAAAGCGACCCAAAATGGGAAGGATTGCCGCGGAGCTGTCGGATTTCTGTGTTGTGACCTCGGATAATCCGCGGTCAGAGGATCCTGCCGCTATTATTGCTGACGTGGTTAAGGGCGTTGAAGGCGGAAAGTGCGATTACAAGGTCGTTGTCAACCGCTTTGAGGCAATAGAAACGGCATTGGATATGGCACAGCCGAACGATGTGGTATTGCTTGCAGGTAAGGGACACGAGACTTATCAGATACTCGCTGACCGTACAATAGATTTTGATGAGAGAGAAATAGTAAGAAAGCTCTTAAATATACAAAGCGATTAATTTAAAGCGGCGAAATATTTTTGTATCGAGAAGCGAGGGAGTATATAAGGTGGAAAAGATATTTACCGTAGAGATGGCTGCGCGTGCCGTGAACGGAGAGCTTGTGAACTGCACCGGCTGCACAGAGAAGAAAATAGGTTCTGTTTCAACCGATACCAGAACCATAAAAGAGGACGCCGTATTTGTGGCGTTAAAGGGAGACAGCAATGACGGCCACAAGTATGTGAAGATGGCTGTGGAGAAGGGAGCGGTGTGCTGCATTGTACAGCGCGGCGAGGACGTGCCCGAGGGATTGCCGTGCATTGTGACCGAGGATACGGCGCAGGCGCTGCTTGACCTTGCCGGGGCGTACAGACGCAGGTTTGATATACCTGTTGTGGCGGTGACCGGGAGCGTCGGAAAGACATCCACCCGAGGCATGATTGCAAGCGTGCTGTCACAAAAGTATAAGACGCTTGCCACCGAGGGAAATTTCAACAACGGGATAGGTGTTCCGCATACCGTATTCCGAATGAATTTCGAGCATGAAATTGCTGTTTTGGAAATGGGAATGAACCATTTCGGCGAGCTTGCCGCAATTACTGCGGCAGCGGCACCCGATACAGCGGTTATAACCAATGTGGGAGAGGCGCATATCGAAAACTTAGGCAGCCGTGAGGGTATACTCAAGGCAAAGCTTGAGATTCTTCAGGGGCTGACCCACGGAGGAACGGTTATACTTTGCGGAGATAATGATCTGCTTTGGAGTGTGAACGGAACCATTGATTTTGAAACGGTGTACTGCGGAATAAACAATTCAAGATGTGATTTGATTGCGGAAAACGTGAAGGTGTCCTCGGACGGTACGGACTTCAGCTTTAAGTACGAAGACAGGCGATATGAGGCACATATAAGCGTTCCGGGAGTGCACCATGTCTATAATGCGTTAATCGCAATACTTGTGGGGACAAAGTACAATGTTCCGATGAACGATATACTTGCCGGTATACGGGAATTTGTGCCTGACGGCATGAGACAGGCGGCAGTGAGAATAGGCGACTTTACCGTTATTAAGGATTGCTATAACGCAAATCCCACATCAATGAGGTCGGGTTTGGAGGTTTTGTCGCTTTATGAAACGGAGGGACGCCGTGTGGCGTGTCTCGGTGATATGATGGAGCTTGGAACTATATCGGAGTCTGCGCACACAGGCGTGGGTGAGCTTGTGCCGGGGTATAAGGTTGACTGCCTTATCACTGTGGGCGAAAGAGCCCGACTCATTGCCGAGGGTGCGGAAAAGGCGGGAATGGATCCGTGCCGCATATATTCCTTCAAAAGCAATGAGGAGCTTTGCGAAAAGCTTTCGGATATTTTGGTGAAGGGCGACGTTATACTGCTTAAGGCATCAAGGAGCATGAGGCTTGAGCAGGTGGCGGATTATATGGAGAAGAATCCGATTTAGCGGACTTTGAGAAATTCGACTTAATATTTAAGATAAAAGGCGTTAAGAAAAAGGAGAGGCGGAGGCTTATGTATTTATTAATCGGAGGAGTTACTGCGTTTATTATATCGATGATTTTAGGATTTGTGCTGATCCCCGTGCTGAGGAGACTGAAATTCGGACAGGAGATCCGGGAGGAGGGACCCAAGTGGCACGCAAAGAAATCAGGCACTCCTACAATGGGCGGATTGATTTTCATTACGGCTGTCGTTGCCTCGGCGGCGATAATGTATCTTGTCGGACTGTTTTTGGGCGTGGATATCCCCGTCGGAAGCAATATGGTTCTGCTGCTCTGTCTTTCTTTGGTATACGGTGCAATCGGATTTATTGACGATTACATAAAGGTAATTTTAAAGAGAAATCTCGGTCTTACCGCGAAGCAGAAATTTTCGCTGCAGCTTTTGGCGGCAATCGCCTTCGTGTGCTGGGCGGTATACGGCGAGGATGTGGCAACCGTGGTTAAAATCCCGTTTGTCTCTGTGGAGTTTGATATCGGGATATGGTTTATTCCGTTTACGGTGCTGGTAATACTTGCGACGGTCAACAGCGTAAACCTGACAGACGGGCTTGACGGGCTTGCAACCTGCGTGACCTGTGTTGTGGCTCTGTTCTTTATGCTGTTTACCAAATACGGCGATTTTCCGAATACCGTTGTTGCGCTTTTTGCGGCGATTCTGCTCGGAAGCCTTTTGGGCTTTTTGATTTTTAACAAGTACCCGGCAAAGGTGTTTATGGGTGATACGGGTTCGCTGTTTTTGGGCGGTGCGGTCTGCGGCATGGCTGTTTTGACGGAACAGCCGCTCATGTTGCTTGTGGTCGGATTTGTGTATGTTATGGAGTCGCTTTCGGTTATATTGCAGGTTATCTCCTACAAGACGACGGGAAAGAGGATTTTCAAAATGAGCCCGATACATCACCATTTTGAGATGTGCGGCTGGAAGGAAACAAAGGTTGTCGCCGTATTTACGGCGGTTACGGCAGTGCTGTGTACACTGATGTATATATACGGATAACATAAAGGTTACGGAGGCTTAGATATGCAGGACAGAAAGTATGATAGCAGATACGCCGGCGAAAGATATATCCGACCGAAGTATTCGCAGAAAAGCACTGCGAGGCCGGTAAGCCGCAGCAGCGGAGGCTTTAAGCTTAGGATGAGCAGCGGCTCGGTGGACTATCTGTTTTTGGGAGCTGTAATTTTACTGCTGGCATACGGGCTTATTATGCAGTTTTCCGCAAGCAGCGGCACGGCGTATGCCAACTTCGGCAACGCATATCATTTTGTAATTCGTCAGGGAGCGGCGATGATTGTGGGCGGCTTACTGATGCTTTTTACGTCAAAGTTAGATTATCATACATACGGCGGAAAGGTGGGACTTGCGGCATATGCGACGGTGGCGGTTCTGCTTGTTGCGGTTTTGGTCGCCGGCGAGGAGGTTAACGGTGCAAAGCGTTGGATTTTTCACTTTCAGCCCTCCGAGTTGGCAAAGGCGGTAATCGTTGTTGTACTGGCATATTTTTTGAGTTTGCCGAATAAGCAGAGAGATTTGCGGCGTCTTGAGAGCCGTCCGGGCAGATACTTAGCGAGCGTTCTTGAAGGGGTAGTTGTTCCCCATGGTCTGATTGTTGGATTATATTGCCTTCTTCTGGCGTTTCAGCCGCACTTTTCCTGTATACTTCTGATAGTGGCTGTTGCGGCGGTTATGTTTGTTGCGGCGGGAATCCCATGGAGACACTGTGCAATATGCGGCGGAGCCGTAGTTACTGCGCTTGCCGTATATGGTATGAGTGCGGATTATCGAATGGCGAGAATGACATCGTTCCTCGATCCGTTTAAGGATATGCGTGATACCGGATATCAGATTGTACAGTCACTGTACGCTATAGGCTCGGGCGGTATTTTCGGTGTCGGCCTCGGAAAGAGCAGGCAAAAGTTTCAGTCTCTGCCGGAGCCGCACAACGATTTTATTTTTTCCGTTCTCTGTGAGGAGCTCGGCTTTTTGGGTGCATTGGTTTTGATCCTTCTGTTCGTATTTTTGCTTTATCGCGGACTTAAAATTGCGAAGAATGCGCCGGACCTTTTCGGGACGCTTATGGCTACGGGGTTTGTGGCATTGGTTATAATACAGGCGGCGATGAATATTGCCGTTGTTACGGCAAGTATTCCGGCAACGGGTATTCCGCTACCGTTTTTCAGCTACGGCGGTTCGGCAATTATTGTGACCATGGGGGAGCTTGGAATAGTCATGAATGTTTCAAGACAGTCGAAAATGCTTCTGTAAATGCCGGAAGATAACGGTGTATAATAATTGCGTATATAATAATTGCGTATATTAGGAGGAGTTTCTGTGAAATTTCTGTTTGCCGGCGGAGGAACTGCCGGACATATTAACCCGGCTCTTGCAATTGCGAACCGCCTGCGGGAGATGAACTCAGATGCGGAGGTACGCTTTGTGGGTACAAAGGAGGGGCTTGAGGCAGGGCTCATTCCCCACAGCGGTTATCCGCTTGATTTTATAAGAGTGCATGGGTTTGAACGTAAATACAGCTTTAAAACAATAAAGACCATGGCGGAGATTCCGTTTGCCATAGAGGTGTCAAAGCGGATTATCAAGGAGTTCAAGCCTGACGCAGTGGTGGGAACGGGCGGCTATGTATGCGGCCCGGTGCTGTATGCGGCGGCAAGGCTTAAGCTGCCGACCTTGGTGCATGAGTCAAATGCCTTTCCCGGGATAACAACAAAGATTCTGTCGCAGTATGTGGACGAGGTGGCAGTAGGCATTGAAGCCGGAGAGAGGTATCTTCCGAAGGCGCGGAAAATTGTCTTTACCGGAAATCCCGTTCGGCCGTCAATGTTGACGGTGGATTCCTTTGCGGCGAGGAGAAGGCTCGGAATAGACAAAAAGCCGTTTATCGTTATATTTGGCGGGAGCCTCGGCGCAAGGGATTTTAACCGTGCAATGGCTGACTGGATATGCTCGGCTGCGGACAGAGGAGAGTATCACATTCTCATGGGAACGGGAAAGCTCAATCAATATGAAGCGGTGATTGACCGTTTTAAGGAAAACGGCTTTGACCTCGGGGCGCACCCGGATATAACGGTGAGTGAATATATATACGATATGGATATAGCGATGAATGCGGCGGACCTTGTCATATCACGGGCAGGGGCAAGCACCCTGGCAGAGCTGACTGCGATAGGGAAGCCTGCGATACTTGTTCCGTCACCCTATGTGACTGATAATCATCAGGAGCATAACGCCCGTGCAGTGGAAAGCGGCGGCGGTGCGCTTGTGATAGCCGAGGCAGAGCTGACCGCCGAAAAAATCAATGCGGCGGTCTCCTCGATAGTTGGGGATAAGAAAAGGCTTGCCGCCATGGGTGAGGCATCGGCGAAGATGGGCGTTCGTGATTCGGCGGACCGAATTTGCGGCGAAATCATGAAGCTGATAAAAAATAAGACATAAATTGCTTTCACATAAAACGCCGACCCTCATATAACAATAGTGTAGATTATTGTTATATGAAACGGAGGCAGCAAAATGTGTAAGCTGATAATAAACGGGGGTAGAAGGCTTTGCGGCGAAATTCCCGTTCAGGGCAGCAAGAATGCGGCGCTGCCGATTTTGGCGGCGGCATTGCTCACGGACGAGGAGTGTATTATACATAATTGTCCCGATATAACCGACGTCGCCGCAGCAATTGAAATACTGCGGCAGCTTGGTGCGGAGGCAGAGCTTGAAGCTAATACGGTCATAGTTTGCGCTCGTAATATTTGCAGCGACAAAATACCTAAATCGCTTATGGGAAAAATGAGGTCGTCAGTGATGTTCCTGGGGGCGATACTTGCACGGTGCGGCACTGCATCGGTATATAGCCCGGGCGGCTGTAACCTGGGCGACAGACCGATAGACATTCATCTGCGCTCGCTGAGGAAGCTGGGCGTCAGGATTGTCCGGAGCGGTGACGGGATTGTATGCTGTGCGGATGAGCCGGTGTCCGGTGATGTGACGATGCTTTACCCGAGCGTCGGAGCCACCGAGAATATCATGCTTCTGTGCGCCGGGTGCGGCAGAGGCGTAAGGGTTTACAATGCGGCGAGGGAACCGGAAATTGTGGATTTGCAGAATTTTTTAAATTTTATGGGTGCCGACATATGCGGTGCCGGAACCGAGCTTATACGGATAAATCCGTCAGGGAATATGCACGGCTGTGAATATACGATTATGCCGGACAGAGTTGCTGCGGCAACCTATGCCTGCGGTGCGGCGATATGCGGCGGCAGAGTGCGGCTTCTCGGAGCGGAGGCGGAGCATATGCGAATTATGCTTGCCGCGCTGGAGTCGGCAGGATGTGATGTTTTAAAAGATGAGGGTGCGGTCACGGTTGCCATGGAGGGCAGACCCCGAGCAATAGAAATGATAAAAACCTTGCCTTATCCCGGATTTCCTACGGATATGCAGCCCTTGCTTGGAGCGGTGTTGACAGTGGCGGACGGCGACAGCGAGATTCGGGAGACGATATTCAGCAGACGCTTCGGATATACCTGTGGACTTGCGGCGTTGGGGGCGGATATGCGTGCGGACGGGTGTTCGCTTAAAATCCGAGGCAGACAGACCCTCACCGGTGCAGATGTGACGGCACCGGATCTGCGCGGCGGTGCGGCACTTGCGTTGGGCGGACTTGCGGCGCACGGAATAACACGCATCGGCGGTGTTTGCCATATAGACAGGGGCTATGAGAGGATAGAGGAAAGCTTTGCAGCTCTTGGCGCAGATATAATGCGGTGCGGGGACTGAGAAATATGTCTGCGGATTGTCTTCGGATTTGCTTACGGAGGCAATCCGCAAAATGTATCTAATACGGCAGGAGGATGAAATTATGAGTAAGGAACCTGTGAGTCGCGGTGAGCGGCGGAAAAAAAGAGGGGGCGGCTCTGTCCGAATCCCCGTATTGCTTTGCATACTGGCAGTTGTGGTAGCGGCGGCGTTCGCTCTGACTCTGCCGGTGTTTAATGTAACAGAGGTGTACTGTGAAGGCAATTCTGCCGTAAAATATGAGGATATAATGAATGCGGCAAGGATAGACACGGGAAAGAACATCTTTCTTGAGAATCTGGGCGGTGCCGAACGAAGGATTGAAGCTATTCCGAGGGTTAAGTCTGCGGAGCTGAAGCGGATATTTCCGAACAGAATCTGTATAACGGTAGTTGAAAGAGAGGCTTATGCCTATATCTCGACAGGCGGCGGATATGCCCTTGTTGCCGATGACGGGAGCGTGATTGAAATTCCCGACGGTGATACCTCTGCAAGGATAAGTCAAGCCAAAATTCCTGTGTTTGACAGTGATGATACGAATGCAGAGGAGGACAAGCCTTCCTCTGCAAAAGAAAATAAAAACAGTGATGGTTCTGAGAGTGAGGACACCGAGAGCGATGAGGATAAAGAAAATTCCGACAACGCTGCAGAGAGCGGCGAGGGTGAGACGAAGGCTGCGGAAACCGAAGCTGCGGACGGCGGCGAACAGGGTTCGGAGATAGAAAACGTACCCTTGACGGTAGGTGTGGAGCTTAAAGATGCGGCTGAGGGCAAAAAGGCGGAAGCTGATAACGCCGACGGACTTTCAAAAATTTTTGAGCTATGCCGCGGCTTGAAGGGTGCAGACCTTTTGAACAGGACTACATATATAAATATTGAAAATATTGAGGATATAAGGCTGGTAATAGAAAACCGTCTTGAGGTATTGCTTGGGAAGGCGGATAATATTGATTATCGCTGTAAGTTTCTTGCGGAGGTTATAAATACAAAAATTTCCGCATCGGAGTCGGTAATACTCGATTACAGAGGTGATGATATTTATGCGGAAAACCGTGACGATGGCAAGGCGAGAGTAGATGCCTCGGTGAGGAAGAAGGCCGAGAGTAAAAGTAATGCCGATAAGTCGTCAGGGAGTACGAATACGGAAAGCGGACAAGACAGAGAAAATGCGGGGACAGCAGATTCGGATAGTGATTCTGAAAGTGATACGGGCAGCGGAACGGACGGCAGTGCAAAAAGGACGAATTCCACAGACCTTTCTGAGGATGAAGAGGAAGAATAATAATATAAGAAGCGCACAGATGAGAATTTCTCACCTGTGCGCTTTTTTGTTGTCTGCTCGGTATGCGTAACAGCTTGGCGATGAAAGCTTCTTTCACGTTATCCATAATGCGGATATAAATGCCGTATATCGAACGGTACGCACGCCGGTGCGAGAGGTGTCGATTAATCGATTAACGGTTAGCCTCTTACTCGATTTCGGACAGACAGAAAAAGCTGCATTGACTATATGTGGCACTGCATGGCACTGCGGAATATTATATAATACAAATGCAGGAGGAAACTGATATCAACAGAGAGGAGATGAACTAAGGATGAACGAGCAGGAAATTTATGAAAGAATGACTTCGGCAGAGCAGTCGGTAAAGTCAGCACATCACAGGATAGGCGAGATTGCGGAGGAGAGCAAGAGTATTGCGGAGGTTCTTGTGGAGATGAAGTATATGCGGCGTGACCTGAACGAGCTTATAGCTCGGGTAAGTCAAATTGAAAGACGTCCGGCACGCAGATACGATGTAATAATAACCGCCGTGATCACCGCAGTTATTACAGCGGCGGTAAGCTTTTTTATCAAGTAATTTCAGATGTCAGCCCTGCATATTTATAAGTATAAGGAGGAGGTGAGCATAATATGAAAATATCAGCAGGAACTGCGGCGAGGACGATTTGCCTTGCTTTGGCGCTTATAAACCAGCTTCTGACCGTATTCGGAAAAAAGGTAATACCCTTTGCAGACGATGATATATACACGGTGGTGAGCGCAGTGTTTACGATCGGAGCGTCAGCTGCGGCATGGTGGAAGAATAACAGCTTTACCGAGGCGGCACGGACGGCGGACGAGCTTTTAAAAATCGAAAAACAGCAGAGAAAGGCAGAAAAGAAAAAGGAGGGATAATATGATTATCGGAATAAACTGCGGACACACAGTCAAAGGAACAGTCGGCAGCGGTGCGGTCGGATACCTAAACGAAAGTGACGAAACCCGTGCTGTGGGCTATCCGCTGATGAAAAAGCTGAGAGAGCTCGGGCATACGGTGATTGACTGTACCGATGACAGGTCGGCGACTGTTTCGGAAAACTTAAGAAAAATCTGTGAGCTTGCCAACAGACAGTGGCTTGATATGTTCTTGTCGATTCACTTTAATTCCGGCGGCGGCAAGGGCTGTGAGGCGTACACCTACGACGGCACCGATAAGGCGTGTGCAGGGAAAATGCTTACGGCACTGAAAAATGCCGGCTTTACGGACCGAGGTATAAAGGACGGGTCCCGCCTTTACGTTGTGCGTAATACAAAGGCACCTGCCTGTCTTTTGGAGGTCTGCTTTGTGGATAGCATTACTGACTCGGAGCTGTACCGCAGGCTCGGCGGCGACGGAGTTGCGGATATTTTGTGCAGAGCAATCGCAGGAAGAGTGCCGGAGTATGAAGGCGATAGCAATGAGAAGGGAGAGCTTGATATGAGTCAATACGAGGAGCTTAAAGGTATGATAGAGGGGATAGACAGAAAGCTCGAGAAGCTGGAGAATCCCATGATATACAATTATATCGATGATAATATGCCCGAGTGGGCGAGAGCCACGGTGGAAAAGCTCTCGAGCAGAGGAGTGCTGCTCGGAGACGGAGACGGCTTGAAGCTGAGCGAAGATATGCTTCGCATGCTTGTAATTTGCGACCGTGCCGGGGTTTTTGATAAGTAAATCAATAACGAACACCGCCGCCCGAAATCGGGCGGCGGTGTTGAGCTTAAAGGTCAAAGGTCTCGGTGTCGTCTGCGGGGGCGTTGGACTCGGGGGCGGTATCGGCCGTGTCGTTTCTGTCCGCCTCCGGTTTTTTGAAGATTTCCGCAACCTTGTCAATTGCCGCAGGTGCCAAATCCAAAAGCCTGTCATAGATGCCGCTTTGACTGTTGACGGATATCATTCTGATTTTTCCGTTTCCGACCACGAGAAAACCCTCGGGTGTGAGGGATATGCCGCCGCCGGTTGCGCCGCCGAACATATTTCGCGGCTCGCCGTCAAGGCTTTTCTTAGAGTTGTAATGCTCAAACTCTGAGCCGCCCACGCCGAAGCCTATACCAACCTTGGATATAGGGATAATAACGGTGCCGTCCGGTGAGTTTATCGGGTCGCCTACAATAGTGTTTACGTCAATCATTTCCTTAAGCCCCTGGAGGCCTGTGTACATGATGCCTTCAATCGGATGTTTTTCTGCCATTATCTTTCACTTCCTTTTTGGAATTTGATTTTAAATAGCTCAGACCGAGGGATATTGCTGCGGGAATTGCAGCATTGATAATATGCACGGGTCTGACCTTAATTATACTCTTTGCCTTTATATCAAAACGCTTGCTGTAATAATCCGGGGTTATGTCTATCATGGGGAAGACGGTGCGCGTATATCTTGCCAAAATTGGAAACAGAATGCCTGCCGCGCCCCATATTGTGCCGTACAGCATTCCGGTGGATGCGGCGTTCCCCGTGCCAAAGTCAAGGGTTATACGCAGAGTAGGAATCTGTATTTTGTAGCGCATTGAGCCGAAAAACCGCCGAAGCAACGAAATAAGATATGACAACTCGCCGTATACCGATCGGGCTTCGTCTGTGTTAAACCCTGTTTCAGGCTCAAAAACTCTGGATTTTATCTCCTTTATTTTTTCGCTTATCGGCGAGGAGGCACCTCCGCCGCTGTCGGCTTCTGTCTCTGTGGTGCTGTCGACACCTTCGGTGTCGGAATCCTTCGTTTTCGAGGGAGCTGATACTATCGTCTTTTTGCAGAACCAGGTCTTGAGCAAAACCGTAAGCTGTTTGTTCTCAAGACGCAGGTCGAGTGTGAGATACGGTACTGTTATAACAAGATATACAAGTGCTAAAATCAGCAGCACAGCAGCTATATACAGCATAATCACAGCCTCACTTTTTTAAATCTCCTTCGCCTCATTTTCGGCAGTATCGGATTTGGCGATATTGTTTTCCTCGGATTCGGATTCAGCGTCAGCAGCTTCAACAATATCGTTTTCGGCGGTATCGTAAGCTTCTCTTTCTCTTTCGCTTTCACTTGTAGATTCGTAAGCATCGCTTTCGCTTTCGAGTTTGTAAGCTTCGCTTTCGCTTGTGGGTTCGTAAGAAACGCTCTGCGTTGCTTCGATTTGAATTCCCATTTCGGTCTGACGGTAATCGGCAACCTCGTTCATCTCTATCTGTTCCGCATCCTCGGCGGTCTGACCGAGGGAGTCGAATTCCGGAAGCTCGTCAAGCTCCGACACGCCGAAGGCTCGCAGAAAATGCTGCGTTGTACCGAAAAGTATCGGTCTGCCGGGTGCATCAAGACGGCCTGTCTCCTCGATGAAATTCCGCTCGATCAGGCGGTTTACTATATAATCGCAGTTTACGCCGCGTATATGCTCAATGGTGCTTCGTGTAACAGGCTGCTTATAGGCAACGATGGACAAAACCTCGAGAGCTGCATTTGAAAGATTCTGCCGTCTGGGAGGCTCGGCAAGCCTGCCGACATACTCGGCATAGGCACCGTTGGTGCACATCTGATAGCTGTCCTCCATGCGGATAATGTGAATGCCTCGCCGCTCATAGCTGTAGCTGTTCATCATTTTCTTCAGTATTTCACGGAGGGAACGCTTGTCCACATCCGTAATATCGGCAAGGCGTTCAAGCTCCACCGCATCACCTGCCGCAAACAAAACGGCTTCGATTATTGCTTGTATTTCTCGGATTTCCATAATAATCTCCCTAAATTAATCCTCAAATTCGCTGATGTCAAGCTCGCCGTCATCCATGCGATATACGTTTGGGTTGGAAATATCTCCGTTATCGGAATATTCTACCCGGATTTTGTTAATTTTAATCAGCTCAAGTGTTGCCATAAATGAAGCAACAGCCTCTGCACGGCTTTTTACACCGTTAAACAGGTCCTTAAACAGCGTGGCGGACTTGGTCTTGAGCCGTGCCCAGATGATTGATACCCGTGAGCGAAGAGATACCTTTTCACGGCCGACGATCCCCTGAAAGGACTGTGTGGGCGGCGGCTGCTTGCGTTCCAGCTTCTGATATGCACGCTTATACGCCGCAAGCAGATTTTCCGGCGTCAGCGTGGCATAATTAAGCTCCGCAGGCGGTCTTTCGATTGCGTCGGGAGCCTTGAAGAACATGGATGAGCCAATGTTTTGCCTGTCCTTAAAAAAGCCTATTGATTCCTTTACCTTTTTATATTCGGTCAGGCGGCGAACAAGCTCCTCTCTGGGGTCTGTGCCGTCGTCCTCGTCATCCTCGGGCTTGGGCAGAAGCATTTTCGATTTTATCTGCAACAGCGTTGCCGCAAGCACAAGAAACTCGCTTGATATTTCAAGATCCATCTCCTTCATGCTGTGCATAACCTCAAGATACTGATCGAGAATCACTGAGATGGGAATGTCATAGATGCTGACCTTATTCTTTCGTATAAGCATTAAAAGCAGGTCAAGCGGTCCTTCAAAGCTGTCCAGCTTAAATTTCAACTGCTCCATCAGAACACCCTTTTCTAAAACTTAGCCTTTGTCGGTTAAATATATCATTAGTGAATAAAGATACGGATAATATTTTCGTAGAAGTTCATTACACCCGCACGGCAAAAGCCGAGGAAGGTGTTAAAGCCGGGCAAATTTATCAGTATAAGCAGTATGATAAATCCGTAGCGCTCGTAATCCATCAGCTTAAAATAAAGGTTCTGAGGAAGTATCGCAGTCAGAACCTTTGACCCGTCAAGCGGAGGAATGGGAATGAGGTTAAATATCCCCAAGCCTAAATTTATAACCACAAGGTAGTCCGCAATGGTGTAGAAAACGCTTGCCAAGGTAAAGCCTATCCCTGTGGGACTTGCGAATGACATCCTTCCGAGAATCACGGAAAAAATCATGGCGATAAATGCAAGGATAAAGTTCGACAGAGGCCCGGCAAGCGAGGTAAAGATCATGCCGCCCTTTTTGTTCCTGAAGTTCCACGGATTGACCGGCACAGGCTTTGCCCAGCCGAAGCCGAACAGGAACAGACACAGCGCACCAAAGGGATCCAGGTGTGCAAACGGATTTAACGAAAGCCTTCCCGAATACTTTGCGGTATTGTCGCCGACTGCGTAAGCCGCCAGACCGTGGGACAGCTCGTGTATGCTGAGCGACAGCAGGACGCAGAATGCGGTTATTAATATATAAGTCACCTTCTGCCCGAAGGACAATGAAGAATTGCCAAGTATTGAAAGCAGCATAAGCCTTTACCTCCCGATATTACATATCACAAATCAGCATATCCTCGTAGGTTTCGCGCCGTACGGCAGTCTTTATCTCTCCGTCCGCAGCAAAAAGCACAGGCGGACGGGGAATGCGGTTATAGTTGCTCGCCATTGAATAGTTGTAAGCGCCGGTTGACAAAACGGCAACAATTTCTCCGGTGTGAAGCTTAGAAATTTCCATATTTTCGCCTATCAGGTCACCCGATTCGCAGCACTTCCCGGCAAGAGTGATCACACTGTTGCGGAGTGCCTCGGGATTTTCGGCGGACACTGCGGTATATTCCGACTGATACAGGATGTATCTGGGGTTGTCCGTCATTCCGCCGTCAATTGAAACATAGGTGCGTATACCGGGGATTTCCTTTATTGTACCCACGGTGTACAAAGTCAGCCCGGCCTCGGCAACGACCGAACGTCCCGGCTCAACAATAATAAACGGAAGAGGAATGTCACGCTCTGCGGCAACACGTTTTACCGTTTTCGATACGGCGTGCATATATTCGCCGTAGTCTATGGGTGTATCCTTTTCGGTGTACTTTATGCCGAAGCCGCCGCCGAGGTCAAGCTCCCGTGCGGTAACTCCGTGCTTTTCGCGCATATCGGCAATAAAGTTCATCATTATCTCCGCCGCAAGCTCAAAGGGAGCCAGCTCGAATATCTGAGAGCCGATATGGCAGTGGAAGCCGGTAACCTCAATGTTTTCCATGGATGCGGCAAGACCGACGATTTCGTCAGCCTCTCCGGTTTCGAGAATTGCGCCGAACTTCGAGTCTATCTGGCCGGTTTTTATAAAGCTGTGGGTGTGCGCATCAACGCCGGGGGTGATTCTGATAATAACCTTCACACAAACACCCAGCTCTCCGGCGATTTTATTAATGCGCTCAAGCTCTGTCCGGTTGTCCGCAACGATTCTGCCGACACCGCATTTAATGGCATACTCAAGCTCGTCGAGGGTTTTGTTGTTCCCGTGGAAGTAAAGTCTTTCCGCGGGGAAGCCGGCCGAGAGAGCGGTATAAATTTCGCCGCCGGATACTACATCGGCACCCATTCCCTCTTCGGCGATAAGCCGATACATATATTTACACGAGAGCGCCTTGCTTGCGTAGAGCGCAAGACCGTTGCCGCCGTAGTATTTTTTGATGGAATCCACATATGCACGGCAGTTCTTTCTGACAGTTGCCTCATCGAGAACATATGCGGGCGTGCCGAATCGCTCGGCAACCTCAACAAGATCGCATCCGCTCATCTGCAGATGACCCTTTTCGTTTACATTCAAACAGTCCATGATAAACTGCATTTTATCTCCTCCGGTAAAATCAAATTAGCAATCAGCATAATTTTATCATATTTACATCTCTTTGTCAAATAAAATAATCGGCATGAAAACACGCTTTTTATCGGAAATTTTCACAATAAAGCCGTGTTTGTCGGACTCTGTCAAAAAAAGAGCCCGCCGCAGAAAACTGCGGCGGGCTAGGCGGCCTGCGTAGTATATCCGGTATTAAGGGTAAAGCTAACCAAAACCAAAGCATTTAAAATGAGTATTTATAGGCCTGCTTCGCCAGGCCGCAAAGTCCCGCAGGGACTTAATACCTGTTACGGCTGTCCCGGAAGTACGTCACACAATGTACATGGGGTAACCTCATAGCTGCACAGCATATCAACGGTCTTTTCCGCTTCCTCAAAAGTGAAAAATCTGTCATCTGCGCTTGAATGCTCGACCAAATCATTTCCTATGTACATATCGGCGGATATGCCGAATCGTCTCTCGTCAGCCGCATTTTCAGTAATTGAAAAACACAACTGAGCTATTTCTCCGTCTTCTGTCATAATTTCAATTTTCATATTAACTCCCTACTAAAATTATTTTTTTACACGTCTTTACACAATCTTAATACTGACCGGTATTATGCCGGCTTGCCGTTACTGAAAATTATGACACAAAAAGAGCTTAATTGCAAGCCACTCTTGTCGCACAGTCAATATTGAAAAAAAACAGAGTTAAAATGCCGCTTTTTGAGGAGTGCCAAAAAATTATGTAAACCAATCGGCTTATTTTACCTATGAAAATAATCAAATTTATGTGTATTTCAAGGGTTTCAAGCGACAAATATTGAATAATATACCAAATCGGGATAAATATTCAATCCCGTTATGGGATAATTGTGGATAAAGGAGTGGTGAATGTGCGCTTGAGAGGACTCAGGAAGGGCAAAAGAATGTCGCAGCAGAAGCTTGCCATTGAGCTTGGAATGAATCAGAATAGTGTGAGCAGATATGAAACGGGGGAGAGGGAAGCGGATTATCAAACACTGATTAGCATTGCGGATTACTTTGACGTATCCATAGATTATCTTTTGGAGAGAACGGATAACCCTCGGTTTTTGAAACAGTAATCAGTCGATTGTAAAATTTAAAAATAAAACTCAAAAAATAAAAAAAGGTCTTGACAACGGTAAAAATATATGGTATTATAATCCGGTAAAGCAGAAGTTTGCCGCTTCTCCCCTCAGCCTCAGGCGAAAGGGTCGGATAATTTCATATATTAATTCTATATTATATATAAATTTTGTGCGGCGTACTTTGTGCGGCCGTTTTTTTGTGCGGCAATGACTTTTTGGAGGTGTCTTAAATAGCAAAGCAGGATTTAATGATAAATGAAGAAATCAGGGATAAGGAAGTTCGTTTGATAGGTTCAAACGGAGAGCAGCTCGGTATTGTATCTTCGGCTGAGGCGCAGAGGCTTGCCGATGAAAGCAACCTTGATTTGGTGAAGATTGCGCCGCAGGCAAAGCCGCCCGTATGTAAAATTATGGACTACGGAAAGCACAAGTTTGAGCTTGCGAAGCGGGAAAAGGAAAACCGTAAAAATCAAAAGGTCAGCAATGTGAAAGAGGTCAGACTTACCCCTAATATTGATGACCACGATTTCAACACTAAATTAAATCAGGCAGTGAAATTCCTTAAGGCCGGAGATAAGGTTAAGGTTTCGGTTCGCTTCCGCGGACGTGAAATCACACACAGCTCGCTGGGTCGGGATTTGCTTATCCGCTTCCGCAGCGGTGTTGAAGAAGTCGGAATGTCCGATAAGGACATAAAGATGGAAGGCAGAAACATGGCTATGGTTCTGTCGCCGAAAAAAGCGTAAGTGTACGGAGCTTTGAGGTTTCAAGCAGGATTTTAATTTCCAAAAGGTTAAATTTAATATGTAATACGGAAGGAGAGAAATAATATGCCTAAAATTAAAACTCACAGAGGAGCAGCTAAGCGTTTTGGCGTTACCAAGAACGGTAAGGTGAAGAGAGCAAAGGCTTTCAGAAGCCACATCTTAAACAAGAAGAGCACCAAGAGAAAGAGACACCTTAGAAAGGGCGGTTACCTTTCAAGTGCAAACGAGGCGACAATTAAGAGCATGATGCCTTATAAATAAGCCGCAGAGGTTTATCAAAACGTTTAATTCAGAGAGGAGTAAATAAAGATGGCAAGAGTTAAAGGCGCGATGAAAACTCGTGCAAGACATAAGAAAATTTTGAAGCTTGCAAAGGGCTACAGAGGTGCAAAGAGCAAGCTCTACAAGACCGCAAACCAAGCGGTAATGAAATCTCTGTCATATGCTTACAGAGACAGAAAGGCAAAGAAGAGAGAATTCAGACAGCTTTGGATCGCACGTATCAGTGCGGCTGCCCGTATGAACGGTATCAGCTACAGTAAGTTTATGAACGGACTTAAGACTCAGGGAATCGAGATCAACAGGAAGATGCTTGCTGAAATCGCAGTATCCGATCCCGAGACATTTAAGAGCTTGGTTGACCGTGTTAAATAAGTGACTGCTTAGAGTTATGAGAGATTCTTCTGCGGCGCATAGCTGCCGCGGAGAATCTTTTGTGTTATATAACTGCACTCCGAAAATTTCGGCTGCGCCGAGGGCGGAGGCAGGAATTTGAATGTGCGGTGCCGGCTGCCGATTTTGCCGCCTGCCGCACGGAACATATCAAAAATAATTAAATTTATAAAATAAAAATAAAGAACAGAGTAGGCATCCATGCGTTGACCGTAACACGGTCTGGAGTGTCGTACGCACAGGGAGTTGGCGAACGGACGAAGTGCATATTGCTGCGGTATGGGTGCCGCATCCCGCTGTAGGGTATTTATATCCAATCACAACAAAATATCTCTTTTGCTGTGTCGGCGGTGTCTGTCAAACAGCTTTTGGGAGGTATTTTTATGCAAGGCTTTGCAAAATGGTTTGACGGCACAATGGATTTATGTAAATCCGCGATTCGTGCCGGTCTTGAACATGGTAGTTTGATTTTTAAGGTTTTTTCGGATTTTTGGGTTGGTGCCGGGATCATAATATCGGTTTTTGTTATTTTACTGGCAATAAATATAGTACGGGGCGGCAGACAGTTTTCGGCAGCGGCAAAGGATCCGCGCTGTCTGACGATGTGTGCGGTGCTTATTGCCGCAAATGCTGTTCTCGGGTATTTCACGATACCGTTTACCTCATATCTGCGCGTAGGCTTTGGGTTTATAACAACACCGATTGCGGCGTTTATGTTCGGCCCGCTTGTGGGCGGAGCGGTTGCGGTGCTGTCGGATATTGTATCCTTTGCCCTAAAGCCTACCGGCGGATTTTTGTTTACCTATACCCTTTGTACGGGCATAGCAGGCATGGTCTACGGTATGGTTCTGTACGGCAGAAAGCTTTCTCCGACACGAGTGTTTTTGTGTAAGCTGCTTGTGATTTTAGCGGTAAATATTATTCTCAATTCAATTGCGCTTTCACCTACGGCAGGCAGCGGTATGCTCGGCATACTTCCGTCAAGAATCATTAAAAACCTGCTGCTTTGGCCCATACAGGGAATAGTGGTATATGAGGTGCTTAAATTGATTGTTAAGGGACGGATCGGGTATGCGCAGAATATTAACAAGCCGTGATAACGGCGTTTTAAAGACAGCGAGAGCACTTGGCAGAAAAAAATTCAGAGACCGCGAGGGTCTTTATCTTGCGGAGGGCTTGCGGCTTGTCACGGATGCGGTGCAAAGTGTGCCGGACTTAATTGAGTATTTTATCGCAAGCGAGAATTTCTGCGAAAAGAATAATAGTTTAATAAATACTCTTGACAACGAGGGGAAAATTGTATATATTACAAATGACAGACTTTTTGATGAAATATCGCAGACCGAAACGCCGCAGGGGATTGCTGCGGTTTTGAAAAAACCCGAACGGGCAGAGGCGGATTTTGAAAAGCTTTCCTATGTCCTGATTCTGGATGGTGTGTCGGAGCCGGGGAATATGGGAACAATAATCCGTACCGCAGAGGCGGCAGGGGTTGAGCTTATACTTCTCGGCAGCGGCTGCGCAGACGTGTACGCCCCAAAGGTCGTCAGAGCGGCAATGGGCTCGGTATTCCGTATGAATTTCGGAGATATGGAGGCATCATTGCCGAAGCTGAAGGCGGCAGGCTTCTGCATTGCGGCAACGGCTCTCAAAAATTCGGAGCCGATCGAAACGGCGGAAATATCCGGAAAGAGGGCGCTTGTTATCGGGAGCGAGGCTCACGGAGTATCGGACGGCGTTCTTGACGCTGCGGATATTGCTGTCAGAATTGATATGTGCGGTCGGGTAGAATCCCTGAATGCCGCTGTTGCGGCAGGGATTGCCATGTATATGCTCAGACCGCGCCTTCAGAGGTGAGAGTATGGATTCGGGCGATGGACTTTTATACAGGCTGTGGCTTAATATTTTATGCGGTCATAATCCGAGGCTGATACACAAATGCATTGAAGGCTGCGGAAGTGCCGAGGAAATTTATAACTCCGACACTCTGTATAAGAGGGCGGTGTCGTTCTTGGGAATCAGAGCAAGACTTCGAGCGCATCGGGACCTCGACACTGCAAGACAGCTTGCGGAATTCTGCTCGGAGTCGGGAATAGATATAATCACGATTGACGACAGGCGATATCCGAGGCGGCTGGCGGAGGTTTATATGCCGCCGCAGCTGATTTATGTCAAGGGTGAGCTGCCGGATATTGATTATCTTGTAAGTATTACGGTTGTGGGCTCTCGTGAGTGCTCCGATTACGGAAGGAAGTTTGCAAACGAGCTGGCGTATGATATGGCGAAGGCGGGCGTTTTGATTGTCAGCGGAATGGCAATGGGAATAGACGCAGCGGCTCATCGCGGTGCGCTTGCGGCCGGACACATGACTGCTGCGGTATTGGCGGGCGGCGTAGACGTTGTTTATCCTGCGGCAAACCGTGAGTTGTACAGGGAGATAGAGCAGAGAGGTGCAATTATCTCGGAGCGTCCGCCGCAGACGGTGGGCAGAGGTAATTTCTACAGAGAAAGAAACCGAATACTGGCGGGATTGTCCTGCGGAGTGGTTATTGTTGAGGGCGGCGAGAGCAGCGGAACCAAGCTGACGGCAAATCATGCCATAGATTCCAATCGCGACTTATTTGCCGTGCCGGGAAAGCCCGGTGACGAGGGAGCGGAGCTTCCGAATCGGCTTATCAAGGACAGTGCGAGGCTTGTAACCTCGGCGGAGGACATAATCAGCGAGTATATCTCGGTCTATCCCATAGAGCTTAAATACGGGATAGATATGATAGACGAAACGCATTCAGAGCGCAGGCGGCGGAGAATAAATGATAATGAGCCGAAAGGCACCGCAGCGCAGAACCGAAGCAGTGCGGAGGAGAAGAAGCCGCCGCGAAGCTTTGAAAATTTTGACGGAAAACAGAGAATAATACTGGAATATCTATATCATAATAACGAGGCACACATAGACGATATTTCGCATGACTGCAATATTGCGATGTCGGAGCTCAGCTTTTTGATTATACAGCTGGAAATGCAGCAGGTAATCACACAGTCTGCCGGCGAGCATTTTTCGCTCAGATAATATAAGGATAAATTTGTCAGTAAGCAGGAGGATTAGGTTTATGGCCGAAAAAAAGGCGGGTAAACGTACAAGTACAAAAAAGAAATTGGTAATTGTGGAGTCACCGACCAAGGTGGAATCCATTAAGAAGTACCTGGGAAGCGGGTACGATATAGAAGCGACAATGGGTCACGTCAGAGACCTGCCGAAGAGCAGTATCGGCATAGAGATCGAAGATGATTTTGAACCGAAGTATATCACAATCAGAGGAAAGGGAGATCTTATCGCCAAGCTGAAAAAGAAGGCGAAAAACGCCTCTAAGGTTTACCTGGCAACCGACCCTGACCGCGAGGGAGAGGCGATTTCGTGGCATTTGTCGTATCTTTTGGGGATAGACCCGAAGGAGGCGTGCCGCATTACGTTTAACGAGGTGACGCGCGACGTTGTGCGCTCTGCGGTAAAGGAGCCGAGGACTATTGATATGAATTTGGTTGATGCTCAGCAGACTCGCCGTGTGCTGGACAGAATTGTGGGCTACGAAATAAGTCCGCTGCTGTGGAAAAAGGTGAAGAAGGGTCTTAGCGCAGGCAGGGTTCAGTCGGTGGTTATGCGCCTTATTGTCGACCGTGAAAGGGAGATTGAGGCATTTAACCCGGAGGAATACTGGAGCATAGAATTAAAGCTTACCAATGACAAGGGAAAGCTGCCGTTTAAGGCGAAGTTTTACGGAACCGCAGACGGGAAAAAGGTAGCGGTCAGTGACGGCGACACTGCGGCGAAAATTGTCGAGGGGCTGAAGAAGGCGGAGTATTCGGTGCGGAAGGTTATGCGCAAGGAGACAAAGCGCAGAAGCGCACCGCCGTTTACAACAAGCACTATGCAGCAGGAGGCATCGAGAAAGCTGAACTTTACCTCGCGCCGTACCATGATTGCCGCACAGCAGCTCTATGAAATGGGTTACATTTCTTATATGAGAACGGACTCGCTGCGCATATCCGAGGTTGCACAGAACGAGGCAAGGGCATTTATAGCGGAGACATACGGCGCACAGTTTGTGCCTAAAGCTCCGAAGCAGTATCGTGCAAAGAAGTCGGCACAGGATGCCCATGAGGCAATAAGGCCGACCGCCTCGGGAAATACACCGGAGAAGCTTAAGGATAAGCTGAAGCCGGATTTATATAAGCTTTATCGGCTGATATGGCTGAGGTTTATGGCAAGCCAGATGAGTGATGCCGTGCTGGATATGGTGTCTGCGGATATTTCCGCCGGCGAATATCTCGTAAAGGCATCCGGCTCGGAGGTTAAGTTTGCCGGCTTTATGACCCTATATGTTGAAGGCAAGGATGAAGCGGAGGAGAAAACGCCGAAGCTTCCGAAGCTTGAGGAAGGTCAGAAGCTTCTGCTGAGTCAAATCGATCCTCAGCAGCATTTTACACAGCCGCCGCCCAGATACACAGAGGCATCGCTGGTCAAGGCGATGGAGGAGGACGGCATAGGCCGCCCGAGCACCTATGCGCCGACGATTGCTACTATTTCCGCTCGCGGCTATGTGGCAAAAGACGGAAAGTCCATATATCCGACCGAGCTTGGATTTATAATTACGGATCTGATGAAGGAGAACTTCCCCGATATTGTGGATGTGGAGTTCACCGCACGCATGGAGGACGAAATAGAGGATGTTGCGGACGGCTCTGTTTCCTGGAAGGAGATAATACGCCAATTCTACGGGCCGTTTAAGAAGACTCTCGATGAGGCGGAGGAGAAGATAGGTGAGGTTGAGATAAAGGACGAGGTGTCCGATGTGGTCTGCGAAAAGTGCGGCAGACTGATGGTGTACAAGCAGGGACGCTTCGGTAAATTTCTCGCTTGCCCGGGATTTCCGGAGTGCAGAAATACAAAGGCAATCGTAAAGACGATAGACGGCAGATGCCCGAAGTGCGGCGGTGCTGTGGCGGTTCGCAAATCCAAGAAGGGTGTGACCTTCTACACCTGCGAAAACTCACCGGAATGTGACTTTATCTCGTGGGATGAGCCGACGAACGAAAAGTGTCCGCAGTGCGGAAGCTCGCTTATGAAGACCCGTGCCTTCAAGGGAAGGGGACCGATAAAATATAAGTGCTTCAACGAGGAATGCGGCTATGAGACAAAGCCGACGGCAAAAAAGCAGAGTTAGGGCAGAAATGTACGAATTAGGGACTTTACGAATTAGGGACTATACGAATTAGGGACTTAATGTACGAATCAGGGACTTAAGGAGAATTGCTATGGCAATAAAAATAATAGGCGCAGGCCTTGCCGGCTGTGAGGCGGCATGGCAGGCGGCAAGGCTCGGTGCTGATGTTATACTGTGTGAGATGAAGCCCGAAAAGCGTTCGGCGGCGCACAAAAGCGACAATTTTGCCGAGCTTGTGTGCAGCAACTCGCTGCGTGCCGACGGAATACACAATGCGGTGGGACTTTTGAAAGAGGAAATGCGCCGAATGGATTCCTTGATCATGGAGTGTGCCGATGCCACAAGGGTGCCGGCAGGGGGAGCCTTGGCGGTTGACCGTGAGGGATTTTCCGCTATGGTGACAGAAAAAATCAAGGAGTGCCCGAATATAGAAATACAGTACGGCGAGGTAGAAAAAATTGATACCTCCGAGTATACGATTGTGGCGGCGGGCCCTCTTGCCTCGGACAAGATTTCCGAGGAGATAGGGCGGCTTACGGGTAATTCATACCTGCATTTTTATGATGCGGCGGCACCGATTGTCAGTGCCGACAGCATTGATATGACAAAGGCATTTTGTGCCGCACGCTACGGAAAGGGCGGTGCGGATTATATAAACTGCCCGATGAACAAGGAGGAATACACTGCGTTTTGGCGTGAGCTTGTATCCGCCGAGGCGGCACCGCTGCATGAGGAGATAGATAACCCAAAGGTGTTTGAGGGCTGTATGCCCATTGAAATTATGGCGGCGCGAGGCGAGGACACAATGCGTTTCGGACCGCTGAAGCCTGTGGGACTTACGGATCCGAGGGACAATTCACGGCCGTGGGCGGTTGTGCAGCTTCGGTGCGACAACGCCGCCGGAAGTATGTACAATATTGTCGGATTTCAGACGCACTTGAAATTCGGAGAGCAAAAGAGAGTATTTTCGATGATACCCGGACTTGAAAATGCGGAGTTCGTAAGATACGGGGTTATGCATCGTAATACCTATATAAATTCGCCTATGCTGCTGACAAATACCTACAGAATGAGAGAGTATGACAGAGTGTACTTTGCCGGGCAGATAACCGGGGTTGAAGGCTACATCGAGTCTGCGGCATCGGGACTTCTGGCAGGGCGAAATGCCGCCCTTGCCGAGAGCGGTTCCGCTGCGGAGCAGTACGGCAGCGATACGGCGATCGGCGCGCTTGCAAACTATGTTTCAAATGAGAGTATCGTCAATTTTCAGCCTATGAATATAAATTTCGGCATAATGAATGAGCTTGGGGTCAGGATAAAGGACAAGAAGCAAAAGGCGGAGGCATATGCGGAACGCTCGCTCGGACATTGGCCGCAGTAAGGTGCGTTGACACCGCTTTGCGAATTGCGGAAATTCCCAACGAAAGGGAGAATTTACATGAAAAAGAAGATTATCTTATGGGTTTTGGCTATATTGGTAATATGTATGGCGCTTGTGGTGCTTGTCAGACCGGTGAGGGTCTGGGTCAAGGACAAGGTCAACGCCGTTATGCCCGATAGGTGTGAGTATAAGATATATTACCGGAACAATAAGCTTGTATACAACTATAAGGAGCTTGATTTTGACAATTCCGATGTCCGTGAAATTCAGGTAGGTGACGACAGAAAGTATCTGATAAATCATTCGAGGGGCTTTGCGGTTGGCGCACCCAGGGACGCCGAGTTTGACTTCACCTGTGCGCAGGAGTTTATCAAGGTAAAGTCCTCGGTGTTTGATATGGTTATATCAAAGGAGTTTGCCGCCGGTGATGACACCAAGGAATATATTTCCCACTATCTCAACAGATTTATTTTAAACGATACCTTCCGAGATAAAAACAGAATAACGATTCACAGCGATAACACCACAAAGGTCGGCGATCACTGGATGCAGGTTATTGCGCTGACCAGAACCGCCGCGCCAATGGGCGAATATAAGAAAAATACCTATGTTTATGCTTTTATCTATACGGGAACGCAGCATTATTACAGAATAATGTTCAAGTCGGAAAATTACAGTCAGCAGCTCATGGACGAGGTGTATAAGGTACTGTACTCGTTCTCGGAGGATGTGCCTATACGCGGTACGTCGAACGTTTACACGGACTTTAAGCCGCAGATTCCCGAGAACTGGACTGATGAGACCCGCAAGGTATATGATAAGCTTGTCAATGCCCGTCATCCGTATTGGGGCTGCTTTAATCCTTTGGCGGTCAGATACCTGAAAACCGAGAGGACAAAGAAGCTTGAGGAGCAGGTCGACTTTGAATTTCCCATATTGCTTGAATACATATACTACTGGGAGGACTTTCCCATGGAGGGTATGCAGCAGGCATATGATGACGGCAAGGTAGTGGAGCTTACCATGCAGTGCTCGAGCGTTATGAATGAGGATTTGGACAACTACAACCCATTTTTTGACGTGCTGGACGGGGTGTGCGACGAAAGCCTGCGGAAGTTCGCAAGGGATGCGGCGAAGTTCGGAAAGCCGTTTATTTTCAGACTGAATAATGAGATGAATTCCGACTGGACCTCCTACGGCGGACCGGTAATCCTGAACGATCCGGATCTGTATGTGGAGGTGTGGAAGAAAATTTATCGGATTTTCAGTGAGGAGGGCGTGAATAACGCCATATGGGTGTTTAATCCAAATAATATGTCCTTTCCGCCGTGCGGATATAATTCGTCCTTGGCATACTATCCCGGGAATGAGTATGTGCAGATGTTCGGAATTACCGGCTACAACACCGGCGATTATTACAAGGAGCTGTACGGCGAGAGGTGGCGTTCGTTCTCGGAGATATATGACGAGATTTATAAGAATTTTCATGAACAGTTTTCACGGTTCCCGTGGATAATTACGGAGTTTGCCTCTGCGTCTGCGGGCGGAGATAAGGTTAAATGGATAGAGGATATGTTTGTCGATTTGAAGAAGTATCCGGAAATCAAAGCGGCGGTGTGGTTTAACAGCTGCGATTGGGATCCGCGGGAACCCCACGAAACGGTGGTATCGAGAGAGTACCGCCTCAATGAAAATCAGCAAACCATTGATGCATTCAAGAACGGTGTTAAGGAATACAAGCATGACAGCTTGCTGAAATAACCAAATATGCTGAAACAACCAAATATGCCGAAACAACCAAATATGAAGACGGTATATATAATATAAATTTATGTGCTTAAAAATATGATTAAAGGAGATTTGCTAACGTGAAAGTTCCTTTCACGTTATGCCTCCGGCTGATTTAATTGCCCGTGCGAAATTTTCCGAGGCTTAAGCCTCGGAAACGCACATGGGCGTAATAATCTCTTATCATTCCTTGCCCTGCGGATAAGAGAAATTTAATTACTATTTGTGCCGACGCAGG
>CACXES010000142.1 GCA_902766745.1 uncultured Ruminococcus sp.
AATAAGAGAATTGGGACGGAAGAAAGGAAGCTCTTTACAGTTCCATTCATCACCCGACGGATATAAATATCCTTTTGATGTAAAAACGCCATGCTCTGCTTCAATGATGTAGTTAGCAAATGCAGTTGGGTTAATAGCGTCTTTGTAATGGTCGGGTAACTTATTACGAATTCTCCCGTGCATACTACAGTTTGCTCGGCAGAAAACATAAATATCATCTTGTTAGTTTTATCAAAGCTTTGGTTATTCAAGAGTTTGTTGGCATTGCTGAACCTATTTGCCGTGAATAGGACCAACCGAAGCTGTATCATCCGCGATATCTCTTTCTTTGACGACGATTTCAAAAAATCATATCCACATATATTAATAAAGAAAAGTGATAACCTTGATACTGGTAAAGAAATCAGTGATTCTCACGCTCTTAAGACTGTGTTGTCAGATTTTTTTTGCTAAACATCCCACCATGTCATTTTCAACATTCTTAGCAAAGGCTATTCATGAACTTAAACGGTTCAAAAGTGTTCGTAAACTCATTAAAAAAGCGTCTTAGAATTTCTGCCTCATACCTTTTGTTCGGCGGTCTGGCTCACGTTCTTGTTCTGCTGCTCAATTTTCTATTTTCCTCTTTCTTATCACTCTCTTTTCTTGCAACGATCGATTTTAACTTTATTTTTGTTAATTTTACAATCTATTACATTATTTATAATATTCCTTCATTTGTGCATTGCAGGGCAGATTAAAGATATCGATGATAAGCTTCTCTGCCTGTGCTCTTGACTTTGTCCACGGATCCATCATGACAAGATCCGTCAGAAGCTCAAGGCTGTGATTTTCGAAGGCGGCAAGTTCAACCTCAACGGGTGCGATGCGATCTCTCATCAGGTGCGCCATGATTGGCTTGGGCAGACCGTTGTTATGTATGGGGTGAACGCCGTTCTTGTCAACTCTCGCCGCAATTTCAACCTCATAATCTTCAGGCAGACCCTTCATATATCCTCCGCAGTTTAAGATATTTACATATACCTTGTTATCTGTGTCAAAGGCAAGACCCTCAATCAGCGGTATCATGGGCTCATCCGACTGAACGGTTGAAAAGACATCGCTCACCCTGATAGACGTATCTTCAACAACTCTTTTTATCTCGGCAACATTATCGTCACATGCCTTAAAGTACTCGCCGTACCACGCATACGGATCGCTCCCGAATTTTTTCTGTGTTTCGCTGTCGCTGTGATATTCCCAGCCCCAGGCACCGCCGCCGGCACTTGCAGTATCTCCTATAGGGAATATGCCGTATCTCCTGTATAAATCTATCGCCTTTTTGGAAACCTCATCGCCCTTGAGTCCGATCGACCCTCTCACATCGTCATTAGGAATTATCTCACCGTTATGCTCCTCTATCCACTTATCCAGAAGCTCATAGCCGTCAAGTCCCTTATATCTGAAACTCGTCAGCCATATAAAGTGATTGACTCCGCATACCTCAAAGCCCACATCCTTCCTGTCAAGACCCATGGTGTCGGTTATGGAGTAAACACCTGTATATCCGTGGCACATACCGATAATTTTCGCATTTTTGTACTTGCGCTGAAGATATGTAACACCGCCCTGTACGGGATTTGCAACCATTATATAATACGCCTCGGGGCAAACATCAAGGACGTCGAGCAATATACTCTCCATAAGCCGCAGTTGGTGAAAATTTATAAAAAATGCCTCGTCATGGACAATGTGCAGGCTTCCGCCGAAGCGGTAACCGTTGTCATATGCGACCTTTATTCCCTGTTTAAATCTGTCGTGACCATAGTCCAGCGCAACATTCAACACGAAATCCGCACCCTGCATTGCCTCTCGTCGGTCAGCAGTTTTTATAACGTTTATATCCGCACCCATTTCATCGGCATATCTTGTACAAAGTCCGTAAATCGCGTCCAGCCGCGCCTTGTCCGTATCCATAAGCGATACGGTACAGCCGTTAAAATTTTCATTTACGCATATATCCTTTATAAGATTGAGCGAGAAGATTGCGCTCCCCGCACCAATAATACAAATCTTACAGGACATAATACTCGCCTCCTTTTACTCTCCTATAATCATAATATCAACTGTGCGCTGTCTGGCTCTTGTCTTATCAAAGTCAATAAAATAGATGAATCCGAAATCTCCCAGATCAGTCTCGCCGTCATCGATGACTATCGTTTCGCTTCTGCCTATTATAGAGGAAATCAGATGTGCGTCCGTATTATGGCAGCCGCGCGCGTCCTCTCCGTGCTCTTCGGCAAACTTCAGCGCCTTGGGACCCGGATGGAGGTACATTCCCTCTCTCGCACAGGTCGGAACAATTTTTTCGCAGATGTCAACTAAGTCCTGCTGCAGGGTTTCAAGCCCGGTCATGGACATATCGAAGGCGCATTCCTGGGTTATCACGCTGCAGGTCGTGTGGTGGGAATAAACCACCGCTATGCCGTTTTGTATTCCTGACTTTTTCACAGCAGCCTTCACCTGCTCGGTCACGTTATGAAACGTGGAAATCTTATCGTTTGACTGTAAAGTAACTTTTTCTTTGTAAACCATGAATAATTCTCCTTACTGCTGCGTCTTGTTTAAATCATCCGCAGCCCGTCTTACCGCCGCTATCATTTCATCTATAATAGCAATAGGATCATCTGCGTTCATTATGCCTGAGGCAGCGCCTGCCGCCTCGGAACCTGCCATGATGAAATCATAGACCTGTTGTCCGTTTGTAATTCCTGCCGCCTGCTCGATTAGAATATCCGGGTCGATTTTTCTTATTTCTCTTATTACCTCTGCCACATATCCCATATCGCTCACACCGCCGCCGCTGCCGCCGATCAGCTCTGACGGCTCGGGGTTAATAATATCCGGATGCAGCTCCGCAATTGCCTTTGTTTCCGCAACGGAGTCGGCGCAAGCGAATACGAGCATATCTAGCTCATTTGCTCTGTCGATGGTGGCCTTTATCTGCGGCAGCGACATGGGCTTTTCACAGTGATTTACCACAACGCCCTCCGCTCCGGCGGCCTTGAGCGCCTCGGGCAGAATGTCCGCCATTCCCCTACCCGGGCGCAGCGTGTCCATATAAGGTGCCAGAACTATCAGATTTTTTGTGTTCTCGACAACTCTGCGGATTTCGACTGCGGGGGTAATAAAGAGAACGTCAATATCATACTTTTCCGCCGCCGCATCCGCCGCAAGCGCATATTCAAGCACCTTATCACCGTATATGTAGTTTTTTGTCCCTATCTCAAAATAAGGAGTTCTGATTTTTCTTTTCATCTGCCGGCTCCTTATCTTTGCTGCTGCAAAGTGTAGTGAACGTCAAACGCCTTTTCTTCGTCGGTGTATTTGCGGAGAGTGTCTATCGTTTCGCCGTTGTTCCACTTTCTGTCCTCGACGTCCTCCGTCGTACCCATAACGGTAACGTTAAGCTGTCTGTGACGTGCGCGGACATGATCCCAGTCCACAAAATAAATGTGAGCAAATTCTCCGCCGTCAAGCTCTCCGTCCTTTATCGTCATTGCCTCGCTTCTGCCGAAG
>CACXES010000143.1 GCA_902766745.1 uncultured Ruminococcus sp.
CATCCGTCACAGCCGCTCCGCATTCGGAGCATAAATAGGTTTGTTCTTCGTTCATTTATATAACCTCCGTAAAATATATTTTCGGCGGAACACAAAGAAAAAGAGGTATGCGTATTGTTTTCGCATACCTCTTTTTGATTATTGCTTTGAATAATCTTGCTTGAATATATGCCCAAAGCCCTGTTGACATTTCAAGGTTATGATATGTGGTTGAAATTTGAAAGTTTTTCTGCACAGAACGTATTCTTGGACTATGTCATATTACTTTTTTATAATAGGTTTGAAAGAAACAACTTGCCACTGCCTTGCTATGTCCGTTTTGCTGCCGAACCTCCGAAAAATCGGCAAGGTTCTTTACGATTTTCTCACGGCTTCAAAAGCCGGTAAAATTTTATAATGCTTCGAAAATGGCAATTATTTGGTAGGCATTAAATAGATTGAAACAGCAGATTTTAGCCCGCAGGAATCATTTTCCTTTTCAAATTCGCGTTCAGCATAGTGATATGTACCGATATCTCGGTACGAGTGTACGTCATACACATCGGTGCTTGCAAACAAGTTTGCAAGCGTGTTTGACACACGTATCTCCAGTGTGTTTTTCTCTTTCAGCAGAGATGCAGGAGCACAGAGCCGATATGGAGGGGCAAATATTATGCCGATACTTTGACCGTTAAGTATAATTTCGCAGGAGTCACACACATTATATAAATCAATAATAAAATAATTTTCACTCCAAGGTGCCGTAAATTCGGTCTTATACAGTAAATCACCGGAGAATTTACTGCCAAACGGTGACGAATCGGTTGGCAGTGATATTTTTTTTACGGTGCCGTCAGGCATTGTAACAGTCAGTTTTTCTTTATCCAAAATCGTTCTATGCAAAATTTCGACATCAAATTCCCGCAAAGTAATATGATGCGAAAGTGCTTCGACATCTGTTGCTCGCGGATTTACGGTCAGGGTGCTTGATGTGAAAAGAAACGCTATACCCTCGCCGCTTTCCAAGCGTATTGTGGTTGGATTTTGTGCATAATAAATCTCGCCGTTTATCAAATTCAACTCGTACATTGGAAGTGTTTCTTCAAATGTCACATCAGTGGTTTCTGAAGAGTAGCCTTCATTATACAAAAAATACAGTGCCCCGTTTTGTAAAGTACGGCGAACAGATTTAATGTGTCCGCTGCTTTTAAAAGACGGTGATTTTTCGGACGGAAGTGATGTAATTGATGACAATGTGTCAGGAGTGATAACCTTGACGCCGTTTTTTTCAAATTCCCGAAGTTTTTTCGATACCTCTGACGGCATAAAGCAACATTCGGGAACAATAATACGTTCATATGCACAAAGTCCCGCATTTACTGTGCTGCTCGGCTGTGCCGAAAGTATAATTCTGTCATCAATAATATCAAAATTGATGTTTTTCTTTTCAAGACAATCTCCCGATTGCTCATAGCTGTCCGCAGTAAGGCGAGCATATTCGCCTCCGGCGAAAACGTCACGGATGGGAAAATACAATGCAGTATGGATGCTTGAATCGCCAAGACTTAAAAGATAAGATAATCTCGCAACGTAGGTATCGAAAAGTGATTTTTCGCCGCTTCCCGGAATTTGAGCGCAAAAAATCGGGCGCAAAGCCGTCAGCAAATCTGAGGAGTCGGAATAAGGCGCCGTCATATAGTTGAAAATATTTATACCTCGAACAGCTTGAAAATGGATAACATAACGCATTTGATCATAAGTAAGACCACTGCCGTATACCGCAAAGGATTCGGACATAGCAAAGCGCTTGCCTGTTTGGTTTGCGGCAGAGGCAGCTATGCGCGGAAAAAATTTGTTTTCCGCCGTAATTTTTTTATAAATAAAATCGCCGAAATCAATTTGAAGCTCTTTCTTTTCGGAGGGGAAGATCTGTCGTAAAATCGTATCAATTCCGGGTATATCAAGAGCTCTTAAAACGGCTGGTAAGTTTCCGTTCATTCGGTAGGAGAGAATGGAATCGTCGCCATCCGCATGACCGGTCAGCAAAACATTGTGATTTCGACACCATGTACTTATTTTCATGTAGAAATTTTTAACAAGAAGCTCTGCAATACAGTTGCGATAATCAATTCTTGCGCGGATACCGGCTTCATCGGTACATTCTTCATCAAAAAGCGAGGGAAGAAAGCTTTTCAGATCATAGCCGTATTTTTTTGTAAATTCTTTATCTAAAGACTGTGTCCACGGATACGGTGCAAGGTTTGGTTCATCAATAAAAACACAAGGAAATACATCGGCAAATTCGTTTCCGAACTCCAATACATACTTTTCGTGGGTCAGCGTCAAAAATAAATCGGCTGTGCGCGGGTCAAGTATATCGGGATAGGGATTGTTAAATGCGCGGCGTTCGTTAATAAAATATACGGTAATTTCACAATCAGTATTTGTTTGAAACGGTAAGGAAAGCCGTCTGCCGTCAAGAAATGCCGCAAGAAAGTTTTTGTCACTTCCGTTATACGGAACAGATGAGGGCAGGAATACTTTTTTGCATGATATTTCCTTTTGTATAAGCTCAGGACAGCTTTGAACCACTTTTCCGCCGCATGATGCAGATGGCCATGCATCTTCGTCGTAAAGCCAGAACGAAGTATCATTTTTTTTGCCGTAATCAACAGCAAAATGAAACAGCTTAAGAAAGTCATTCGTCATGTAATCAGGTGAAAGACGGACGTGCATATTATGCGGTCTGAAGCTTTTTGATATCGGAATAACATAAAGATTTTTTATACCACGAGTAACAAACTCATCAATTTGCGCTTTAATCCCGTCTTCGGTCAGATAATCATTCCATGTCCAGGAATATATCGGAAAAAATAAGCTTTCGGGCTTAACAAAGGTTTTTATGTCAAAGTGTGGTCTAAAGGCGTTGTATGTATTCATGATAATCTCCATTCCGCCGCTCTGCGTCGGCACAAATAGTAATTAAATTTCTCTTATCCGCAGGGCAAGGAATGATAAGAGATTTTTGTGCTCATGTGTGTTTTAGAGGCAAAGCCTCGAAAACACACAGGCAATTTAACCCGTCGGAGGCTTTAATGTGAAAGAAGCTTTCACGTTATCCCCTTTGAAAATTTTTTGAATTAATTATATGGCAGAAGCTTCTATCTGTCAAGACAGAAATTCTTTAAAAAACATTTTCAAACAATGAAATTTGGCAAAAATTATATAACCTAATATGTTTATATGAGAATTATTAGGGAAAATATATAAAAAATTGGCGAAGAAAGAAAATGGTGTACTAAATTTTTAAGAAACGAGAGGTTTAATGAAGAAAATTGAATGAAAACAATAATGCATCGTGTTATAATGAAGCAAGATGAATACGTTGCAGTGGGATAAAACGTGAAAGTTCCTTTCATGTCATGCCTTCGCCGGTTATAGTTACCTGTGCGAAATTTTCTGAGGCTTTGACTTGAAAACGCATATGGGCGTAATAATCTCTTGTCATTCCTTGCGCTATGTAATATAACAAAATTTCAAATATGGAAGATTAAAAAAAGTGAAAAATAGAGTATACAAAAGATTGGAGATGTATTTATGTGAAGAAAACTAACTCTAAAAGGATAGTATCCTTTATAATTTCATTTCTTTTGGGTATGGGGATAAGTGTAAACGCAGATGCTAATCCGAAAATGTCTGCCGAAGTCAGCAAATTCGGTGAGCACACAATAGAAATAACCTTTTCGGAAGAACCTGTAAGCGGTGTTGATTTTTCAAGCGTTGCGCTCTTTAACACAAACGAAAAAGCAGTCGAGGGTATCGATGCGCACGTTACAAAATGTATCCAAGATAGGAAGGCTTTAAAAATCGAATACGAAAACGAATTAAAAGACGGCTGTGAGTATGCTGTTGTACTTCCGGAGGAGTTAGAAGGTATGCTCGGAAGCAGGTATATATATTTTACTACCCGGTACACACCTGATTTTATGAGTGAGAATACCGAAACCTTTGATGATAACTATAACTCAGTCACAGACTTTGCCATTGCGGACGCCGGTGGTGTTGTCCCGGGTTCGGGAAGTACTGTGCTTGCAAACGGTGGCAAGGACAGCAGTGCCGGTCTTTTGGCCAAAACTCCGCAGACTGTTACTGACGAAAATAAAACAAAAAATGAATATTCGGTTGCGGTAAAAAACCTCAATATTCCGACAGCCGACACCGTGGATGTACAGGTTGTGGAATTTGATATTCAGACCCCCAATGACACAAATATACCGTTCGTATTTCAGTTTAAGGATGCATCGGGAAAAATTATTTCATTTGGCCGTAATCTTAGTGGCAACATATTAGGCTTTTACCACAACAGTTTTTCTTGGTTCTTGTCAAGCGACACCGGTCGTATTAGCTCGGCAGCACTGCACGTCGACGGAAGTCCGTTATCCTTTGCAGACAATGAGTGGACGCATATAAAACTGGAATGGGACATTAACGAAAAAAAGGGTAAATTCTATGTGAACGGCAAGCAGGCCGCACCGAAAACACTGTATAACAACAGCGATGACACTAATATTGAAACAGGTGCCGGTGCGTATAGCAATATAGCTTCTGTTAATCTGTATGCATTTCCGACGTATAGTAAAGGAAGTTATTCCCAAACAGTAACAAAGTCGGGAGTAGAGATGATGATTTTGGATAATATCCGAACTTATGGATATAAAAAACCTGTTACCGTTTCCAAGGTTCGTTTCAGTGAAATGAACGGCAGACAAGTAGGACCGCTTGATACGGTAAGTCGGTTACTTGATAATGTGAAGGTATATTTTGACGGTAATATCAACGAGGAATTGTTAAGTAATACTAATATAGAGGTTGCCTACGGTGGGACACCTGTGAATTGTGAAGTTAGCTATGATTCGGACGAAAAATGTGCGATAATTAAGCCTGCTATCATTCCCGATAGCGGTCAGGACATTGTTGTGAAAGTGACAGGAAGCTCGTTAACAATTCCGTATCAGTGCCACGCAACAACAGGCGATGCGGAGAGCATTATTATGGCGGACAATCCGGCATTTGTAAAGCCTGATGGCAGCGTGATAAGTGACATCGGCAGCGGAGATGCTTATGCGAGGGCTAATATTATAAATACCACTGATGATACATATAATGTCATGGTTTCCGCAATGGGCTATAAGGATGGTGTGTTGGAGCAATATAAAACGAAAACGATAGAAGTTCCTGCCGGTACAATCAAAACAATAGGTTACGGTTTTGCGGATACTCTCGACGCTTTGTCTATGACGGAGCTGGATGGAATTCGGGCTTCAATAGAGTTGATGAGTTCGGATGGGACAAGTCGTCATCCGCTTGTAAAAGATGTTTTTATTGGGACGGAAGCGGAGAGTGCTGATGATGTGACTGTTTCAGGTGTTGTTTCCGGGGCAGGAACGACCGATGTTATCATTGAAGTTAAAGAGAAGACGAACGATGATGTTATTTACAAAACGCAGATTGTAACTAACGAAGAAGGAGCTTTTGAGAAAAAGTTTAATATGCCGGGCGGAGATGACGCCGTGTCGGGTATGTACCGCGTATTTGTATATGCTGAAAAGTATTTTGACAGTTACGAAATACTATATACTAACCCTAAAAAGGCAAAAGATGTTTTAGATAATAAGTTGAAGCCTGCCATACATCACGTTAATCTTTGCAATCAGGGCGAGATGCTTGAAAAATATTCGGATAAGCTGCCTATTATTTGCGGCGAGCTTAACCGCACAGCGATAAACCAAAACGCATATCTGCACCTTATAACAAATACGCTTTCGAGTTATTATCCGATTAAAAAAGAGAATGACGAATGCCAAAGCCTGCTTGAAAAAACAATTGAACCCATGGATGTTTTTTCTATGCTTGAGGGAAATCCGAAAAGGCAAAGCTATATAAACCTTGCCTATGAATATCTTCTAAAAAACCAACCGCACGATTCAATTTGCGGCTGCTCGATTGACCAAGTTCATAAGGATATGGAATATAGGTTTGCACAGGTTAAAGAGATTTGCACAGCCTTGAAAGAAGACTACCTTTTCGCAAACACCCGAGAAGGCTCGGAGCCTTTTGGTTATGAAAATATAAACAGCTTTAAAATATATGATAGCGAAGGCAATGAAATACCGTATAAGGTGACCGAAGTGAAACGGGGGTATCGGAAGCGGATTATAGACCGGATTTGCAAAGCGTTTGACCTCCACAAGGTTACAATGCAGGTTAAAATACCACCTTGCGGTTCTGCAGAATACAAAATCGTGCCGCAAGATGGTCCTGTCAGGTATATGCAAAATATGAAGTCGGGAACAAACCACGCTGAGAATAGCTTTATCCGCCTCACTGTTTTGGAAAATGGGACTCTTGAAATTTTTGATAAAAAAACAGGGAAAATATACACAAGGCTTTGCAATATTGCGGACAACGGCGAGATAGGTGACGGCTGGTATCATGCAGCCCCGGTTAACGATTCAACGGTTTATCCGTTTAGCGGCTGCAGTATAGCAAAAACGGAGTGTGGGCCAAAGAGGTGCATTTTCAAGGTTAGCCGCCATATGGATGTTCCAAAGGAAATGATTTTCAGCGAAAGCGAAAAGAGAAGGAGCAGCGAAACGGTTAGGCTGAACTTCGTTATGTATGTTGGGCTTTCCGAGAATAGCAGAAGCGTTGATATAAGGCTTGAATATAACAATCAGGCAAAAGACCATCGTGTTCGGCTTATAATGCCGACCAATATTGATGGCGAAACATATTTTGCGGGTCAGGCATTTTATTGCTGTGAAAGAAAAACCGGAATAAACTACGAAACGCAGAACTACCGTGAAACTGATCAGTTTGAAAAGGCAATAAACGGTATTGTCGGCAAGCGTGATAAAAACGGAAACGGAATTGCGTTTGTTTCAAAAGCGGGACTTCACGAATGTACAGCGTTTGATGATGACAAGGCAACCCTTGCGATTACTCTTTCGAGAAGCTTCAAAACAACCGTTATGACAAACGGCGAAGCCCGCTGCCAGATAAACGGCCCGCTGAGTTACGAATTTTCCCTTGTGCCGCTTGATGAAGATGTGACCTACAGCGATTTATTAAGGCTTAAAGACGAAATGGAATATGACATTTTGTCAAGCTTTGTTCCGTGCGGCGAAAACGAAAAAGCAAGAGCACCACACAGCCATATGAGTGTTGAGGGGAAAGGCATAAGCACAAGCTGCATTAAGAGAGCTGAAACAGGAAACGAAAACGAGATTATCATTAGAGTGTTTAATTCATCGGCTGAAACGGCGTCGGGCAGAATTTCATTTGAAAAGGAAATTGTTGCCGCAAGCGAGGTTAATTTGAATGAGGAACATATAAAAGACATAAGCTTTAATCCTCACGAAATAGATATAAAGCTTGCTCCGTGGAAAATTGTAACATATAAGATTGTATTAAAAAGGGTATAATAAAAAACAAGCAGGCAAAATGTTCCCGTCGGAATGGCATATTATTTGCATGGTAAACGCTTGGACGGAAATCAAATGCTCAGATTCAGCCGGGGCCCGATAACCGTATATTGCGCTGTTCGGCAGAATAATCCGTTTTATAAAGAAAGCAAGAAGCTGAAAATTGGCTTTAATCAAAACGGATGCGTAAAATTGGACGATGGCGGCAAGGACTGTTATATTATTCAGAATGCAGCAGACACCGAGATAGAAAATGAGATTGACAGGTTTTTGAAGTGAGCTATACAAAATATGGTGGGCGGCGGTCAAAAAATTTCCATGACTTTTATGCCAAAATCACCTTGCCTATTGACTTTATAGTTTTTGAGTGTTATAATTACCGCATATTTATATCGAATACAATATACCGTAAAAATACATCTGAGGATTCAACAAGAATTGAAAATATAAGCAGCAGAGCATTTGAAATTATTATCGGCAGACCTTTGTCGTATTATGACACTTATATTATAACTTTAGAAAGGTATGTGATTTATATGTATAATTGTTTTAGGCCGGGCAAGGAATGGCTCGATACAACAGGAAAACCCATTCAGGCGCACGGAGGCTCAATAATTTTCTTGAATGGTGAATATTACCTGTACGGAGAAAATAAGGAAAAAACAAAGCCGGGCAGCGGAATATGGCACTGGGGAGTTAGATGCTATAAATCATCCGATTTATACAACTGGGAAGATTTGGGACTCATATGCCCGCCGGAAACCGAGGATGATGATAATCCGCTCCATTATGCTCAGTATCTTGATAGGCCACACATTATATATAATGATAAAACGCAGAAATTCGTAATGTGGATAAAGATTATGAATAAGCAAAATCTCAGTAGTCAGAAAATGTATGTTGCTGTATCGGATAAAATTACGGGACCTTATACAAAGGTCAAATTTTTTCATCCGCTGGGGATGTCCTCCGGAGATTTTGATTTGGCAAAGGATGAAGAAAGCGGAAAGGCATATATATTTTTTGATAGGGTGCACCATGATATTATATGTGCTGATTTGAACGAGGATTATACCGATGTTACGGGTACATATACCGCTCATTTTCAGCAGCCGTTCTGTCCGCTGGTAAGAGAGGCTCCGGCATTCTTTAAAAGAAACGGGTATTTGTATCTGGCAACAAGCGGTACCACAGGCTATTTTCCGAATCCGACAAACTGTTACAGAGGTACAGACTATCACGGACCGTGGGAGGATTTGGGTTATCTCCATCGCGGAGATATTGAAAGACTGTCATTCAGGAGTCAGATTTCATCTGTATTTAAGCATCCCAAAAAAGAAAATTTGTATATTGCTCTTGCGGACAGATGGTTGGTTGAATTACCTGATAATATGCCTCATAACTTGTTTGAAATAATAATCAGCGACTGTGACGAAACACAGGAGCTGATTATACCAAAAGATGAGTACGAGAGAATAAAGAGCTATAACAATCCTATGAAACGCGATTTATCCATAGCAAAATATGTATGGCTGCCAATCGAATTTGATGGAGATACCCCCTATATTAAATGGTATGACGAATGGCGGGTTGAGGATTTTGACTGATAAAACAATTGGGAAAATTGTTATGACAACGGAACCGGGCGAAGGTAATATTGTTGAGGTTAAAAACTGCGGTACGGTCATTCCCAAGCAGGGCAACTCTATAGACCTGCCCGAACATTTTTTTTGATATGGATAGCACTGATAATTGATTGGATACATTCAACCATTAAATTCAGAAGAATTTGCAGAAAAGACAATACCGGAAAATGAGGCCGTGTGAGATTTGATTTAAATATTACCCTATCGGCTGCCATTTTAAGGGGGTATGTCTTTGAATATGGTAAAAAGTCAATTAAAAGTCGCTTAATATTTGCGGACATTTTATATTGGGATTTAAAATTTACGACTCAATCGTAAATTAACCTTGACAGCCGTTTAAGCTTTTGGATAAAGCATCAATACCAAGAGGAAAGGGTGCGATTATTTGCGTGAGAGAAACTCTTTCCGCTGTTGACAGTGACAACTGTATCATACCTATTTGGATGATTTAAACTGCGCATATATTTTTCAAAATCACGCAAGATCTGACACTCAAAGGTTGGATGCTTCGAGAGGCAGGCGCAAATTGCGTGCTTGCCTCTCTTTTTTTTCATCGCAGGTTACTTATTCCACATATCGTTTAGTATATCTGTTTTAAGAAGTGTTTCAAAGTCCTTCGACAGGCTCGGGTCTACTCCGGGCATGGAGCTTTCGCCGCAGGAGCTTCCGGATGTATCACTTGTGCCGTTTGTCGTGTTATTATTTGCGGTGAAAAACGGGTCAAAATTTTTATCGCACATAATCATAACCTCCTTGAAATATTATAAAATAGCCGTTTGTAAAACATGAAAAGGTGTGTAAAATTAGGATATTTTAATGTTTTATATGGCTTATTTTTTATATGGCTTATTTTTTTTCGCTTACTTCGCACAACAGCATCGTACGAATTATAAATCCGAAATAATTTTATTGAATAATTGCCCTGCGCCCTCGTCGCCACTTGCTCCGCTTGCTTGATGCTCGTTTATTCGC
>CACXES010000144.1 GCA_902766745.1 uncultured Ruminococcus sp.
ATAATGTTTCACCCGAACATTTTTCAATGCTTGTTTTACCACTACACAGTTCACTTAATGTTGCATTTGGAATACCGGAGAGTTTTGTTAATCGATATTTTGTCATTCCTATATTATTTAAAATTTCATTGATACTCATTTTCATCACCTTAATATATTATATGCTACTATTATATCGCTATACCGAAATAAAATCAAGCATTTTTAGAAAATTTGTAGTAAATGCCAATTGAAAGCAAAAAAATAAGAACCTCACGAAATACTAATGCAATTAAAATTGCAAGTATTTCGGAGAACCTTGTTGTATTAACAATAAAGCGGTATAGAGAATGCGTTAACATTCATTCTCTATACCATTAATAATCATTCGAGGTGATAACATAAATCATAGTTGAAAGTTAAATCATATGCTTTCAAAGACCTTGTATTACCGCCTCGGGTTTGTACTATCCGGCCGCTGCCAAAGGTTAAAACAGGAGAGCTTTCGGTAAGGCTCTGCGGCATCGTCGGAAGAAGCTTCAAAAAGATTTTAAGGTCAATCTGATTTTCTGTATCACTCTTATACACCACAATTTTATCAATAAAGCTATCGACAACATTCCGTCCGAGGTCATTGGAAAAATCAAGCTCATTGGATATACTGGAACGCAGACTTTCTATGGACTTCTTTAAGTCAAGACTTTTTTGTTCATCTTCGTCAAGCTCGGAAAGTCTTGCTCGGAGGTTTTCGATCTGTTTGTTAAAAGCGTTGTTTCGCAGTTCAAACTCCTCATTGGAAATTCTGTCATCCATAACCAAATCAAGCAGCTTGTCCTTCTTGGCAAGAAGCATATTGATGTCAGACTGCACTTTATGCTTAGATTTAGCAATTGTCTTTGTGCTGCCGCTCTCCTTATAAAGCTCGATAAGCTCGTTCACAATAGTGGTTTTTTCACAAACAATCTGATTATATACCTTATGCATTACCGCATCAATTTCAGTTGTATAAACAAGCGGATTACGGCATTTATTGCTGCTGCCGTACTCCTTGCAAGTCCAAAGCTCTTTATCCCCCGACTTATATCTGTAAATCGTATGATGATAACAGGTACCATGCTCACCGCAGACAATTTTGCCGGAGTAAAGATATTTGTTCTGATAGCTTGTCTTATCGCTGTTCGTCATTTTCGCACTGCGCTCTTTAAGCTTGCGGTTTGCCTTGTCCCACAGCTCGGGGGATACAATGGGCGGAACGTTCTCGTTATCTTCATAGAGAACCCAGTCATCCTGCGGAAGGTGCTTTATATCATCATGTCTGAAATCTATTTTGTGTGTTTTGTTTCCGCAATAAAAGCCCTTGTATTTAGGGTTAACTAAAATGCCCTTTATTGAAGAAAAGGAGAAAGGATTGCCGTTGGTGTTTCGATAGCCTGATTCAGATAGTATTTTCGCAATCGCCCTGACGCCTAAATCTTCATTTGCGTACATATCAAAGATTTTATAAACCATTTCGGCTTCTTCGGGTACAATAACCAGCTTGCCCTTGTCCTTTCGGTAGCCCCAAATGCAATTATTCCCGAGAACAGTACCTTTTTCGATGGCGCGCTTAAACCCAAATGAAACCCTGTCCGAAACCTTTCTTGATTCGTCCTGCGCTATACCCGACATTATGGTAAGACGAAGCTCGCTGTCCGGCTCTAACGTGTTCAGATTGTCATTCTCAAAATAAACGCCTACGCCATGGCGGAGTAAGTCCTGAGTATATGATAAACTATCAACGGTATTTCTTGCAAAACGGCTGATTTCTTTTGTGAGAATTAGGTCAAACTTGTGCATCTCGGCGTCCTTAATCATTTGAAGAAAGTTCTCGCGATTTTTAACGGAGGTGGCGGAGATTCCCTCGTCTACATAACCTTGAACAAGAGTCCAGTTCGGATTTTGGATGATTTTATTCTCAAAATACTCCTTTTGTGCAGACAGCGAATGAAGCTGTGCATCCTTTTCTGTTGAAACACGAGCATAATATACAACCCGTAAATTCAGGTCTGTCAGTCGCTTGTTGTGCTTTGTCATCTCTTTTCGTATAGTATAAATATCCATTATGTACCTCCTGTCTTATGTTGAAAATTATGTCTGTATAAAGAAAGTGTGCTGCAAGAGCTACAGCACACTTCCGATTGCTTTGTCAGCTTGCCTGCTTTAACAAAAGCTCCTTGGCTGTCCGGTACATATCCTCGGATATTAGCTTTTTATCAAACAATTTCTGATTGATAAACATCTTCAGCTCGTTGTTGAACTGCTCGCGGTTTTTCTTCAGTGTATCGTTGGCTTGTACAGTTTTTGTCATATAAAAATCACGCCTTTCATTAAGTTATTTTTGTAATTATGTATTTGTATATAACTATGTAATTACCTCGTGATTTATGCCTTGTATTTTGCATAAATCAGCTTGGATTTGTTTTTGCGATTTGTCGTACAGACATCATCTTCGGTAAATTATTACCCATATAAATCATTCCTTTCTTGATTATTATTTATATAATATATATCTGAAATACACTGCTTTTCCGACATAGCAATGGGCTTAGGACACAGTCTTTCGCAATTGGTACATATTCTGTGACTTTGTCCATATAAATGGCATATTGTACTCTTGAAGTCGGTTATTAAACAGAGTGTAGTTTATGCTGCGGCGCTCCTTGCCGCGGTTATCGGACTTGGACGGGCCGAAGGTCTTTATGTACCAGTCCTTAAACCTTTGAAATACCATCCGCATTTCATCAATTCCGATTTCCTTGTTTACAAAGCTTTCCAGGTAATCTGATATATCGTCGGCATTGTCCTGATCTGAGGAAATAAGCATATCCGGTGAAAATTCTATTCCGAACAGCCCATGAGAGATCTTTTGACAATATGCATGTATACCCTCTGCCTCAATAAGATTCTTTATTTTATATGGATAATTTCTGTTTGATTTTATCATCTCCTCTGTCAGTGGGTCAAAACAGTATTTGCCGTTGTAGGCATAAACTATTTTCTGTATATCTGAAAACAGTCTGCCGCGTTTTACTATCCGGCGCATAAATGCGGTTGGATCATCCTTGGACAGGTCAATCAAATTTGTAAGATCGTCATACTTACATATACTGATATATCCAATCCTACCGCTGTGAAGAAGCTTATACGCTGTGTTTTTGCCTATATTCAGAATATTGCAAAGGTCCTTGACCGACAAAATATCTTTATACTCATCAAGCATTTGTGTCACCTCCCTATATGTAATTTTGTTGTCTTAAGCGAAAACATCGGGCATTTGGTTTGCGTATACAATATAATTTGATTTCAGCTTTTCCGGAATGTGCTTATAATACGGAAAAAGCTCGGAGGCCTGCTCTAAAGCATAGTCTTCGGCTTCCTCGTAGTTGTCAAAGCCCTTGCATCGAAAACCTTTTATATATACCCGCTTTTTATATGCAATTGTATATGAAGTGCATACTCCGACTGCGTTATCACCGTATACGGCGTAATATTTTTGTCTGCTCATTTCAAATCGTTCCTTTCTTGATATTTTTTATATAATATATCATTGTAATTATCATCTTTTCCGAGATTCGGGCATAGCTCGTAAAATACAATGGGTTCGATGAGTTCGCCGCTTATAAGCTTTTTCAGCTTATCTTTGGAATATATTCCGGAATTAAAGATTTGACGGCGGTTGCCATCGTGCCAAGGCAATGCACACTTTTCGCGGTATTGCCTCCGCAAATCTTCTAATTCCTCATCGTATTCATCTTCATATTCTTCACAATAATATTCGTAGGTGTCATCAGAGTAATTATCTTCGGTATACCCGTATAATGTGAAGTCATCATCCAGTCCGAAGATACTGACAGCGTCAGCCACATAATCTTTAAAATCCTGCAAATCTGACTTGCTCTGGCTCAGCTTATGCCCGTCGGATACACATACGGAATTTACAATGAAGTGAATGTGTGTATTTTCGGTATTTATATGCACGGCATATAAAACCTGATAGTCCGAAAAATATCGGGAAATGTATTTCGCTGCCTCGTACACAACATCCTCAAATCGCTCGCCTTTAAATGACACGACAAACGATTTGTATTCTCTCCCGTGAGTCTTGTTGTAAAATCTTTTGACGGTTTCCATCCGTTCAAAAGAGTTGTCCTTATCCACGCCGATGCCTCCTATAAGCTCCGGACGTGTTTTTTTACTGTTTGTTATATAATTAATTGCACGTTTTAACTTTCTTCCGGAGTTGTTGTTTTTGTCAGCTTTTGCGTTGCTGAATTTAACAATAGCCATATTTCGTCTAATGCCTCCTTGATTATTTTTTTGTCATAAGAAGTGAGAGATGTTTCGTTTAACTTATTATGCAATATATGCAGAGCCTTCAAAATGCCCGCTCCCTCAGCAATAACATTGATGCTTGTCGAAGTAAGCATCTGTATTATTGCTTGTGAGCGGCTTTGATAAGATTTTTCAGCATAGCTGTCAATCTTTTCAAGAAGTTGTTCATCAATTTTTACCGATACAGCTTTTAAAGCCAATTTGTATCACCTCCAATCGTGCGGTCCAACGTTCCGCTGTTTTTTAATTCTGTATTTTACGGAATTATCATTCGGTATCTTGCGGGACCATTTGTATTAAATAATTTATATTAATTGAATTTCTTTTTCAAGGTAATTCCTTTAAATCCTCTGTTGGATGCGCTGCCGTTGATTCTGAAGCGGCTTCCCTCGACCCCGGGCAGGGAAGAGATTTTCTGAGAGAATAGGTTTCTGCTAATCGGTGACACTGCATTGCTCCGACAGAATCCAATATATGCTTCATATAAATCAACAGCGTGAATTTTATGGCTTGAGCCGAGAACACAGCGGTTTTCGACAAATGTATCTATGCTTGTCTGCTCAAATGCATAATCCGCAAGTGTATTTACAGAGTCTGCAGGTGCCGCAAACTGATAGTTTTCCTCTATCAGCTTCGGAAGCTCCTTTATTGCAAGCGAAAAGATAACGTCTGCTTCCTTTTTCAGCTCATCTGCCATACCGTAAATTCTTTCCTCCTTGGGAATACTGTGCGAAAAACACAGCAGCACAAGCCTGTTGATAAAGGCGAGAGAAGTATCCTCGTTTTATATAGGAGGCAGGACATTACCGGCGTACAGCAGCTTACACTTGTTTTTAAAACGGAATATGGGCTGACCCTTGAATTCGCCTGATAATGTGTCACCTCCGACTATCAGCTTAAAGGTTTCAATATTCTTCAGCGGACGTGCTGACAGCTCTCCGCATATATTGATAAACTTCGAACTCAATACGGCAGATGAAAATCTGCGGCTCAGGTTCTCAAGCTGAATATTACAGACAAATTCATCGCCTATAATATATTCCATAAGATGAATGATCAGTGACTTGCCGCTGTCAGGAGCACCGACCAGAATAAAACACTTTTTGGCCTCCGTCAGCGTTGTACACAGATAGCCTATGATCTGAAGCAGAAGCCGTATTTTTTCAGCATCGTTGTCCAAAGAAGTTTCACAGAATCTTTTGAACATCGGTGCGCTGTCTATTGTGACCGATGGGTCAAAGGCTACATTCAGCTGATATGTAAAGAGGTATTCCGGAGACTTGTCAAGAAGCTTTCCGGTTTTGTATTCGAGTACACCGTTCTTTACGTTAATCAAGTCTGAACGATAGTTAAAATCATCTATATCCTGCTGAATGTCAGGATGGTTCATCAATCGGTACACCAGTTCGCTTATTGTTCGAGGCTGAACCATTAGCTTGATATGGTCGCTGAAGAACCGACTTATATAGTACCACTCGTTCTTGATGTCTATTGCTTCGAATCGTCCCTCGGCTTTATTGTAGAAGTAAAGCCGATGATTGCAGCAGCGAATTAAGTTGTGCGATAAAATATGCAGAAACATACTCGTTTCATTTATCTTACCGTTATAGACTTTAATGTCAGTGTTTGTATCTTCCATAGAAAAATCTCCTATAAAATTATTTCAAGATGACGTCTTCCTGATGTATACAGTATAGCACCGTTAAAATTTGATTTTAAGGACAAAAACCAGGAAATTTTGAAAAATTTAAAAATTTTTAATATTTTTAAAATAAAAAGTACCCCATGGCTTGGAACACAAGCCGTGGGGTAAGAGATAAAACAAGAACATCTTTTTAATAAAATAAATCAGCAGCCAATCGGGCTCTATGTGACATTCTCGGTGTCCTGACCATTGCCCCGAAAGTGTGTGGTCACGGTATTGCTCCTCAAGCCTCTCGCCGTTTGATAATTTTTTAATAACATCATCAAGAGCTTTAATATTCATATTACGCTTAATTGCTGATTTATAGTCTTTTTTGAATTGAGATGTAGGCTTTACAATATACTTTGATTTATTCATCTGGAAAGGTCGGTAAACATCTCATCTAAATCGGTATAACCTTTTACAGACGGATCATCTGCTATCCTTTCCGCCTCACGCATAGCCGCAATCGTTTCATTGTTAGGCTGATTTAGAGAAATATCAAACGGTATTCTCCTTTCACGGAGTGATTGGCGAACAAAAATATTAAAAGCCGTTGATATATTCATTCCCAATTCGTTAAAAAGTGCATCTGCTTTTGCTTTGGTTTCAGCATCCATACGAATACTGATATTTGTTGTTGAAGCTGCCATTTAAACCATCTCCTTTCATGTTTGTACTACTATTATACGCTATTTGCACGAAAAAATCAATACATTATACGAAAAAATATGAATTTATTAAGATAAGTAATGATAAAGTCAAACTTCTTATCCAGAATCTCTATCTGTTCCCGTGAGCTCAGCTCACTGTCCACCGGAATCACCTTCTTTGCTACAAGCTTATTTTATCATATATTCGCCTTGAAATCATGATAAATTTATTGAAAAAATAAAGTGAGTCCGATAAAACCCACTTTATTTAAAAATCTATTCATCGTTTGAGCAGCATATTTTTAGTATCAATCCTATAACAAGCAGAGCCGTTTTGAAAATGTTCATCTTATCACCTCACTCTGCGCTATAAAGGTATTCTTCGATTTCGTAGGGCGAAATTCCCGAGGATAGCATATTGTCGATGTCTTCGGGAGAATAACCCTGATATGCGGCAACAGCTTTCAAGTCCTCAAGGTATATGCCAGTGTAGGCACTTTTTTCGGATGTATCACTTACCCCATAATCCCACCAGTTGCAGTATTTGAGGTGGGAGTAATCATTAAATTCAAACTTGCCGCGCACAAGCTTTCCGGTTGGCTTTATCTTTAGAATATCGCCGTCAGTGATGTCGATTGACTCATAATCGCCGGACTTAATATCCGAAAATAATTCGGTATCAATCAAGGCTTTCCAAAGGATTTCTTCGGTACTTGCATATATGTACATTTGCCGCTTTGGAAATTTTAAAATATGGAGCGGGCTGTCACCTTTTACAAGCCATATGTTATTCTCGGAATCCAAAATAGAAAAGCTGAAGCTGCCCTCGACCGCTTCAGCCATAAACTTTATGCTGTCAAAATTAAGTATTTTCTTGTGTTCAAGCAGTTGAACTGCAATATAACTGTCGGTTTCTATCTTGGTTTTTCTCAAGCCGTATCGATATCGTAAATCCATATCGTTTATCAATACGCCGTTATGCGCCAACGCAAATTTTGTGTTTTTGCACTTCCCGTAAAATGGGTGGTTGTTACAGTTCTTTTTCTCACTGCCCTGTGTGCTGTGACGTGTGTGACCGATTAACACTGTAACATTGTCATTATGCTTGAAATCCATTTTTCTTGCCGGTTTGGAATCCTTGATAATATTGATGTGACCTCTAAAATTATAGGCAATTCCCGTTGCGTCAGTACCTCTGATGGATGATTCTATCGCAAGTGCATTCGTAATGTCACAGAGGTTTCTGATATTATTGTCACCGTAACGTGAAAATCCGAATAATCCGCACATATTACTCTGCCTCCGTTTCGCTATTATCACTTGTTGGTTCATTAACATACAAACGCTTTGCCTTTAAGTAGTCGATAAGCTCTGATTTGTCAGAATTTATTTGACTCACAAAGTCCGACCATGACAGGCTCTCCAATTCCTTATCGATCAGCTTTATTGCAAGCAGGCAAATTTCATCGACCAATTGCAGTGTGGCAAGAAATGTCTTGTAACGCAGTGTCCCTCGAAACAGCCGAAATTCAATAGTCGCGTAGTTTTCGAGATTAACAGCAACATATCTGCCGCAGTGCTTCTCCTTTGCGTTTTTGTATGTGTCCTTGGCGGTGGTGGATATTCCGTAACGGCTTGCCCAACGGTTTATATTTTCCTCGGTGCGGCGAGAGAACTTTAATAATTCGTTCCAGTGCATTTCAACAAAGTGGACTATTCGAGAAATTGTGTCCTCCTGTGTGGCATAGTCCTTGCCAAATGCGGAGCGGCTGACATGAATATGCAGACCACACGTTTGCGTCTGATGTGAACGGTAGCCTAAGTCAGATGCCATTTTCATTATTTCATACCAGTTCATATTCCGGGCATGATAATCAAGTGTCATTGGGTGAGAAACAATCTCAAAGCCGTCATTGATTGAGCCGTCATGCTTGGCGTATAGGTGTTTGTTATGCATATTAGCAGTGTTGAGTATTGCCTCGGCATAGTCGCTGCGTTCGCCCCCTTTGTCTATCTCAAGTTCTACGCCATAAAACAAATTACCCGAACCGTAGAAGATAGGTTCGGGCTTGTAATTATATGATTTTATCGCACATTCCTGAAGCTTTCGATAACACTCATTACAGTATGGATAATCGTCATCGTAGTTTGCCTCGTCATTCGGAATCAGACAGCCGCAGCCTTCGCAGGTAACGTAGTTGTACTCTCGACAGCCGGAGCAAAGCGATATACTGCCGTCACCCTCATCATCGCTCCGCCATATCCGTTCACCGCAGCAATTGCAGATTGTGGTAAGATTGTCAAGACAACTGCTGCAAAGTATGCGTTCGTCAAATTCGTGTAAGTATTCCTCTGTCACAGCCGCTCCGCATTCGGAGCATAAATAGGTTTGTTCTTCGTTCATTTATATAACCTCCGTAAAATATATTTTCGGCAGAAC
>CACXES010000145.1 GCA_902766745.1 uncultured Ruminococcus sp.
CTGCGAAAGCGCCGGTGTTGCAAGGGCAAAGGTGTTCCCTCACAATCTCAGGCATTTATTCGCAAGAACATTTTATTCAATTCAAAAGGATATTGTGCGGCTTGCCGATATACTCGGACATTCAAGCGTAAATACTACCCGCATATACACTATGGACAAAGATAAGTTTTTTGACATAAGCGATAATATGATGCTTACATCATCACTTGCTCCCGTTCCGATAGATCTGTCGGGTACATATATCACAGCCGACAAGAATGACGGCACATCTGTATATGCTTTTATAGGTGAAGCCAGCGGTGTGGATAAATACAGTCAGCTAATGACCCAATCCATATGCGCTCTACACAGTAGATAATCTTTATCTTATTGACAGCTTGCTTTCTCTGGCTCAGAATACTTCTGATACAGCTTTTAATGATATAAAAGGGCATTGGGCGGAAGATGTTATTAACAAATGGCATGAAAATGGTATTGTTTCAAGCTATCCCGACGGAACATTTAAGCCGGATAACCATATAACCCGTGCGGAGGTTGCAAAAATTATTGTCGCAGCCTTTAATTTACAGGAAAAAAATGAATTAAACTACGCAAATTCTTCAATGGATGTGTATAGTTTTTCTCAGAATGATAGTAATAATGATTGGTCAGTCCATTCTTGAGTGTATTGTAATAACAGTCCATATATCGGAATTATCGTACACATATATATAACCATCGTTTATGAGAAGATTTTGAGAATGTATCATAAACCCGATTCAAAACCACAATATCATTCTCAAAACTCATCTCAAAATCAACTTCTCATAAACCTACATTTTTCATATAGACCTTATCAGACTATTTTGATGTAGTTTTTTTATTGATTGGATATAAATTACTTATCTATGGTAGGATGTTTATCGGCAGAGGAGGACGGTGTTATCTTTCTGAATTCGGACGGAGTAAGTCCCGTAACCTTTTTAAAAGCGCGGATAAAGGTGTTTCGGTTGTTGAAGCCAAGCTCCTTAAAAATTTCGTTTATCGGCTTCTCCGTTTCGGTCAGAATTACCTTTGCTTTGTTGATACGCAGATTGGCAAGATAGTCGGTAAAATTTATTCCGAGCTTGTTCTTGAAAAACTTTGAAAGGTATTTGGGTGTGGTCTTGAAGTTATCTGCAATATTTTCAAGGCAGAGTTCTGAATTAAGGTTTTCTTCTATATACAAGGTAACCGCCTGAATATCAATTTTTGTGTTTGCGCTGTCGGTACAGCTGTTTATTATATCAATATAATTGATAAGTGTTTCGTATATATCTGTTGGCTGAAGGCGGATTATTTCGGTTATGATATTGAGATCCCCCTTTCTTTCCGGGTCATAATTTATGCTTTTCATGCGCATAACCTTGAAAACAACATTAAAAATTTGTATATATAGCTGGGTTCTGGCGCCATCGGATATGTTTCGGATTGCGTTGTCCTTGAGGATTTTTTCAATAAGCTTTTTTGCCTCATTGGTCCTCGCGACAATAAGAAGGTTAAAAAGCAAAGTTTCATCGCTCATCTTAAGGATAAATTTGTCGGAGCTTGATTCATTAAGTTTTATATGAGCCAAACCGTCAACAGTGAAGAGTGAGTTTTTTGCCTCCTGATGAGATTTTTTCAACCCATCAAGGTGTGGATATATTCTGCCTATTCCTATTTTCAGAGTCATGTAATCCTTGTCGGCATTCATAATAGACTGAATTTCGCTGATGATTTTGTCAAGGCTGTCGCCCGACGATTTTTCGGAAAAGTTCAACAGTACATACAAGGTATCTATTTCGCTCGGAAAAACATATGTCTCAAACTTCTCGCTGAAAACAGAAAGAATTATATCGTGGATGCCTGATTTTATGGTATTATAGTCCTTGTTGGTATAAGTATTGTAAAATTCCTCGGTCGGAATAAGCTTAATTACGATAGAACAAAAATATTCGTATTTAAAGTCTATCGAAAATGTATCACCGCTGTCCTCGGGAGTATAATACTCGTTAGAGTTGAGGAAATTGATTATGCACCTCTCCTGGAGTGCCGGCAGAGTTTTTTGCATCTTATTGGACAGTGCACGGTTGTTATCAAGTGTTTTCTGTATGGAATTGTGTAGCAGATTGAAAATATTTGCATCGGTGCCGCCTTTTTTGTCCGACGGAGCCTCTTCGTTTCCGAAAAGCGAAACAAGATTTTCAATTGGGGTATATATGCTTTTTGTGTTGAAATACGATGTCAGAAGTACAATACTCAACACAAGAATACTTATAATAAGGATGAATGTAATTTGCGAAACCCTGTTGTTTATATCACTGTAAGGAACAAGTACGATATATGAATAATTGAGTACCGCATTCTTAGGCGAATACGTCATTACAAGCGTTTTTTTGCCGTCCACCGTGCTATTAAACACAGAGGAGGAGTTGTATGCGATTTCGTCAAAGAAGTTTCCGCTCAAGTTCGACTTAAAATCATTGTTTTCATTAAAGATATTGTGGTTTTGGTTGTTCATTACCAAAAAACGACTATTATTAGTAAGCTTTTTGTCATTGGCAGTGCTGATTATTTGGGACAGATTTACATTTACAATAACAATGCTGTTCGAGGAGTCACGGCATACATTTGTAAATACAATGGGGATGACTATTCGTTGCTTGCCGGAAGCATTGACGATCGTAGGGGCAAGAGGGGTTTCGTTCGGCAGAGACATTTTGAAAGAGTCCCAGTAATTTTTTTTGTACTCGGCATAGTAGTAATCGTTTGTAAAAAAGCCTATCGCATTGAATTTGCCACTGTTGGAATATACGGTGTTTATGGCACGGTTATAGAGTATGATGCTGTCGATCAGATTATTGTTTTGTTTCAGCTGTGCAAAAATTTTTGAAATATTATTGTCGGTAGCAATGTCCGTCTGTACGGTTTGAGTTGCAGCAGAAATAAAGCTTTCGTTGTCTGAAAGCATATTTATCATTATCGATACGTTCCGAAGCGAGGTTTCGCTTTCATAGCATATTGATTCGAGTTTGGTGAGGTAGCTGTTTTTCAAAAGTGACATGTGTCTGCCGTTGTAAGAAAAAACAGTAAACATAAGAAATATAAAAACAATCAGAATAGGGAGGATAATATACGCATAGACCCTTAAAAAGAATTTATCGTGAAAAAATCTTTTTACCGATTTAAACTGATTGTTCATAAAATATACCTCTTTTCCCCCAAATAACGTAAGTGTAACTTATTTCGTCCTATGAATGACATTATATCATAAAAACAACGGTAAGTCAACAGGTAATTATATAATCCGCCATGATTAAAACAGCCCAATATTGCGTAAATACAAAGAAATCCGGGACGCAGCATATAGAAGTAACGAAATATGGTACACAGCGGAAAATGACACGAACAGCCGGGTGAAAAACGTTACAAAGTGGCAAAATGGGTGTTTACAGCATGACTTAGGTGTGGTAATCTTTGATTTACAAGAGATTGCTCAAAGACTTGTGTAGAGAGACACGACACTTTAAGCTTGTCTTAACAAAAAAGAAAAATCAGAAGGAGGAAGAAATTGTTATGAAATTTCAAAAGGAAAGAAAAATCAGAAGGAGGAAGAAGTTGTTATGAAATTTCAAAAGGTAATCACGACCGGATTGACTGTAGTAATGCTTACGGCAGGTCTGGCAGGGTGCGGAAAGAAACAGGGGACTGCGGATGGGAAAATCACCATCTCTATAGGTGACTGGCCCGACGAGACTCAGACGGAAACTTTGGAAACCTACAATAATCTTTTAGAGGAGTTTGAAAAAAAATATCCCAATATAAAGATAACTCCCGACACATACAGATATGATACAAAGACATTCACAATGAAGGCTTCGGCAAAGCAGCTGCCGACAATGTATATAGCGTATTTTACTGAGTTGAACAAGATTATTAAAGCGGGTCATGCTGCGGATATTACAGATATTATGGATAGCTATGGAATGACAGAGGCTATAAATCCTAAACTTCTCGACCTTGTCAAGGATGATGGCGGAAGGATATACGGAATACCGACAAGCGCTTATGCTAAGGGACTTGCAATCAATAAGGAAATGTTCAGGGAAGCGGGGCTTGTGAATGAGGATGGCAGTATAATGATTCCCGATACATACAGTGAGATGGCTGAGTATGCAGGAAAAGTCAAGGAAAAGACAGGTAAGGCGGGTTTTGTAATGTGTACTACGGACAACTGCGGCGGCTGGAATTTTCTTAATATTGCGTGGAGCTTTGGCGTTGAGTTTATGAAGCAGAACAGTGACGGAAAGTGGGAGGCGACTTTTGACACCGAAAATGCTGTTGCCGCATTGCAGTTTGTAAAGGATTTGAAGTGGAAATACAATGCTCTGCCGGACAACTCGGTCATCGATCAGCAGGAGTCGCATAAGCTGTTCGGAACAAACCAGGCGGCAATGACTTTTGAGGGACCGTCTGACGATTATTCAAGGAAATACGGAATGGAAGTATCAAATCTGCTTGAGGCGAGAATGCCTGCAGGAGAATACGGAAGATATGCACAGATGGGCGGAGGTATAAGAATGTTTGCTCCAGACTCGACACCGGAACAGATTGACGCGTGCTTCAAATGGCTTGATTTTATCGGTGCGGGCAAAGAGTTTGACGAAGTTTCGGTGACAAACAAGGAAAAGAATTATCAGACGATATTGAGCGAGGGCGGAATGGTTCTGGATCGTGAGGCATTTCCTGTTTGGATTAATGAGGAAAGAGTGGCAAAGGAAAGAGAAATCGCAGCGAAGTATACAAATATCGACCCGAAGGACTTTGAATCATACTACAACTTTGAGGATGTAATCCTAAAACCCGAGGAGCCGGTTGCGTGTCAGCAGCTTTACTCCGTACTGGACGGTTGTATTCAGGCCGTTATAACGGATGAGAAAGCAGACTGCAAAGAAGTGATAAAAAATGCCTGCCATGATTTCCAGGTTAATCATCTTGATAAGGAAAGCTGATAAGGCTTTACCGATACAGAGGTAATCCGTTAGGAATACCTTACTTATTATGATTATGAAAGGAAATGTTTTATGGCAAAAACGGCACAGGCAAAACAGTATAAATTAAAGAAAAATAGAAATTTGAGCAGTGTTGTAAAGCGCAGTATTCCGGGATGGCTTATTATATTACCGTCTCTGGCATTATTCGTATTTATTGTATGGAGACCTATAGCTATAGGTATAAGGTATTCGTTTTTCAGTCTCAGAGGATTTGAGCCGGTTGAATTTGTGGGATTGAAAAACTTTAAGGATGTATTGACCGATACCAATTTTATTCAAACTCTGCAAAATACACTGCAATATGTTTTATGGTCAATGATAATCGGGTTTCCGCTTCCGTTTGTGTGTGCGGTCATGATGAATGAAATGGTGCATATGAAGGGGTATTTCAAAATCACAACATATCTGCCGGTTGTTGTTCCCGCCATTGCGACAAGCCTGATCTGGAAGATGGTGTATATGGACGGCCCGGGCGGACTGCTCAATATGGTTTTGTACTATTTCGGCGTTGAACCGATGCAATGGCTCAGCAATAAAAATATCGCTATACTGCTGATTATTATATCAACAACATGGAACGGCTTCGGCGGTACGCTTATACTGTATCTGGGCGCGCTTCAGGGTGTAAACCAAGAGTTGTATGAAGCGGCGCGTCTTGACGGCGCGGGATTTTTCGGTAGAATATGCCACGTTATGATACCGCATATGCGCGGAATGCTCTTGCTTATGGCGATACGGCAGATAATCGGAATTTTCAATATCACCGAGCAGCCTCTTGCTATGACGGGCGGTGGACCGAGCGGAGCGTCAATGTCGCTGGGTCTTACGAATTATTTTTACGCATTTAAATACGGACAGTATGAAAAATCCCTTGCTTTGGGAGTGATCGTATTCTGCATACTTGCGATACTGACATATGTGTATTTTAAATTGGATAAGCGCGTGAATGAATAGGGGGGACTATGACAATGGCTGAAAAAACTGCACGAAAAAAAAATACAAGATTTTCGGATAAGACAGACGGCTTATTAAACTATTCTGAACTTAAAACACCGAAATTCAAGCTGCTGTACTGGACAATGTTTCTGGGTTTGTTCATTGTCAGCTTGATCTGCCTGCTCCCCGTTCTTTGGATTGCGGTTTCGGGTTTTAAGGAGGTGGACGAGATGTATGCGGTGCCTCCGACCCTGCTTCCGCAGACGTGGAATTTCGGTAGGGTATGTGCCGTTATCGCAAAGGTGGATCTTGTAAAATATCTTAAAAACTCGATTATACTTATTGTTGGATGCTGGGCATGTGATATTATAATAAACGGACTTGCGGGATATGTGCTGTCCAGACTGAAACCGGCAGGTACGGCATTTTTAGAAACATTGATATTTTGGTCGATGCTTTTGTCGGGTATGAGCATGGTCCCGCTATATATGAGCTTTGTTGATGTGCCGCTGCTGCATATCAACCTTACGGGAAGCTATGTCCCGATATGGCTTATGGCGGGTTCCAATGCATTCAATATATTGCTGTTTAGAAATTTTTTCAACGGCATTCCGATGGAATACCTTGAGGCGGCAAGGATTGACGGATGTACCAATCTGGGAATATTCAGTCAAATAATTATTCCGCTTAGTAAGCCTATTATCATGGTTGTCACCATTTTCAGCATTATCGGCACATGGGGAAACTTTTTCTGGCCGTATTTGATGTTAGGAAATACGGAAAAGGAACCGATTTCAGTTATGCTTTACCGTTTGAGCTCCGGCTCGTCGAATTTGATGGATAATGAATATATGCTTCTGATGATGCTCTCGGTTATACCAATGATTATAATATACGCAATATTCTCAAAGCGTATAATTGGCGGACTGGATATGAGCGGACTGAAAGGATAACCGATTTGGATGACTTTAATAAAAAATAAAACACATGATAGTGTTAATCAGAAAGGAAGAACGCGTAAAAATGAAAAAGAAATACTTGACATTTGTTTTGGCGATGATACTTGGGACAGGTGTCATACATTCTCCGGTGCAGGCGGATGACAGTTCCGGCTACAGATTGCTTTACGAAAATACCTTTGATGATGGAATTGAAAGCTTCGAGCAGTCACTCGGAACCGAAACTGATGATTATATCTTTACCGGTGATTCGAATAATCTTGTTACCGCAGAGTTTGACGGTGAGACGGGAATTGCCGCGAAGCATAACAAGTGGCCATCAACGGTAATGACCTTTGACTTTACAAAGGGCGGAACAAAAAACGGGGTTAAAAACGGTATTTACAAAATCAGCATGGATATCTCACTCTATGAAGCCTCAATTGAAACAACATGGATGGGCGTAAATATGGATACAACAAAGAGCTATGAGGGACAACGCTATATTGCAATGGACAACGGTGCGCTCTATCTGAATAACAACTTTGGCGCGTGGGGAAACGAGAAGATTAATCTTGATTACGACAAAAAGTATCACCTTGAAATGGTTTTGAATTTCGGAACTAAAGCTGCGGCGACCTACATAGACGGCGGATTTGCAGGCAACACAACCGGTCTCGACATCATGAACAATTTCTCAATTGCGTTGTGTGCATACTGCGACTTTATGGATAATCTGCGAGTGGAATACTATGATTCAATGCCTATGAACGTGAGTGTAAAGTCTGCGGCAAGCGACAAAATCGAGTTAGAATTTACGGATGGAATTGCAAACAGCTATATTTTTGAGAATGGGATTACTTTAAAAAGTATATACACAGGAGAAAAAATTACATCAGCGGTAGAAGCGAACGGAAAAAATGCAGTTATCACTCCGCCAAAAGCGCTCTCGGACGGCTATGCGTACAGAGTTATCCTGCCTGAGGGAATACGCGGCAGGGAAGGCGGAACGCTCTCCGAAAGTGCTGTTGATTTCAGTCTTGCCCGGGACAATTCTCTGAAATACTTGAGGCTTAAAAATCTTCAAGGTGAAACATTTGCATTGGATGATAAAAACCCGGCAGAGCTTCACAGCATTGTATTTGAGTTCAGCGATGATGTTAACGCAGCTGACGCACTTTCCCGGTGCGTAATAAGTGATGCGGATGGCAATACAGCAGGCTTTGACATAACTGCAAACGGGAATGTTGGTGAAGCAGTATTTTGCGGTGCGTTGTGCGGAAATAAGACATATACAATAACTCTGGACGGTTTGGGATATCCTTATGAGATATTATTAAACACTGCGGAGGGCAGGCTCGCACTGGCACAGCTCAAGGTATATGCGGAGAATGGCAGCATCGTAAATTCTGTTGACGAGATAACGGTAGGAAGTACTGTTACGGTGGTACTTGAGGTGGCGAACACAAGTGCTGATACAGTGAAAGTTTTTTCGGCGGTGACTGTGCATAACGGCAGACTGATGAAAGATATAAACTTTGAAAAGGCAGAACTTTTGCCGGGCACAAAGGATGTGATACAGATACCGTTTGTCATAAACGAAAAGACAAATCTGTATTTCACGGGAACCGTGTGGGACACCGTGGGAACCTATCCGTTGGCGGACGGTGTTTATTTCGGGAACATTAAAAATGTTGAGTAAAATAATATTATTATAAAGCTTTTGGATAAAGCTTGGAATGGAGGAAAAAAATGTTAAACTTTAAAAAATTATTCAGTGTGGTTACAACAGCGGCGATAATGCTTACATCACAGGTATCGTCATTTGCGGCGAATGATGCGGAAACAACTGTTTCGCCGGAAGAAGTTTGGTACGAAAACACGTTTTCGGGTAAGGATATATATGAAGCGTTCCCGAGTTTTGAAAACAATTATCTTAAAGTGGTGGGTATTAACTCGGAAGAAGACTTGAGTGTAAGAGAGTATTACGGTTCTGCTCCGGCATTCAATACGGACGGTTACATATATAATTCAAATGTGAGCGGCTGGAAAAACGGTGTAACGGTATCTATAGACTTTACAAAGGGCGGTACGGTTTCCGGCATAACAGAAGGGAAAACCAGAATAAGCTATGACTTTATGGCGACAAATGAAGGCACCCCCGATTCGGGTCTTCAGTCGGGAGTTAATCTGGAAAATCATTACTCAGGTATGATATTTGCCGGAGTAAGCAAGAATGAACAGAATGAATTGTATTTTATTGTAAGAAAAGATGCAGCATGGTGGGACGTAGCATTTAATACAGCGGAGAATGCGCCTAATAAGACTGAGGCGAAGCTTGAAAACAGAAAATGGTACAGCCTTGATATGATTTTTGATCATGGAACAAAGATGGTTGATGTTTATCTGGACGGAAGTCTGATTGCGGATGATGTGAATTTTGGAGCTGACGAGATGAAAAACTTCGGTATCGGATTCAGCGGATATGTTGCAGGCTTTGATAATTTAAAGGTTTCAAGATTGAATAACGTGGCGGGTGACTTCAAAGCAGATGCATATTCAAAGGGCAGTGTTGACGTAAGCTTTGGTGCGGCAATGAATACTGCAAAGGGTGTGTTCACTGTTGACGGAGAGGCAGCTCAGGTACAATGGCTGTCAGTGAATAAGGCGCATATTACCTCCGACAAGCTGAACAGTGAAGGAACACATACTGTGGCTGTGAACGGCGCCGAGGATGTGTTCGGCAATGCTCCGGTCAACGCAAGCGCTTCTTTTACTATCCATGCGGAGGAGGTTTTATATCAAAACGACTTCACAGGTAAGGATATATATGAAGCGTTCCCGAGTTATGAAAACAATTATATTAAAGTGGTGGGTATTGACTCGGAAGAAGACTTGAATGAACCAAGAGAGTATTACGGATCTGCTCCGTCATTCAATACGGACGGTTACATATATCATTCAAATTCAGACGGTTGGAGAAACGGTGTGACAGTCTTTGCGGATTTCACAAAGAATGGAACTCAAAGCGGTGTTTCAACCGGAATAACTAAAATAAGCTATGATTTTATGGCGACAAATGAGCAATCCGGTACTCCTGATACCGGTTTGCAGACGGGTATCAATATGGGCACTGCCTCATATCTTGGTAAGATTTTTGCGGGTGTAAAGAAAAACAGTGCGGGAGAAATTGCGTTTATCGTTAAAAAAAGTGCGGGAGACTGGGACGTTGTCTTTGACGAAGATGGCACAAGTAATAATATTGCAGAGAAGACACTTAAAAACAAGATGTGGTACAGTCTGGATATGATTTTTAACCATGATGCCAAGACTCTTGATGTTTATCTGGACGGAAGTCTGATTGCGAATGACGTAAATCTTAATACGGATGTTATGAATAATTTCGGTGTTGGATTCAGCGGATATGCAGCAGGCTTTGACAATTTCAAAATTTCAAGGCTAAATGATTTTTCATGCGGATTTACGGCAGACAACACAGGTATGACAGACGGATATGTTGATTTGACATTCGGTGGTGTTATGGATGTATCAAAAGGCACATTCTGCGTTGATGGCGAAATAGCTTCAAAGACGGAATGGCTGAATGTAAATACTGTAAGAGTTTATTCCGAAAAATTAAAAGGCGGAACACATACGCTAAGTTTTTCAGATGTATGCGATATATTCGGAAATGCACCGGAAAAGAGTACAGAAACAGTTACTACACCGGCTGCTTCGCTGACTATAGAAAACGGTATGGTGAAGGCTGTTGTTGCGAATAACAAAGAGACAGCAGTTGACTTCCCGATAGTTATAGTTGCGGTTTACGAAGCGGACAATAGATTGAAAGACTGCAATATTTACACAAACTTTACAGTTGACGGAGCACAGGCAAGCAAGCTGGATGCAGGCAAGCAAGCAGAATTGACGGTTGATGTGAGCGGTGCGGAAGGAATCGTAAAAGCATTTATGTGGGACAGCTTGATCGGCATGAAGCCCTTGATTGAAGCCCTTGATTTAAAAAAATACTAATATCGGATTTAAAAACCATTGGAAGGTTGAGCATTGAATGCCGAGTATAAATGGGAGATATGGAATGAGAAAATTATTTAGTATAATTGTTATAATTTCTTTATTTGTGGCATGCTTACAGCCAATTTCGGCAAATGAGAACACAGAGAACACAGAGATATATACAATTTACGAAAACATTTTTGACAACGGCCCTGACAGCGCTGCAGCAACTCAAAATGAGTTTATGGATTTTGGCGGCATTTCAGGCAGCGGACTTGCTTCTGCTGTAATAGACGGAAATACGGGAATGAGAAAGCAGTCCCAAATGTGGATGGGTGACCAAACTTTTTTGTTTGACCTTACAAAAGGCGGCACAAAGGAAGGTATTTCTTCAGGAATGGTTTCCTTAAGCTTTGACTTTAGTATGGACGGAACAAGTGCCGCGGATAATGTAATTGTAGGCGTAAACATGACGAATGCTTACACCGGCGAACGCATGGTGTACTTTCACACGGGTGGAAAGCTGGAAGCCTTGGAAAAAAGAGGCGCATGGGGAAACTCATCCGCTGACAACCAAAACCTGATAAACCTTGACTGTGACAAAGTTTACAATCTGCGAACGGTTATAAATTGGTATGACGGCAGTGCTCAATATTTTCTTGATGGCGAGCTGATACGCACGCAGGCTGACTGGCAGGCAGTGGAGATAGAAAATATCTCCATTGCTATGTCGGGAATTATGGATTATTTTGATAATTTGAAAATAACCTATCAGACCGATTGTACGATTTACGAAAACACCTTTGACAACGGTCCTGACAGCGCTGCAGCAACTCAAAATGAGTTTATGGATTTTGGCGGCATATCAGGCAGCGGACTTGCTTCTGCTGTGATAGATGGAAATACAGGAATGAGAAAGCAGTCCCAAATGTGGATGGGTGACCAAACCTTTTTGTTTGACCTTACAAAAGACGGCACAAAGGAAGGTATTTCTTCGGGAATAATTTCTGTAAACTTTGACTTTAGTATGGATGAAACAAGTCCTGCGGATTATGTAATTATCGGCGTAAACATGACGAATGCTTACACCGGCGAACGCATGGTGTACTTTCATAGGGGTGGAAAGTTTGAGGTCTTAGAAAGAAAAGGTGCATGGGGAAATGCTGCCTTGGATAATCCAAACCTAAGAAATCTTGACTGTGACAAAGTTTACAATCTACGGACGGTTATAAATCTGGATGACGGCAGAGCGGACTACTTTCTTGATGGCAAGTTAATACGTACGCAGACTAACTGGAATGCAACGGAGATAGAGAATATCTCCATTGCTATGTCAGGAATTATGGATTATTTCGATAATTTGAAAATAACGTGTCAAAAGTCCTTTAAGATTTCCACAACGCCCACTTATACGGTTTATGAAAACACTTTTGACAACGGTCCTGCCAGTGCTGCGAAAATCCAAAACGAGTTTATGGATTTTGGCGGTGTTGTAGGCAGCGGACTTGCTTCTGCTGTAATAGACGGAAATACGGGAATGAGAAAGACATCTATAATGTGGATGGGTGACCGGACATTTTTGTTTGATTTTACAAAGGGCGGCACAAAGGAAGGTGTGTATTCCGGGAAATGGACGGTCAGCTTTGATTTCAGCATGGATGGAGAAAGCACCGCAGACGGTGTAATTATTGGCATGAATATGAGCAATCATTATTCGGGAAAAAGGATGCTCTATTTCTATAATAATCAAACAGTGGGGGCAACGCCGAGCTTTGGCGGATGGGGCGACTCCTCAAGTACCTCAAATACGGCTCTTGACAGTGCTAAGGTTTACAACTTAAAGACAGTTATTGATTTTGATAATGAAACAGCAGAATATTACCTTAATGATAGCATGATAGGGAGTCATATAGGGCTGACAGGTATCACAATGAATAACTTTTCAATAGCGATGTCAGGAATTATGGACTATTTTGACAATCTGAAAATTACGGCGGAATATACGAATGTTGCGGAAAATATTGTGACAAGCGGAAGTATAGGTAATATATTTTACGAAAACGAGCCTGTTGAGCTGATGCTTAGAACGATAAACCGATACAAAAAGCCTCTTGATGAATATGTCAGCATTGACATCACGGACGGCAGCGGTAATACGGTATGGAGTACTATACAGTATGTGCATCTTTTAGGACAAAGTGAAAACGAAATACGACTTTGCCCTGAGCTGCCGATGTTCGGTACATATAAGCTGACGGCAAATTCGACAAATTCAAGGACTTTTACAACAAAACTTTCAAGAAGTGTCAGGGCAGATGAACTAAATAGTAGGCTGGGAGTATGCGGTCATTTTGACGGACGTCACAGCATGGACACTTCGGGAATGATGAAAATCATATCCGAGGCCGGATTAGGAAGCCTGAGAAGCGGCGGATTGTGGATAGGAGCAAATGAGGAATATTTTGAAACCGCTTTAGCGGATGCGGAAAAACGCGGAATAGAAATCATGACAGTTTTCGATGTAGGTGTTTCGGGATTTTTGGAGGATGGAAGTTTCAATACAACAGCAGAAGCGCTTGAGGAATATCGGGAATACTGCCGTACTGTTGTAGAGAAAATGAAGGGCAGAGTAGAACGCTTTGAGCTTGGCAACGAGGATAATTATCGTCGCCGCAGGGCAAGACAATCAGATATAGGAAACCGTCTGATAATTTTGTCTGACGGTCACATTCTGATAGATGATACATATGTGTATAAATACACAGGCGACTATAACGCACCCGAAAAAATTGAGCGAATCAGTGACCTGTATGACCTTAATTATGTTATAGAAGAAAAAGAGGATTCATCGGGAAATACTTATTCGGCTCTGACCATTACAAAAATCTACAAGGATTCGGGAAATACAGAAACAGTTCTGAGTGATGTTCATGCTTTTGCGTATGCGGGAGGCGATGAATATTACAAGATTTTGAAAGCCGGTTATGACGGAATAAAGGCAGGGAACCCAAATGCACTGGTATCCACATCGGGATGTCAGGTGGTATATGTTGATCCCGACTGGACAACTACGAGAAATCATCGGGAATTTGCAAAGGGAATTCTCGGTGCGGCAAGAGATAATGATTATTATTGCTTTGACGCATATGCAGTTCACCCTTATCATATGGCGAAGGCACCCGAAGTTACCGACTATTGGATAAACAATACCAAGTGGCATGAGCAGGGAACGATACTTGACAATTTATTCAGTGAGTATTCAGTACCGCAGGAAAAAGAGAAGTGGGCGACAGAGTTTGGATATTCGGCAAGTGATGCGGATTATGCCAATGCGGAGAAAAAGACGGCATGGATTGTTCGTACGATACTGGCAAATGAGATTTACGACTGCTATGACAAGATGTATCTGTATGATATAATGAATGATGGGAATGATGAAGAAAACTCCGAGCATAATTTCGGTACGATATGCTACTGTAAAGACAAGACATGGTATGACAGAACGGCATATGCGGCAAAACCGCAGTATCTTGCAGTTGCGCAGTATAACAAAATGCTTGCCAATGCCGAGTTTGAGGGATGTACGGTTGAATCGGATGCGGTTTACACAGCAAAGTTCAATAAAGAGAACAGCAGTATTTTTGCGGTATGGGACGTATCTGACTCAAATTCCGAGGTCACACTGACTGAGAATGGAAGAATCATTACCATATATGATATGTATGGAAACATAGTAAAAACTGCCGAGGCATCAGAGAGTATTACTGTTACGGCGGGGGAATTTCCGATATATGTGGAGTTTGCAAATCCTAAAACGGAAATAAAGCTTCTTAGCAATAATACAGCACGTGTAACTGTTGTTAATGACACAGAGAAAGCAGTTTCACCGGTGGTGATTACCGCAGCGTATGATGAAGACGGCATACTTTGCAAAATGCAGATTACCGATAAATACATATCACAGAGTGTTGAGACTGAACAGATAACACCGGGAGGTGTCGGTACTGCGGTGGTCAGCACAGATTTTGAAGAAGGAGATGTACGGATAATGCTATGGGACAGTCTAAATGCAATGAAGCCGTTATCTGCATTGGTATCGAAAAAAAGATCAGAATAGAATTAAAGAAGTATACGATTTGTGAAAGGATATAGAGAGAAAAATGAAAAAACAGTTTATTTTGTTGTTGACGGCACTGATGTTGGCAATGCCGGCTTCTGCGTATGCGATTACCACCGAGCAAAAGGAAGAAAATACAGTTGTTTTGTCGGGAAATGCGGAAAAAGCGGGTGAAAAGGTTGCTCTGGATGTTTTTGTCGCTGATAAATCAAGAAACGATGTTGAGGACATGAAGAAAAACGGAGAAAAGCTGACAGACGTATGGGTAACGCATCTGGAAACAGACACAAATGATGAAGGCGATTTTGAATTCAGCTTTGATGTTGCATTGCCGAGCGGAAGATACACCGCATATTTGGGAACGCGTGACAAGCAGTTCGAACCATATACCTTTGCATATGTTTCAAATGAGGATTTTATTCAAATGGCGAAAATCATCAAGACTGTGGACGCGGACAGACTCGAGCAGATTATAACCGATAAGAGCGAATGTTATGTAATAGGAATTTCCGAGGAGGAAGCCAAAGCGGTAAACGTTAAGGATTTTGCCGTCGTTCTTCAGAAAACTCTTAATACATTGCCGTTCAGTGGGGATAACCGTGATGAGGCATGGCTAACGGTAGACAAGGCATATTTTGTACAGATGCTCAACGAAAGCAAAATTGCCGATATTTATAAAGAAGAAGAAAAAGTTACAGGCTTTGCAGATAGCGGTATTGCGGAATACTATAAAAAGTACACACTGTCGAATAACTTTGCAGCGGACTTTACAAAACGGCTGAGCGGAAGAAGTTTTGGCAGTTACAGCGCATACAAGGAGGCACTGCCTGAGGCATTTGTGCTGACAATGGTGAAAAATCCGTCCGGAGTCGGTGATGTTGAGGAAATTGTTAAAGCATTCCAAGGGGATATAGGAATTTCAATAACGTCAAGCACTCCGGCTACGGTATGGAATAAACTTGCGGGTAATGATTATGCGAATTATGCGGCATTGAAAAACGCGTTTGACTCATATGTCAGAGGAGGCTCCGGTATAGGCTCGAGCGGTTCGCCCGGGGGAGGTGGCTCATCGGGTTCTGTTGGAATAAAAGCATCTGTACCTGCTACCGGAAACAGTGTGAACAGTGTCCCAAATCCGTCTATACCTGTCAATATATTTGACGATATTGAAGATGTTGAATGGGCAAGAGATGCCATTGTCACTTTGGCGGAGAAAAGTATTGTGTCAGGTATCGGAGGCGGCAAATTTAATCCAAACGGCAATGTAACCCGCGAACAGTTCACAAAGATTGTTGTGGGAGCCTTTGTTCCCGAAGCGGAAATCGTTGCTCTGCCTTTCAAGGATGTATCCGCGGATGCGTGGTATACTGAATATATTGCAAAAGCGTATGGCAAAGAAATTGTCGGAGGTATGGGAGACGGTAGTTTTGGTGTAGGCATGAACATAACGCGCCAGGATATGTGTGTTATGATTTATAATGCTGCACGGGCATTAGGTATGAATTTTGAATTATCCGAGGATACTTTTGCAGATGACAGTCTGATTTCCGATTATGCAAAGGAAGCGGTTTACGCTCTGAAAAAAGCAGGTGCAGTCAACGGTATTAACAATGATGAATTCGGTCCGCTGGGTTTTGCAACAAGAGCACAGGCGGCGAAAATTATTTATTTTTTGATACAATAAGGTTAAAAGGAGTAATAAAAATATGAAAAAAATCATTTCTTTTTGTTTCTTGCTGTGTACTATAATAACGTGCTTCACGATTACATCGGTAAATGCAGCGGATTTAAAAAAGACGGATGTTATGAAGCAAGGGGGGCTTTTACAGGCAATAGGTATTATAGATTCTGTTGCGGATGAAACAGAGGGTAACCGCGAGATCAGTCGTGCAGAATTTGCCGTAATGGTCGGAAAGACAATGGGAATGACCGGTATGGATGAAAAAACGAGGTATTTCACCGATGTTCCGATGTCGCACTGGGCGGTAAGCTATATAAATAAGCTGGCAGAGATGAAAATCATAGCATTTTCAGAGGATAACCTTTTCAGACCAAATGATAAGATAACATTAAACGAGGCTGTAAAAATGCTTGTGTCTACATTGGGATATGGGCAGCTTGCTGAGTATATGGGTGGATTCCCAAACGGATATTCTCAGCTGGCAGGAAAACTTGATTTTACAGTTTCGGGCGGCGTTGGAGCAATGACAATTTATCAGTCGTATATCTTGATATATGATGCTTTAAAGTCGGAAACCTATGATATGAATTCTATAGAAAACGGTAATATTGTTTATAAAGAAAGCGGCGAAACCTTGCTATCAACATATTTTGATATATATGAAGAAGAAGGCATAGTTGTGCAAAGCACGGGCATATCCATTGACGGAAAGACTGATGAAGGTTTCACAAATGATGAAACGAAAAGGATTGTAAGAATAGGTGATAAAAAATATATTACAGATATAGATTTTTATGATTATCTTGGCAGAAGAACCTGCGTTTATTATCATCAGGAAGACGATGATGACGACAGGACGATTGTATACAGAGAAGATTATAAGAAAGATGATGATGTTACGGATATTACAACCGATGATTTTGTAAGCTTTAAGAATTCAATTCTTACCTATTCGGTTGGTAATAAAAACAAGACAATCAGAATTCCAATAGGAGCATTTGTTGTAAAGAACGGTGAAGTAATTCGTGAGAATACTGCCAATGCCCTGAATATAAAGAAAGGTAATATAAGAGTTATAGATATAGAGGACGACGGGACAGTTGATGTTGTTTTAGTTTGGGAATACAAAAATATTCTTGCAGATATAATTAACACCGATACATTTGAAATTTATGATAAGATTATTAAGCAAAATAAGGTACAGCTTGATCAGGATGATAAAATCGTCCTGATAGAAGATGTAAACGGAAATAAAAAAAGCTTTTCAGATATTAAGAGCGGAAGCCTTATATCTGTTTATGAATCTCAGAGATATGCAAAAGTAGTTATTAATGAGGAACCTGTTTCTGCAGAACTATACAGTTTAAGCTTCGATGGTGAACAGTATAAGGCACAGTTGGGTAAGAGTGTATCAGATAAAGTTTGGTATGACATTGACATGGATTTTTATAACAATTATCTGAAGGGAAAGTCATATATAGATGCTAATGGAAATGAGGTTTATACCGGAGATATTAATTTACCTCTGGGTACATCTGTTACATATTATAAGGATGTTTGCGGAAACATTGCATATATAACAGGTCTTAATCTGACAGAGTGGATTTATGGTTATCTCGTAAGGATAGCAGAAGATGATACTTTTGATAATAACACATTTGTTAAAGTTTTTACACAATATGGTGATATGAAAACTTATCAATGTGCAGATAAAGTCATGATTGATGGCATCAGGAAAAAGGATTATGAGGAGATCCGGAACGCATTGAAAAAAGAAGATAAAATATCTGCCGATGAGGACGATATACATGGTCAGCTCATAAGATTTAAGTTGAGCAGTGATGATAAAATCAATGCTATTGATACAAGAAAATTTAACAGTGACAAGGAGGATAGGCTGAGCCTCCGTTACACCGGTTCAATGCAGAATTCATGGATATGGTACGAATCGAGCAGCTTCCATGACTGCGCGCATTATTATGATAACTCTACGGTGAAATTCGGCGTTCCGGAACACAGCAAGCTGGAAAACGCAACATATGATAATTTCAGCATAATTTCCTCGCTGCGCGATGATACTACATATAATTTTGAAGGCTACAGACTTGATCCGAAGGGGATTTTGGATACTGCACTTGTAATCTATGACAACGGTACGAGTTTTGCTTCGGAAAAAGGTCCGTATCTTGTAGCGGAGGTATATCAGGCGGTGGATGAAGATTCGATAATTACGCAGAAAGCGAATCTGTACGACATAGGAAGCGGTGACATGATTTCTGTTACAGCAGGGGACGGATATGAGTTTGAATATAACGACGCGAACGGAAATTCATATGCTGTGGGCGAAGGGGATATTATTTATATTTCTGTTGACACCAAAGGCAAGGTGCAGTCTGTCAGCGTGTATAATGATTACAGCCGTATGAACGATGCCGATTACAGTAATCCTACCGGATGGAAAAATGTAAATTCGATGCGTCTGTCGACTACATTCACAGACCTTTTGTCTGCACGGGTGAAATCCTTTGACGACGGATTTTACCGCCTTGTATATGGTACGGAGCTGGAGGAGAGTGATTTGACGGATGCCAATTATTCGGACTGCAGTTGTGCAATGAAAAACGATATAGCTTCGGTTCTAATTTATAATGGCATAGGCATCACAAAGGGAACAACGGAAGATATTATTCCGGCTATGCATACGGGGGCGGCTTCGGCAAAGATTTACTGGTTCGGAGTAAAGAATGCTGTTGTGACCGGCGCGGTAATATATGATCCGGAGAGGTGAAAAAATGAAAAGATGTATTTTAGGTTTGGTAACGGCGGCTGCATTGTTTTTGACGACTTGCATGCCGATTTGCGCAGAGGATAGTGTGGTTGAGGAAGGTTATAAAGGCTTTGGCTATGAGCATCTGATTAAGTCGGAAGAACCGCTGATTATGAATGACTTTGAAAAATTCACATTAAGCGACAGCAGCTCATGCGGATTTGAAAGCAAACACGTCATAGGATATCCCACAGAAGGCGTTTTGGGGGGAACAGCGCTTGCAATTTCAGGCTACAGCTCGCCGTTTTTGGATATGAGTGAGCCGATTACGGAAGGGGTATATCTGCTGAGCTTTGATGTTCAGAGAAGCAAGCCGACCGGATGGTTCTATCTTCGTGAAAATTGGGGCTCAAAGGGAACGTCTTTTGACTTTTTTGGCCTTAACGGAACGCAAGCCGGACATAATAACAACTGGTCAATAAATGGGGCAAAAGAGTGCCCGGCAAATCAGTGGAATCATATTAGTATCTATCTTGATTTTAATAGAGATAAGATATATTATTATGTGAATAATGAGTATGCAACAGAGGCTTCGGGACTGACGGATCTATACAGATTAAGCTTTGTGGTGGAGGGAGATGCGGCTCAGATTACACGGCTTGATAACATTGCGATGTTCGAGCTTACCGCAGACTTGAGAGCAGAGCTCGTAAAACTTGGTATAGAGGTGCCGGATAAATTCAAAAGCGGTATGAATATTGATATAGGGTCAAAATATGTGGGAAACATATTTACCGATTTTGATGATGTTGAACTTGAAATTAGGGTTACAAACGAACAAAGCTATGATGTGGAATATGATATTCAGTATTATGCAAAGGCATATGACGGAGATATTGTATGGAGCGACAAGCAAACAGATCTTATGCTTGGCGGCAAAGAGTCGGTGACTCACAATATACATCCTATTGTCGATAAATATGATATATATACCCTCCAAGCGACACTTACACCGCATGCGGAAAATTCGACAGCTGTGAATGCAGACAAGGAGTTTTCTGTGGTCAATGTGCCGACACCGGGATACAAAAATTATTATATAGGAGCCAATACTCATCCGGGACGCTGGACAAACTGGCAGGAAGTAAGACGATCTTTGGATATTGCGGGGATAGGCTGGCTGAGAACGGGCGGCCCCTGGGCGACTTATGAGAAGCAAAAAGGCATTTATACGGCCGGAAGCACCGAGCCCGAGCGGAAATCTCCCGAGTTCTATACGGAAAGCTGTGAGGACGGCATAGAACACATTATGGTTTTTGACTGGTCAAATAATATATATGCAGAAACTCCGGGCGAACTGGCAAGAGATACAAAAAAACTGGAGGCATTGGAAAAGGCGGCGGAGGCTTTTGCAAGGGACTACAGCTATGTAAAGGCAATTCAGCTTGGAAATGAGAAAAATGCCGAGAATATATCTGATATGTCACCGGAGGAGTATGCGCAGATTTCTGCGGCGGCATACCGCGGTATAAAAAAAGGAAACCCGGAGACGTTGGTATTGAGCAATGCGATGTCAAGAAGTGCAGCTGCGTGGATTTACCGTTATCTGACCGCGCTTGACGAACCGGTCTGTGACGTCTTGTCTGTACATCTTTATCAGGAAGCAGGGACTCCCGAAAGCAAAAACTATGATGAATACTGCATGGAGGTAAGGAATGCAATAGACAGAGCGGGCTACAAAGATATGGAGATGTGGCTCACTGAGGGTAATACTTCCGCACACAGAGAATATTCGACGGAACAACAGCATGGGCTGAATTTGGTGCGGCAGTTTGTGTACTGTCAGGCATATGATTTATTAGATAAATTTGTGTTTTATCAGTATCAGACAGACGAAATGAATCCGAATGATATAGAAAGCTATTTCGGAATTATGCGCGGTCCGACGGGGAACAATGCAAACGCACCGAAACAGGCATATTTGGCACTTACAAATTACATTGCAATGACAGAAAATGCGGAGTATGAGGATTTGATACAGTATGATAACGTATGGATCCACAGATACAGAAGCAGTGACGGAACAAATACGCTGATGATGTATGCTGACCGTGACTGCAAGCTTACAAATCTTGATCTGGGGGCAGAGTCCGGTGTAATGTATGATGTGAACGGAAATCCCACGGAGTTGAAATCGACAGACGGAAAATATGTTTTTTCACTGTCGGATCAGCCGTTGTATTTCAAATATTTGGGTGAGAAGTTTGAACGTTGCGAGGATGTGGTGGTACTTGACAAAAATATACTGGAGGCACCGCTTGGAGCTGTCGGTGAGTTTGGACTTACGGTGTCTGAGAATGCGGAGCTCTTGATTGAAAGCAACGATAAGCTGCAAGCAGAGCTTACACGCAAGGGAATGCAGGCAAGTGTGAAGATAAAGGTCGAGAAGATGCCGGAAATTACGGATATGCCGGGTATAGGAAATATAGCGAATGTTGACTATACGGAGCGCAGACAGAATTTCGGAACACAGCTTTACCGCGATTATGTGGACGTAAAGGTAATGCAGGACGGTGCACAGTCGGCTCTTATCAGACTGCCTGTTGAGTATAAGTTAAAATCGGCGAATGTCAGTATGAAACTTAAGCCGTATGATAATACAAATACAAAATACTGGGTCGGAGTTGTGAATATACATAACAATACCGATCAACCGATGTCGGGAACAGTGAAGATTACAAAACCGGTGGAGATTGAAGGACAGATTTCCGATATTCGTGTGACGGATATAGAGCCGGGTGCAAGTAAGGATGTTATGTGTAACATTCCTCCCGCATACAGTTCCGGTTATCATTATTACGGTGGAGTATTCATAACAGATGCAGGTGAAGAAATACCTTTCCTACTGGGTGATGTTCCGGAAAGCTACGGATATAAAAAGGCGTCTGCAGTAGCTATCGGAACGATAGAAAAGACCAAGAACAAAACGCCGGTAATCGATGGTGTAATTGACGAGGATGAGTGGAAGGCTCACAAGATTACAGATTTTGATAAATCGCAGGCATCTTACGGCTCACAGGGTATTCTGACGGCAGGTGTATTGCTTGATGGAAATACTTTCGGCGCAGATGCCGACTATGGCGGACAGGCGGATTTCTCGGGAACGGTTTATGCACAGTGGGATGATAAATATTTCTACACAGCTGCGCTTGTTTATGACGATGTTCATTATCAAAAGGAAGACCCATGTAAGGCCGGAAGACATGACCATTTTCATATTTTGCTTTGTCCGACAACAACGCAAAGACATGATACGCGAATAGAATTTTCACTTTCTGATTTTATGAACATTGATAACTTTACAGATGCGGAAAAGCATGGCATAATGTACAGGAACTGGTCGGAAATGTTTAACGTAACTGTTGGCGGTGTCATGCCGGAGACAGATGATGGCTGTCAGATTGAGGTAGTCAGGAAGGAAAATGTTACAATTTATGAGGCAAGGATACCGTTGAGCGAGATTTACAGCCCGGAGGTCATTGCAAACAAGCCCATTCAGTCAAATCTTTCATTCAGCATCCGTGATTATGACGGAGACAGAGACAAAACCTTCGGTTATGGCGGCTGGTTTGTGCTGGTTGATACTAAGGATTGAAAATTGGGTGTAAGATTTTCGGATTATTTACTTAAGGTAAAAATAAATAAGACTAAGCAGTAAAACTTGATTGTATGAAAGGATTCAATGGTCGAAAAATGATAAAGATTATATTAGATACCGACATAGGAGCGGATTGTGATGATGCCGGTGCATATACAGTGGCGGCAATTAACAGTCAGTTTTCAAATACTTCAATACAGGTCAAACAGGAATAAAAAATTTTCCGGATGGTGAAGAAACTAAAAGCTTTACCGGAGAGATAATGGAAAAATATATATGCAGATACGGCAAACACTCCTTTGAAGAATCTGTATCCGTACTGAGGTCTTTATTGGCACAGGAAATCCGGACCGGATGATAAAAGCCCATTCAAAGCTTTGAGCTTGCAGCTCAAAGCCTTGAATGTGTTGTTGTTATGAAAGCAAGCATTTTGATTATTGTATTAAATACTAATAACCGGGGAGAGACTAAAATGGAAATTAACATCAATCAAATATCATCACTTGATAAATTATTCAGCGAAAATAAAAGGAAATATACAATGATTTCTCATCAAAAGGTACTGCGTAATGAAAGATTTTCCTATCAGCTTGAAATAACCTGTGATGAGAGCAAAATAGGTATTGTTTCGGTAGATTCTTCGATAGAGGATTGCGTACATATTTATCGTGAGCGTGCAGTGTACTGTGATATGCCGACTCATGCAAGCCGTGATAAATCAGCCGTTGATGATAATTATCTGACCTTTAAGCCGGCTTTAATCCCGGATGTTTTAGAGCCGATAGGAGATACGGGAAATAAAATTCATTTTTCCGAAAATCCGTGTCTGCTGTGGGTTCGCGTTGATATACCGGAGGATTTGAAGCCGGGAGAATATGAAATAAACATAAAAGTTTCAGATAATGAGGGAAACCTCGAACAAGCAGTTATGACGCTTGATGTTTTGGATATGACCTTGCCGAAATCCGGTTTGGTGTATACAGATTGGTTTTACAATGACTGTATTGCTTCATACTACAATGTTGAGATATATTCAGAGCGCCATTGGGAGCTTATTGCATCTTTTATTAGAACGGCAGCTGACCTCGGTATCAATATGCTGCTGTCGCCGGTTCATAATCCGCCGATTGACACGGCAGTAGGACAGGAAAGACCGAATGTGCAGCTTGTTAAAATTTCAAAGAATGAGGGAAAGTATTCGTTTGACTTTTCGCTTTTTGAACGCTGGGTTTCGATTTGCAGAAAATACGGTATTCAATACTATGAAATACCGCATTTCTTTTCACAGTGGGGGTCCGCGTCGGCACCGAATATTTATGTGGACGGCAGCCATATATTCGGCGTGCATACGGCATGTGATTCTCCGGAATATGTAAGCTTTTTGGAGCAGTATATAAAAGCCATTATCTCTGAGCTGAAAAAACTCGGGATATATGAAAGCACATATTTTCATATATCTGATGAACCGACCTGTGAGCATATTGAGGCATACAGGAAGTGCTATGATATTATAAACAGAATTGCGGGAAATCTAAAGCTGATTGATGCGCTCTCAGATGTGGAATTTTACAAACAGGGACTCGTGAATATTCCAATTCCCGCATCAAATGCAATCGAACCGTTTTTGAAAGAAAAAATTGAAGAACGTTGGGTATATTATTGTTGTGGACAAGGAAACGGTGTATCGAATCGTTTTATAGCAATGAGCTCGTTCAGAAACAGAATAATGGGAATACAGATGTACAAGTTTGGCATAAAAGGATTTTTGCATTGGGGCTACAATTTTTATTATTCGGAAAAATCCGAATATGAAATAAATCCGTATACCACCACGTCGGCTGATTACGCATTTCCGTCAGGTGACGCATTTTCGGTATATCCCGGCAAAAATGGCGCATTGCCGTCGCTGCGTTCTTTTGTGTTTTATGAGGCGCTTCAGGATATGGCGCTGTGTAAATTGCTTGAGGAAAAAACGAGCCGTGATAATGTAATACAAATAATAGACGAAACTGCCGGAAAGGATGTTCGGTTTGCAGATATGCCGGAGGATGAACAATATTTATTTAAGCTCAGAGAACGCATAATTTGTGAATTGCAGTCTGAGATATATTGAATGAAGGAGAATTATAAAATGAATGAACAGCAAAAGCAGTTTCAAAACATGGTGGTATATCAGATATACCCGAGGAGTTTTAAGGATTCAAACGGCGATGGAATAGGCGATTTGAACGGAATAATTGAAAAGCTTGACTATATTAAAGAGCTTGGAGTAAATGCTATTTGGCTATCTCCCTGCTATAAAAGTCCTAACGAAGACAACGGATATGATATTTCTGATTATTGTGACATCATGGATGAGTTCGGAACTCTTGCCGATTGGAAGAGAATGATTGATGAGATGCACAAAAGAGATATAAAGCTTATTATGGATTTTGTTGCAAATCATACTTCCTCCGAACACAAATGGTTTAAGGAGTCAAGAAAATCAAAGGATAATCCATACAGAGATTATTATTACTGGGCAGATAAACCATTAAATGATTGGAAGTCAACCTTTGGCGGCTCTGCATGGCAGTATGATGAAGCAACAGATCAGTATTATCTTCATTCGTTTGCGGTCGGGCAGCCTGATTTGAACTGGGAAAATCCAAAAGTAAGAGAAGAAATGACCGGCGTAATAGATTTTTGGGTTGATTTAGGTGTAGACGGATTCAGATGCGATGTTTTGGATCAGATTTCAAAGGATTTTGACAGTGAATCGATAGGAAATGGTCCGAGGCTTCATGAATATATTAAATTGCTTTTCGGTAGACCAAAGGTGAGTCATATTTTTACCGTTGGAGAGTGCTGGGGTGCAAATGCCGACAATATCAGATTATTGACAGGCGGTGACAGAAAAGAGCTTTCAACCGTGTTTCAGTTTGACCACATTCTTGTGGGATGCTGCAACGGATGCAAATTTATACCGCAGGAATTTGTTTTGGATGATGTGCGGGATGCTCTTGTTAAATGGCAGAATATCATGCAGGATAACGATTTGCTGACTACTTTGTTCTTTGAAAATCATGATCAGCCGAGAAGTATTTCAAAATATGCGAATGATACCGACAAGAGGTATGAATCTGCTACTATGCTTGCCACTATGATGTTTTTGCAGAAGGGAATACCTTTTATTTATCAGGGACAGGAAATAGGAACGGCGAATTACTGTTCAGATAATATAGGAGATTTCAGAGACGTGGAAACTATAAACTATTATAACAGCAACTGCAAAAATGTATCTGAAGATAAGCTTATGAAAGGCATTAACTACGGCAGCCGTGATAATTCCAGGCATCCCATGTCATGGTCTAAAGGCTTGTACGGCGGATTCAGCGAATCGGAGCCGTGGATTCCGATGTATAACCGCTATAAGGAAATAAATGCTGAAGCAGATATTAATTCGGAAAAATCAGTTTATAATTATTATAAGCAATTACTTGCATTGAGGAAAAGCAGTGATGCATTTATAAACGGAATATATGAGAATATTACCGATAACAAATGGGGAGCATATATTTATAAAAGAAGCTTAGATAATGAGGAGTATATTGTTATATGCAACTTTGAGGATCAAAATAAAATAAATTTAGACATAAACGGAGAAATAGTGCTGAGCAACACAAATCGCAGTTCTGTAAACGGTATATATTCTCCGTATGAATGTGTGGTTTTAAAATGCACAAAAACTGAGGTTGATATGGTATGAAATAAATTGATTTCCCTGTGAATACTAAGGAGAGGAACCGAATTGAAAATTTTTAAGAAAACCCCCCTGCCTATTGCCACATATGAAGGGGATATGTTCCTATTATGGGCGGACTAAATATGAGTGGTTTGAAAGGTTGAGAACAAATGGATATTGAACAAAGAATAAATAAGGCACAATGGATAAAGCCAATTAAAGATTTTGATGGGGTATGTCCAACATTTTTCAAAACGGTAAATGTAGACAGCGCTGTTGAAAGTGCAGTAATAGAGCTTACGGTGACAGGAGTATATGAATTGTATGTTAATGGTTCAAGAATAGGAAATTATATTTTAGCGCCGGGATGGACTAATTATGAAAAGCGTCTTCAATATCAAACATATGATATCACTGACTATATTCAAAAAGGTGAAAATTTAATAGAGGTTACGATAGGTAGCGGATGGTATATGAGCCGGATAAAATTGGGAAAGGATAAACGGATTTACACTCCGTCACCATATTTGATAGCCGCTATTTCGATTTTTGAGGGCGGGAAAGAAAGATATATATATTCTGACTCGTCATGGAATGTAAAACAAAGCAAAATTATCTTTTCCGATATATATGACGGCGAAATTTATGATGCAAATTTTGAGGGGATAACCTGTAAAGCTGAAAGAACATTTGCGAATAAGGCGGTGCTTATTCCACAAGAAGGTGAAATTATTTGCGAGCAGGAGCGGTTGAAGGCTGTGTCTGATTTTATGACTCCTAACGGAGAACGTGTAATAGATTTTGGACAGGAAATTACCGGTTATGTGGAATTTTGCGGGGATGCACATAGGGGTGATGAAGTTAGTCTGTCTTTTGCTGAGGTTTTAGATAAGGAGGGGAATTTTTATAACGCAAATTACAGGGATGCTAAATGTGTTTATAAATATATATGCAAAGAGGGCGAGCAATCTTATAAGACGCATACCACATTTTACGGATTTAGATATATACGAATTGATTCTGCTCCTAATAATACACCAAAGGATGCTTTTACAGCTATTGTTGTTTGCTCTGATATTAAAAAGACCGGAACTGTAAAAACTGAAAATAAATGCGTGAATAGACTTTTAAAAAATATTGACTGGGGACAGAGGGGAAACTTTCTTGATGTTCCTACCGACTGCCCTCAACGTGATGAGCGATTGGGGTGGACCGGTGATGCGCAGATATTTGTTAAAACAGCAACATACCAGTATGATGTAAAAAAATTCTTCACAAAATGGCTTAATGATATGCTGTCTGAACAAAGAAATGACGGTCTTATTCCTAAAATTATACCGGATGTATTCTGTGATTCAATAAATGGTCATAACACTTCACCGGTATGGGGAGATGCAGCAGTAATTTGTCCATGGACAATATATGAAACATACGGAGATAAAGAATTACTAAAAAGATATTATACGATGATGCAAAAATGGATTTCATATGTGGATAGTGTGACTGATGATGAATATTTGTGGACAGGGTATGATTCATATGGTGACTGGCTCGGTATTGATGCACCGGAAAACTCTTATGTGGGAGCAAGTGATAAAGATCTTGTAGCCAGTGCATATTACATATATACTCTGTCGTTAATGAAAAAAACAGCAAAAGAAATCAATGCACCCGAGTATGAAATGTACGAGCATAAGCATGACAGAAGCAGACAGGCATTTATAGAGCATTTCCCAATGTGTAATACGCAAACAGAGTATGCGCTTGTATTGAGATTTGATCTTACAGATAAAAAAGAAGAATATGCACAAAAGCTTGCCGATTTAATTCACAAAAACGAAGATTGTTTAACAACGGGATTTGCGGGCACATCGCACCTTCTGTTTGCACTGAGTGAAAACGGTCAAATTGATACTGCATACAGGCTCCTCTTACAGGATAAATATCCATCATGGCTTTATTCCGTTAAAAAGGGAGCAACTACAATATGGGAGCATTGGGATGGAATTAAAGAAAATGGCTCTTTTTGGAGCACAGATATGAATTCTTTTAATCATTATGCGTATGGAGCGGTTGCGGAATGGGTGTTTTCTGTTGCAGCAGGCATAAAAATTGATGAAAACGGTCTGATTATCAATCCTCATCCAAACAGTGATTTGGGAGACTTATCAGCTGAATTTAAGTCGAGGTTCGGAAAAGTTATATCAAAGTGGAAATACGAAAACGGAAAAGCTATAATTAATATCAGTATTCCTGTTGATTGCCCGATAATAATTAATGGAGTTGAAAAATACTGTAAAAAAGGTGATTATAGCTTTGTTTGTGACTAAATTATTTATGGTAAAAGCATATTTATCTAAATTAAGGAGAGCATTGTGGATATAATAAAAAAATACATAACCGAGTTTAATGCAATGGATTCTGAAACTCATAAAAACTATATATCTAATGCGGATTCGCTTAAATGGTTAGAAAATGAAATCCCAATTTTTGAATGCCCTGATAAGGATATTGAAAAGACATATTATTTCAGATGGTGGACACATAGAAAGCACATTAAAAAAGCAGATAAAGGGTTTGCTATATCTGGATTTTTGCCTGATGTGCCTTGGGGTGATAAATATAATATAATATAATTAATGCTGCATCCGGTCATCATTTATCTGAAGGAAAATGGCTTAAAAATTCAAGGATATATCTTGAACGGTATATTGATTTGTTACTTACTGAGGATGGTGGAGTAAATTGTCATAGATACAGTTCATGGCTTATTTCTGCGCACATAAGCTCAACAAGCCGGAAATTGAAGAAAAATTCACTCGAAAAGCAGACCGATTAAAAGAATTAATAAATCAAAAATTATGGAAAAACGGATTTTACCGTGCGTTTCATTATAATGAGGATTATAATGATGCATTTTCAGAGAAGCATATTCCAATGGAGGAAATAGGATATATTCCGCGGATGTTTAATATTCCGCCGAAAGGTAGGGAAAAGGTATTTAACTATTTGTGTGATACAGAGATTTTCAATGCATCTACCGGAATAACAACAGCAGATATGCGTGACAAAAGGTTTATGTATGAGGCAGACCATGAATGTTTGTGGAACGGCTATGTATGGCCGTTTGCAACATCACAAACCTTGAAAGCCATGATAAATGTTATAAGAAACTATGGTGTGGAGAATTTGAGGGATAGCTTTGCAGTACTCCTTTTACAGTATGCAAAATGTCACAGAAAGATTAATGCTGACGGAAGTAAGGTTATGTGGATTGATGAGGTTATTCATCCGTTTAGACAGGAGTGGACATCAGTCACATATTTAAAGGAGCATAATTATCCTAAGCATATGGGACCAAAGGGAAGAGGAAAGGATTATAATCATTCTACATTTTGTGATCTGGTAATTTCAGGCATATGCGGGATAGAAGCAAACGAAGACGGCATTGAAGTGAATCCGATTGTTCCGGAGTCATGGGATTATTTTAGATTAAATAAGCTTTACGGTTGAAGGGTCCAATTGCAATACAAGACCATTTATAAAGTCCTGCACAACAAATTTTGTAACATCACATAATCGCATATTTCCTAATTTCGTGTTGATATGCTTGCTGATAAGAGAGGAATAAACCGTGTGCCCTTATATCGGCTGCTACAGCCGAAAGGAATGCCCCGATGTATGTCAAGTTGGAGAAATCGTCAAAAGGCGGCTTTTGGCGACATATATTTGGGAATGGTAAAAGTTACCCCCCCCCCCCCCGAAAATAGGTCTTGTGCGGTAATTTAGAGCCTCCGGCGGTATGTTTATGAGCAATTTCAAAAAATAAGCAAGAAACTTGTTTATATCGCTGAAATACCTGTTTCCATCTTGAATAGAGCATTAAACTATGGTAAAAATTTATATAGATTTTAAAAGAATGGAGTTCATTATGGAATAACAACGACAATCAAATACGGAGGACAATGATATGATAGAACCTGTTTATTTGCGGCAAAGGAATATGTAATGTGATTATACACATCATATTTCTTTGCC
>CACXES010000146.1 GCA_902766745.1 uncultured Ruminococcus sp.
CTTTGGGAATACGGTAAAACGAAAACTGTTCTGCTTGACTTCCGTAAAAATATTCAAATTGTACTGACATAAAATATGCCTCCTTTCCTCGTATGATTGCACAAAAAAAGAATGCTCTACATTCTGTATAAAGCACTCTTCCATATTATTTATATATACAAAAAGAGCTGCAAATTATACATCTGCAACTCTTTGTCAGCGTTGTTACCTTTTAATGCACAAATTCCTGCACAAATTGGCGTAGTATTGGCGTAGTATGGCGTAGTTTTGGGACTTTTCAAAGTCCTAAAACCCGCATAAATACTGACTTTTCTCGTTTTTTATTTATCCAACGGCTTCATTGTGGGGAAAAGCAGCACATCTCTGATTGACGAGCTGTCCGTCAGAAGCATAACAAGCCTGTCGATACCTATTCCGAGGCCGCCCGTAGGGGGAAGTCCGTACTCCAGGGCATTTACATAATCCTCGTCCATCATTCCGGCTTCTTCGTCACCGGCTTCACGCTTTTCAACCTGCTTTTTAAATCTCTCTTTTTGGTCAAGGGGATCGTTCAGCTCCGAAAATGCATTACCGAACTCTCTGCGCGTAATAAACACCTCAAATCTTTCAGTAAACTCAGGATTTGACGGCATACGCTTCGCCAGAGGCGAAATCTCAACGGGATACTCCGTGATAAATGTCGGCTGAACCAACTGCTCCTCTACCTTTTCTTCAAAGGCAAGGCTTATTATCTCGCCGCGGCTGAGATTTTCATTTTCCTCATCAAAAGCAATTCCGATTGACTCTGCAAGAGCCTTTGCCTCCTCCGCCGTTTTCGTCTCTGAGAAATCCGCCCCCGAATACTTCTTTATCGACTCAATCATTGTCATTCTGCACCAAGGCTTACCCAAATCAATTTCTTCACCCTGATATGTAATGACTGTCGTGCCGAGAACCTTCTCCGCAACAGTCTTTATCATATCCTCAGTAAGATTCATCATACCTACATAATCCGTATACGCCTCATACAGCTCAATAGTAGTAAATTCCGGGTTATGCTTGATATCCATTCCCTCATTACGGAACAATCTTCCTATCTCATACACCTTCTCAAAGCCGCCGACCACCAGGCGCTTCAAATAAAGCTCGGGCGCAATTCTCAGATACATATCTATATCCAAGGTGTTGTGATGCGTAATAAACGGTCGTGCGTTCGCACCGCCCGGAATGGTATTCAAAATAGGTGTTTCCACCTCCATGTATCCCCTGCTGTCGAGATAGCTGCGTATTTCCTTAATAATTCCGCTTCTCGCCTCAAAAACACGCTTTACCTCCGGATTCATAATGAGGTCGACATATCTCTGTCTGTATCTCAGATCCGTATTTGTAAGCCCGTGAAATTTCTCGGGCATGGGACGCAGTGACTTGCTCAGCAGAACAATCTCGCTTGTCCTGATTGACATTTCACCCTTTTGGGTTGTAAACACCTCACCCGTCACACCGATAATATCGCCTATATCAAGCTTCTTATATTTCTTGTACGGCTCGTCGCCCATTTCATCACGCTTTACGCAAAGCTGAATCTTTGCGCCGCCGTCACGCAAGTCGGCAAAGGACATCTTTCCCATTACACGCTTGGACATCATCCTGCCTGCAACGGTAACGACCTTTCCTTCATATTCGGAGTAATTCTCGCGAATTTCCGAGATTAAATTGCTCCTGTCAAACTTGGTAATCGCAAACGGGTCCTCGCCCTCCTCACGCAGTGCCGCCAACTTTTCGCGGCGTATCTTCAATACCTCGTTCAGTTCCTTCTCCTCAGCCGCAGCATTGCTCTGTCCGTTGTTATCACTCATTATAACACTAATCCTTTCTCTGTAAAATCAGCAAATTACTCAATGGCAAGTATTTTATATTCTATTGTGCCATCCGCAGTATCAAGAACAGCGGTCTCCCCGACTCCCTTGCCCTTTATCGCCATAAACAGCGGACACTCATTCGAAATGGTCATATTATCTTCATTTGTCGGATCCGCCTCGGTCGAACCGACAATAGTGTACCAATCCGCCTCATCAAGCTCAACGTCCAGTATCTTAACCCTTGTGCCTATTCCAACCTTTGTCCTGTCTATATCCTCCGCTTCAATAACCTCTACGTTTTTGAGCATATTTTCAAGCTCATTGATACGGATTTCAACCTGTGCCTGCTCGTTTTTCGCTTCGTCATACTCCGAGTTCTCCGAAAGATCTCCGAAGCCCAAAGCAACCTTTATCTTCTCCGATACTTCCTTACGCTTTTTGGTTTTGAGGTATTCCAGCTCATCCTCAAGCTTTTTAAGTCCCTCTCCTGTTAATGTAATCTTCTTGCTATCCATCATATATCCGCCCTTTCAAATTCTCACTTTAATCATACGGCGACACCGTCGGAATCGTGCCGACACGTCCACATCGTTTTATTATAATATAGAAATATTGCGTTGTCAACTGTTTAAATCATTTTTATCAGGTTTTATTAGGTTTAAATCATTTTTATCAGGTTTATCCATATTTTATACACGTTTTTCGGATATCTCGACTGTATTTTTCCCGGAAACAAGTTTTTTTATATGCAAGTCACCAAACAGCTCCATGTTATCCGCAAGATCAGCATTGTCCAAACAGCATTCTCCCAAATCCGCATCAAGCTCTATCCCGTTCACGACGAAATCGCCCGCACAAACACGTCCGTTGTCAACGTCAATCAAATACTCGGGGCGCGCCTCGGATTTTCGCATTGACACAGGCATAACATCGAGCAGTATCCCGTATTTATCCAGAAGTCTGTCTGCCAGCCTCTCTGCCTCATCCGTTTTCTCGGTATACAGTATCAGAGAATTTACTGCCATAACAACACTTTCAAGCCTGCTCATACAGACCGCTCGCAATGCGGAATCGTATATCGCCAGCTTCTTGATCCGTCTGTTGCCGACCTTCTGCGCGGCAAGCTCAAAGGCATCAAAGCAAAACCTCGGCGGCAGAAAATTTCCCGGTCTCTGCGGCTCTGCAAGAAGCAAATTCTTATATTTACTGTCTATTAATATCCTGTCCGCTCCTATGCGCCGCAAGCGCACCTCTGCCCTATTCAGCAATTTTCTGCGCTTTTTTGGGCTCATTCTGCCGAGTTTTTTCTCCGTAATTTCAATTTCGGCAACCATATACGGAGGCACCGCCTCAACATCCTTTACGGATATTCTGTTTAAAAAACATAATCCTCTTTTTGTCTTTCGCACCGTGATAAGCCCGAGCTTAGACATACTCTACCTGCCCTCTTTCAGAATTTTTACAGCCTCTTTCAGCTGATCGTCATTCGACTTGTCAAGGGTACTCAAATACGCTGTTTTTTCCGTGTCCATCTCAATGTTGTAATCAGGCTCAATGCCGATACCGTGAATACAATTTCCGTTCGGCGTATAGTACCTGTCCGTAGTTATTGACAGGATTCCGTCGTCGCCCAAGCCAATAACGGTTTGCACAATTCCCTTTCCGTAGGTCTTTTCACCGAGCAGCTTTGCAATACCCAAATCATGTAAGGCACCCGATAAAACCTCGCTTGCGGATGCACTTCCGCCGTTTACGAGTATAATAATCGGAATATCCCCCGCAAACGCTCCGCTTTCGGCGTTGTAGTCACGCCTTTCGCCGTTTTTATTAAGCGTATACGTCACGGTTTTTCCTTCCTCCACAAAGCAGCTTGCCACAGAAATTGCCTCATCCAGCAGTCCGCCCGGATTGTTTCGTAAATCAATGATAAGCGAGGTCATTTTCTGTTTGTTCAATTCCTTAAGCTTCTCCGAAAACTTCTGCGAAACTCCCTCGGTGAACTGAGACATACTTATATATCCGATATTTCCGTCAAGCATCTCACTGTTCACAGTTTCAATCTCTATTCTCTGCCTTGTAAGCCTCACATCTCTCTCGGAGCCGTCCGCATTAACCCTGACGGTAAGCTCAACCTCGGTTCCCTCCTCGCCGCGCATATACGAAGCCGCTTCGTCAAGCATCTCTCCCGTATAAATTTCCCCGTCTATTTTAAGAATCTTGTCATTGGTCGTTATTCCGGCTGCCTCCGCAGGACTTCCGGCTATGGCGGACACAACGGAAATCAGATTTTCCTCGGTGTTGTTTTCTATATACAAGCCCACACCGCAGTAATTCCCCTCTACGCTTTCCATATATTCCTGAGCCTCCTCGCCCCACAGGTATCTCGTATACGGATCTCCCGTCGAAGCGGCAACTCCGGCAATCGCCATTTCCGCAGCGTCGTCCCTATCTATATCCTCATAATAGTTTTCCTCTATCATATGTGTAGCAATATTCAGCTTTAAAAGCTTTTCAAATTCGCCGAACCCGAACGGGTTAATTATCCCCACCGAAATCACCGATACCGCAACAGCAACCATGATTATTATAAATATAAACCGTGACTTTTTAATATACATCTATATATCCCATCCTTAATATTGCAATTCTGCCGCATTCTATGTGCGGCATCACTGTCGGCTTTGTGCCAATTTCTCCGTACATTAGGCATCGTCCTCAGCCGCCTCAATAGCCGAAAGTTCATTTCTGAGACGAATAAGCTCCGCCTGTGCCGCACTTTTCGCCTCGTCTGCGGCCGAAATCTCGGCTTTGACCTCAGCTATCGCATCCATCACTGATTTATCGTATTCCGCAAGCTCTCGTGCTATGACAATTCTGTCGGAAAAATCCGAAAGACTTGTCGATGAAAAAATTATATCCAGATATGAGCCGACTCCCTTTTCGCACATAATGCGAAACCTCCTGCCGCTTTCCTCGCTCCGATTTTTCTCCAGCTCCTCTGCTGCCGCAAGCATTTTGTCAAGCTCCTCTATCTCTGCGCCGACATCTTTTATTTTTTCATTAAGCTCCGCAATATCCGCAGCCTTGTTATCTTCGTCCGAAGGTGCCGAAAATACAATATACGCCAGCGGTCCGGCAATTCCGAGAAGAAATATAACCGCAATCACAATAGCTGTTATTCTTATCTGTTTTTTACTCACTTATTCATTCACTCCGTCTCAAAATTATTTAAGATACCTCTCCGCGGCAATGAATCCGCCGAAAGCTCCTATCACAGTTCCCGACACCGCAAGCGGCGGAACGATCATCACCGTTATCCTTTTGACCGAAACAAATGAAATTATGTTTCGGGGCAGGACATCCGCAAGCTCTGCCGCAAGCAGACCGTAACCCAAAATTATCACCGCACAGGCAATCACCGCTCCGAATAATCCGAAAAGCATTCCCTGAACCACATAAGGTCCTCTTATAAATCCTCGGGTTGCCCCCACTATGCTCATTATCCTAATCTCGTCACCGTGCGCCGCCGTAGCCTGTCTTACCGTCATATACACAACAAAGACCGACAGCAGCCACAGTATAAGCATAATCCACAGACCGACACTTTTCACCGATGATGTCAGCATATCTATGCCGCCGATAATGTCATCGTTTCGGATCACCTCGTCCACGCCTTCAACCTCTGCCGCCTCACATCCTATTGCATTGCTCCTCGCCAAATCCGATATCGTAAGTATATACGAATCCCGAAGCGGGTTTTCGCCGCTGCCGAAGACATATCCGTCCTCTCCGTATACCTCTTTCGACACCTTATTCATTCTGTCCTCCCGTGAGAAAAACCTGACACTTCTTACGCCGTCGATTTTCTTCAGGTCACTTTCGATATCATTGATCGTCCTGCCCCCGGCATCACTTTTAAGATAAACATTGATCTCCGCACTGTTTCCGAGCCTGTTCATGAACGCATTCACATTTATACCCATTGCCATAAATAATCCCGTCAGGGTCAGTGTTGCCGCAATAATACAAACAGACGCCGCACTCATAATTTTATTTGAAAAGACACTTTTTAATCCCTCTCGCAGGATATATCCCGGTCTGCTTCTCATTATCCATTCCTCCGCCGAGCGCCGTCATAATCCGAATTTCTCTCATCCCGAACCAGAACACCGTTTTCAAGCTCGATTATGCGCCTTCCCATTTTATTCACCAAATCTCGTGCATGCGTAACAACAAGCACCGTCGTTCCGAGACGGTTAAACCTCTCCAAAAGATGCATAACCTCCCACGCCGACGCCGGGTCAAGATTCCCCGTCGGCTCATCCGCAATCAGTATCGGGGGATTATTCGCCATTGCACGAGCCATGGCGGTTCTTTGCTGCTCTCCGCCCGATAGCTGCTCAATGTGCGACTCCGCCTTATTTCCAAGCCCTACAAGAGACAGAATCTGCGGCACCTTGTGTTCTATATTCCTCCTCGGCTCACCAACCGCCTCCATTGCAAACGCAACGTTTTCAAACACGGTTTTATAGGGGAGCAGTCTGTAATCCTGAAACACCATTCCGATTTTCCGTCGGTAATAGGGCAGCTCTCTGCGCCGAAGCTTGCCCGTATTCTTTCCGTTCACTATGATTTCACCGCACGTTGGCGTATCCTCTCTTAAAATCAGCCGTGCAGCCGTGGTTTTCCCGGCTCCGGTCGCTCCGATCAGGAATACAAAATCTCCCTTGTCGATTCTGAAGCTGACATTATCAAGCGCCGCCTTCTCCGAGGCTTCGTATATCTTTGTCACATTGCGAAACTCTATCATAATCCTAACCCCGCAGTCAAAACCGCAAGACGGAGCTTCGGCACCCGCAAATTGCAGGAGTTCCCCGGCTCCGCCTTTATTCTCTATTTATATATATTTGTAATATGTATTTGTGCGCCCCGGCGAAATTGTAAGTAAAAAATTTCACATCGCTCCCTCTGATGCATTCAAATTTCAAACCGGAACCCGCCGCCTAATCGGCGGGGGACATCTTCACGCAGGTTATATTCTGGTCGGTTCGGATGTTAAATACTTATTTACCATCATCGCAACCTTAAATATAATCGCATCGTCAAACTCACGAAGGTCAAGACCCGTAAGCTTTTTTATCTTGTCCAAACGATAAACCAAGGTATTTCTGTGTACAAACAGCTTTCTTGAGGTCTCCGAAACGTTAAGGTTGTTTTCAAAGAACTTCTGAATCGTATATATTGTTTCACTGTCAAGCACGTTAATGGATTCCTTCTTAAATACCTCGTTTAAGAACAGCTCGCAAAGTGTGGTCGGAAGCTGATAAATAAGCCTGCCTATGCCCAGATTGTCGTAGCTGATAATATTCTTTTCAGTATCGAACACCTTTCCTACCTCAAGCGCAATGCGCGATTCACGGTAAGCCTGCGCAAGCTCCTGAATGGTGTCCACTATCGTGGATATTCCCACGGATATGCTGACCATTTCCTCACTGGAGAGCGTGTCGTATATAACCTGTCCCAGCTGAATGGTCTTTTCCTTTGCAACATCAAGGTCAAATTCCTTTATAACAACGATGTCGTGGTCGTCAATCCTTATAACAAAATCTCGCTTCTTGTCCGGGAAAAGATTCTGCAGCACATCTATTGCCGAATTTTCAACCGCATTGTTTATTCTGACAAGATACACCACACGCTTTGCCTCCGTTGTAAGATGCAGTTCTCTCGTTCTGAAAACGACATCCCCCGGCATGATGTTGTCAAGAATGATATTCTTGACAAAGCTGTTCTTGTCGTACTTCTCGTCATAATACTGCTTCAGTGTCAAAAAGTGAACTCCCATCAAAACACACGCATTAACGGCAATTTCATCGTCTCCTTCACAAAACACAAGATACTCCATCTTGTTGAAGGTTTCGATTTTCTTGTATGTATAACCGCCGATACATCTGATTTCCCCCGATGAATCAAATACCGTAAAAATATTATCCATCGTGTTACCGATACGCAGCTCATCGCTGCACGCTATAACAGTCTCCGAATCGTCTATTACACCCATTACTCTCTTAATGTCCTTTTTCAGCTGTGTGAGTGTATTTTGAAACAGCCTGTTCTGCATAAATACCACCTCCGAATTTACGTAGAAAACACTCTTAAAACCTAAAGATATTTCTAATCTATTATATTATAACTCTAAAATTTAAAAAATGCAAGAATTTTTATATAAAATTTCTGATAAAAGTCACAAATTCTATAACTTGACAGTACAATTCACTTGATGTATAATATTATTTTGTGGAATTGGTATAGTTTTTAGCGCTTTTATCCGCTGATAGAATCAGATTCGTGCCATTACATCAGTTGCGAACCGGCAGTTCACACAGCTGAAAGACTGCCGAGATTCATCGAGACACTGCCGTGCCGATTTCATCTCATCCATAAATCTATGCCGTCCAAGCGGCAGATAAGGAGACAATTATATGAAATATGTTGTAATACTCACAGACGGCGCCGCCGACACCCCGGTCGATGAGCTGGGCGGAAAAACTCCGCTCGAAGCGGCGGTAAAGCCCAATATTGACGCACTTGCCCGCCGTGCGGAGGTTGGCATGGTCAAAACCGTACCCGAGGGCTATCCCCCCGGAAGCGATGTTGCGAACCTCGCCGTTTTCGGCTATGACCCCGAAAAATACTACACCGGCCGTTCACCGCTGGAGGCAGAATCCATCGGTGTTCCGCTTGAGCTGACCGACACCACCTTCAGGGCAAACGTTGTTACCCTGTCCGACGAGGAAAATTACGCCGACAAGACCATGGTTGACTACAGCTCTGACGAGATTACCACGGAAGAGGCTCACAAGCTGATTGACGCCGTGAACGAAAAGCTTTCCTGTGATGAATACGAGTTTTTCGGCGGCACAAGCTATCGCCACCTGCTTGTATGGCACAACAGGAAAAACAACTTTTCTCTGACGCCGCCCCACGATATTTCCGGCCGCAAAATCGGTGAATATCTGCCGAAGAACGATGTTCTGCTGGGGCTTATGGAAAAGAGCTACGAAATATTGAAGGATCACCCGGTAAATCTTGACCGTCAAAGGAGAGGGCTGCATCCGGCAAACTCGGTTTGGATATGGGGTAACGGCACAAAGCCCGACCTTGATACCTACGCCGATAAATTCGGTCTGCACGGCACCGTTATTTCCGCCGTGGATCTCATAAAGGGAATAGGCCGTTGTGCCGGACTTGACATAGCCGAAATCGAGGGTGCGACCGGAACGGTAAATACCAACTTCGACGGAAAGGCCGAGGCTGCGATTAACGCCCTCAGCAGCGGTGCAGACTTTGTGTATATTCACCTTGAGGCAGCAGACGAAGCCGGTCATCGCCACGAGATAGACAACAAGGTAAAATCCATTGAGCTTATCGACAGCAAGATAGTAAAGCCCGTGCTCGACTATCTCAAGTCAAGCGGTGAGGAATACAGGATTCTGCTTATGCCGGATCACCCCACTCCGCTCAACATCATGACTCACACCTCCGCACCGGTTCCCTACATACTCTATAAGAGCGATAACGAAATCGATTCGGGTGTTGAGACCTACAACGAGAAAACGGCTGCCGCCACCGGAAAGGATGCCGGAATGGGCTGCACTCTCATGAATCGTATGCTCTCGTGAGCACTGCGCTCGGAAGCAGCCGCAGCACAATACCACAGCTCTTCGGCTATGCTGAAACGGCGATTATTTTACATAAACCAAAAAATGTAAATTTCGGATAAGATTTCAGATAAGCCAAAAAACCCCTTGCATTTTACTGCGGTTTTTGGTATTATAGAGCTGTATGTTCACAAGATAAGGGTGTCCTGCCCGCAAACGGCTTCGGCTCACCACTGTTCACAATATAATCTCTTATCATTTTTCTGTGCGGATAAGAGCCTTCACAACCAATATGTTATGCCGGCGCACAGCGGCGGAATGGAGCAAATTATGTCTACAAAAGTTGTTATCGGTGCCCAATGGGGCGATGAAGGAAAGGGCAAGACCATAGATATACTTGCCGCAAAGTCGGACGTAGTTGTCAGAACCTCCGGCGGCAACAATGCCGGCCACACCATCGAGGCGGACGGCATCACCTACAAGCTTCACCTTATGCCCTCCGGTATATTGAATCCCGGAACGCTTAACATAATCGGCATGGGTGTTGTTGTTGACCCCAAGGTCCTGCTTGAAGAAATCGACGGTATGGAGTGTCAGGGGATAAGCACAAAAAATCTTAAAATCGACGCAAGAGCCCATGTGATAATGCCCTATCACATCGCCCTTGACGGCCTGTCGGAGGCTGCAAGAGGCAAGGGTGATATAGGCACCACAAAAAAAGGTATCGGCCCCTGCTACATGGATAAGACCGAGCGCAGCGGCATACGCATGTGTGACCTTATAAATCCCGAAAAATTTAAGACCATGGTTCACGAGAACCTTAAAATCAAAAATAAAATAATTGAATTGGTCTACGGCGGCACGCCCTTTGACGAAAATGAAATAATAGAAGAGTATTCCGCATACGCAAAGCGCCTCGCTCCTTATGTTACGGATACGACGCCTATCCTGTATGACAGCATAAAGGCACAGAAAGAGGTATTGTTTGAGGGTGCACAGGGAATCCTTCTTGATATAGACCTGGGAACATATCCGTATGTTACCTCCTCCCACCCCATTTCCGGCGGAGTATGTGTCGGCAGCGGCATAGGCCCCACCATGATTGACGAATGTATCGGCATCTTAAAGGGTTATACCACCAGGGTCGGAAACGGGCCGTTCCCGACCGAGCTGGACGACGAAATCGGCGAAAAGATCCGTCAAAACGGTCACGAATTCGGCACGACCACCGGCCGCCCGAGAAGAACCGGATGGTTCGATGCGGTTATTGCGAAATACGCTGTCAGAACCAACTCGCTCACCTCTATCGTTCTTAACAAAATCGACCCTCTCGGCGGCATAGGGAAGATAAAGATTTGTACCGCCTACGAGAGAAACGGCGTACTGATAAACGACTTTCCGCCCACCCTCGAGGAGCTTGCCGAGTGCAAACCCGTTTACGAAGAGCTCGACGGCTGGACCGAGGATATAAGCGATATAAAGGACTTCCGCCTTCTGCCACCTGCTGTTCAAAAGTATGTGCACCGTATCGAAGAGCTTTGCGGTTGCAAGATTTCATCCATCGGAGTGGGTCCAGGCAGAGATCAGAATATAGATCTTTGATTAATACTGCAAATTACATTTGAATTGTATTTAACAATGATATTAATGCGTCGGACGCCGACAAAAATCAGGCGGAGCCTACGCACACTTTTCAGAAAGGAACGGTGATATTATGGCTGAAACAAAGGAAACAAGAGAGAAAAAGCCCACCGAGAAAAAGACAGCAAAGATAAGCAGCAAGCCCGACTGCGACAAGAAAGAGCTTCTCACCTACAAGGGTAAGCCCCTGCTGCGCTGCGGTAATACTATATACTACGGCAACCCCGAGGATAAGTATGTCGTAACCTTCCGCCTCGAGGATCAGGAACCCCTCGGGGATTTGCAGCTTTCCAAAAAGGTTATCGTTGAGCTCAAAACCAACGATGGCAGCCGCTCTGCGCTCATTCGTCAGGCAGAGCGCGACGGTCTTTATAAGGCATTGGATGTCGGTATATACTGGCTCGAACAGGCACTTGAAAACAGTTAAGCCCGGCGCCGCAGATCTGCGGCGCTGTTTTTATGCAGACATATAATCATAGCCTCGTCAGATATCAAATAAATACAAAAATTTGCAAAAAACTATTGCGATTTTTTTCAAGATATATTATAATGTAATGAAGCATTGTATTTTACGGAAATCAATGAATTTTATATTATGACTTGTCGGTTCGCAGCAAGCCTAAAAATTGCGGACAGAAAGGTAACAGGTAATTAACGTGAAAGTTCCTTTCACGTTATGCCTCCGGCGGATTTAATTGCCCGTGCGATTTTTCCGAGGCATGGCCTCGGAAACGCACATGGGCGTAATAATCTCTTATCATTCCTTGCCCTGCGGATAAGAGAAATTTAATTTATTTTTGTGCCGACGCAGGGCGGCGGAATGGAGATTATTATGAATAACCAAGTACACGAAATGAATCATCCTCTGATAATGCACAAAATTTCAATTCTGAGAAATGAGGCTACTCCCGTTAAGGAATTCCGTGAACTCGTAAACGAAATAGCTCTCCTTATGGGTTATGAAGCAACGAGAGATCTTGACATGGTGGAACGCCCCGTTAAAACGCCGATATGCGAGACAACCGGCAAGTTTATCTCCAAGCAGTTGGCTTTGGTTCCGGTTCTCCGTGCCGGTCTCGGAATGGTTGACGCTCTCATGAGCCTTATCCCGGCAGCAAAGGTCGGGCATATCGGTCTTTACCGTGACCCCGAAACCCACGTTCCCGTTGAGTATTACTGCAAGCTCCCGAACGATATTTCCGAGAGACAGGCTATCGTTCTCGACCCCATGCTTGCAACCGGTGGAAGTGCTGCCGCAGCCATTGATTTTCTCAAGCAGCACGGTGCAAGAAAAATTAAGCTGATGTGCATCATTGCCGCCCCCGAAGGCGTAAAGGCAGTAACCGAGGCGCATCCCGACGTAGAGATTTTCTGCGGAGTCATCGATAAGGAGCTTAACGAAAACTGTTATATCGTTCCCGGTCTCGGCGATGCGGGCGACAGACTTTTCGGCACACTTTAAGCTCTGTGATTTAAGACTTAATCATTTTTAAGGGGGATATAAAACAAAATGAAAACAATTGCTTTGAATCAGGATATTCCCGTATGCGGTCACTATGACGTCATTGTTGCGGGCGGCGGTGTTGCAGGTGTCGCAGCATCGGTCAGTGTCGCACGCCTTGGCAAAAGCGTCTTACTTATCGAAAAGGGCATCGCACTCGGCGGGCTTGCTACGATCGGTCTTGTCAACCTTTTTGTTCCCATGTGTAACGGCAGAGGAACTCAGATTATCAAGGGCATGGCCGAGGAGCTTTTTCAGCTTTCTATAAAATACGGCTTCGATACCGTTCCGGAATGTTGGAAAAACGGCACTCAGTCGTCAGACGGACCGAGATATTTGACACGCTTTTCCGCTCCGATATTTATGCTCACGTTGAGTGAGTATATAAAAAATGAGGGCGTATCCATAATGTATGATTCCTTGGTATCTCGCACTGTAATGGAGGACAAGCACTGCTGCGGCGTTGTTGTTGAAAATAAAAACGGAAGCGGCTTCTACTCCGCAGAAATGTTCATTGACACCACCGGTGACGCAGACCTTATGCGGCTTTCGGGTATGCCGACTGTTACCGGAGAGAACTATCACACCATGTACGGCTTCGGTGCCGATTTGGAAAGCTGCCGCCGTGCCGCAGAAAGCGGCGACATCGGAAAAATGTATAAGTTTTTCAACGGCGGCAACGCTGACCTCTACGGACACAATCATCCCGACGGAATGCCGCTTTGGAAGGGTGCGGATGCCGAATCCGTAACAAATTACGTTCTCGAAAATCATATAGATATGCTGAACAACATAAAGGGCGATAACAGATGCGAACGTGACATATTCTGTATTCCGACAATACCCCAGCTTCGCACCACCTGTCATTTGGACGGCGATGCCACATTCAGTGCGGATAATGCTTACAAACATTTTGACGATTCCATCGCCGCAATATGCGACTTTGACCGCAGAGACTATCTTTATGAGGTTCCTTACGGCGTTCTGGTCAAGACCGGCTTCGACAACATCATAACAGCAGGCAGGACTGCATCCGCCGAAGGCTACGGCTGGGATGTGCTTCGGGTTATTCCCCCGGCAATAATCACAGGTCAGGCTGCCGGCTGTGCCGCTGTACAGGCAATTAAAGACAATGACCCCATATACGGCATTGATGTTAAAAAGCTTCAAAATACTCTCGAAAGTCAAGACGTATTAATCCACTTCGACGATTCACTGATTCCCGATGCATCGGTCACCGATGCAGGTGCTCACTTTGACACCGGCGAAATGTAAATCAAAATAAATATAGGGGTTGCTGCGCAACCCCTATTTTCTTCTCTTATACTCGCTCGGCGTACAGCCTATATGCGCCGAAAAGGCACGGTTAAACGTCCTTATCGTGCCGAAGCCCGTTTCATATGCAATTTCCGTATTACTTAGCTTTCCCTCATCAATAAGCTTCATTGCCTCATGTATTCGCATTGAATTTATATATCCTCGAAAGCTTATCAAAAGCTTGTCACTGAATATGTGCGACACATAGGATTCGCTTAAATTCAACGCCGCAGCTACCTCTGTCACAGAGATCGCCTCTTTGTAGTGCTCTGCACAGTAGTCAAGTATCTGCTGCAGTGTTTTTCCGTCGCTGCTGCCGACCTCACGAAACTCCATGCTTTCAAAAAGACTCCCTATTATTGCCGTGCAGTATCCCCATCGTATCGAATCCGCAAACCGCCCGCTGCATTCGTAAGCATTTTCAAACAGCCTTCTTATCTCCTCCGACACCTTCGGCACATAAGGAGATACGGGAAGCTTTTTTGATAATATTCCGCTGTACTCCGTCATTGCGGCAGGCGAAACAAGCAGAACATCAGCCATATCGCCGTGTCCGTTTCTGAAATCGTGTATTCTGTTCGGAAATACAATAAGACAGTCTCCCTGTGTCAATTCATATTTCGCACCGTCTATGTATGCATCGCAAGTCCCCTGTCTCATACACACAATCTCTATTTCATTATGCAGATGCGTCTCCCACTCAAGCTCACCTCTGAGCGCACAGATTCGCACATTTCTTTGCTCGTAAAACAGGTTCAACCAAATCACCTCCGCAGCGACCGTAAGTTTTATCCGTTGTTTTTATATAGCTTATGCTTGACCCGCTGTAAGGCATTATCTATAGATTTCGGCGTACGCTTAAGCTCCGCCGCAATCTCCTGATAATTCATTCCTCCCAGATAAAGTGACAAGACCGTTTTTTCCAAATCGCTGAGTTTATCCTCAATTTCGGCATTTATCATCTCCGCTCTTTCACGCCGGAGAAACACCTCCTCCGGATCGGCAGACTGCCTCTCCGCAATCATATCCACAAGCGTCCTGTCGGCATTATCCTCATACACAGGATCGCTCAGCGAAACATATGAGTTAAGAGGCAAATGCTTCTGCCGTCCCGCCGCCTTTATCGCAGTAATTATCTGACGCTTTACGCATATCTCCGCAAAGCCGCGGAAGGTGGGCTGCTTCGTAATGTCAAAATCCCGCACCGCCTTGAACAGCCCGATCATCCCCTCCTGCACAATATCGTCATGGTCGGCTCCGGCTATGAAATAAGCCTTTGCACGGCTTTTGACTAAGTTTTTATACTTGGAAAGAATATACTCGGTTGCCCGCCTGTCGCCGCTTGCCGAAAGCTCAACAACCTCTTCGTCCGACATTTTTTCGTAATTGAATTCGTTTTCGCTCATTCGTGCCACTCAGCCGCCTTTCTGTTTGTGTATGAAAATGCCGTGCAACAATAATGTGATATTCACTGTCAAAAGCGTGATATTCACTATCATTACACGGCAGCCCAAATCCGAATTAAGCTATTTCAAAAGCTCCTTTGTATCACGGGCAATCATAAGCTCCTCGTTTGTGGGAACAACAACAACCTTTACGCGGCTTCCCTCGGTGCTGACAATTTCCTCTCTGCCTCTGACGGAGGCATTCTTCTCCTTGTCAAGCTCGATGCCCAAAAACTCGAGATTGCGTGTAATCGCCTCTCTCATTTTTGCATCGTTCTCACCAACGCCCGCCGTAAATACAATCACATCAACGCCGCCCATCTGAACTATATACTGACCTATATACTTGCGCACGCTGTAGACAAACATATCAAGTGCAAGCTTTGCACGCTCGTTGCCCTCCGCTGCGGCAGCATCCAAATCACGGAAGTCGCTGCTGACACCGGAAATACCGTACACGCCCGACTCCTTGTTCATCAGAGTGTCAACCTCTGCAACGGAAACATTTTTGGCTTCGGCAATGAATTTAACAATAGCAGGGTCAATGCTTCCGCACCTCGTGCCCATAACCGTTCCGGCAAGGGGAGTAAATCCCATAGAGGTTCCCACCGACTTACCGTTTTCAACCGCCGTAATGCTCGAGCCGTTGCCCAAGTGACAGGTGATAATCTTCAAATCCTCCGGAGCCTTACCTAAAATCTCCGCCGTACGCACACTCACATACTTGTGGGACGTACCGTGGAAGCCATAGCGTCTAACTTTATAATCGGTATATAAGTCATAAGGAAGCCCATACATATACGCCTCCTTGGGCATCGTCTGGTGGAACGCCGTATCAAACACGCCTACCTGCGGAACACCGGGCATAGTTTTTTCGCACGCCTCGATTCCGATAAGGTTTGCCGGGTTGTGCAGCGGCGCAAGAGGCGTACATTCCTTTATCGCCTCCTTGACCTTGTCGTCGATAACCACCGAACCGCTGAAGAGCTCGCCGCCGTGAACCACTCTGTGTCCCACCGCCGAAATCTCACTCATATCGCCGATAACACCGTATTCCTTGTCGGTCAGAGCCTCAAGAACCATAGCGATGGCATCGGAGTGATCCTTCATGTTTTTCTCGATAACTACCTTTTCTCCGCCGTTTGGTGTATGGTTAAGCTTTGAACCCTCTATACCTATTCTCTCACATAAGCCCTTTGCCATAACGCTCTCGTTTTCCATATCGATAAGCTGATATTTAAGCGAGGAGCTGCCCGCATTGATAACCAGAATTTTCATTTATTTTACCCCTTTCAAATCATACTTGCAAGTAGAATTTCTCTTATTTTTGTGCCTACACACGTATTTTATACCTGCACTCGCCTTATTGAGCCTGCACACAGGTAATTGCGATAACACCCACAATATCATCGGCACTGCAGCCTCTCGACAGGTCGTTTATCGGCTTTGCTATACCCTGGGTCACGGGGCCGTATGCCTCCGCCTTTGCAAGACGCTGTACAAGCTTGTAACCGATGTTTCCGGCATCCAGGTCAGGAAATACAAGAACGTTTGCATGTCCGGCAACGGGACTCCCCGGAGCCTTGGATGCGCCCACCGACGGAACGATCGCCGCATCAAGCTGAAGCTCTCCGTCAACCTTAAGATTCGGATTATCCGCCTTGCAGATACGGGTAGCTTCAACAACCTTTGTTACATCAGCATGCTTTGCACTGCCCTTTGTGGAATGTGACAGCATAGCGACAACCGGCTCCTTCTGAACGAGAAGCTCAAAAGACTCCGCAGAGCACTCGGCAATAGCGGCAAGCTTCTCGGGGTCGGGATTCTGCTCAAGTCCGCTGTCGGCAAACACAAACGCACCGTCAGCACCGTATTCGCAATCGGGAACAACCATAAGGAAAAACGCCGAAACAAGCTTTACGCCGGGCTTGGTCTTTATTATCTGAAGACTGGGTCTTAAAGTATTCGCCGTTGAATGGCAGGCACCTGATACAACACCGTCCGCATCTCCGGCCTTTACCATAAGACACGCATAGTACATATAATCACCGAGAGCGGTAGCCTTTGCCTCCTCATAGGTCAGACCCTTTGCTTTTCTCAGCTCAACAAAAAGGTTTATATACTCCTCTGTCTTTTCGTATGTATTCGGGTCGATAACAACCGCACCGGATATGTCAAAGCCGCGTCCGTACTCTTCAATCTCCTGAGGAGTACCGATTATAATGATGTTGGCAATATCCTCCTTTAAGGCCTTTTCCGCAGCCTCATAGGTTCTCCTGTCCATAGACTCGGGAAGGATAATGGTCTTCTTGTCGGCCTTTGCCCTTTCCTTGATTGTTTCCAAAAATTTACTCATTTCCATAGCCTCCGTATTGATTAGATCAAAATTAACACATTGTACTTTCTATTATATAACAAAAATTTTTATTATACAAGAGTATTTTGCAAAAAAAATATAGATTTGTTGATTTTTTGCAAAAAATTATACAAAATACCGTGTTAATCCCCTCATGTTTAATTTATATCTCTGTATCAGATCTAAAGAGGCAGCGGACATCTGTGCTTGGGTTATACTTGACAATTCGGAATTAAATGTTATAATTCAATAAATAATATCAATAAAAACGACGGAGGTGCACGGCATATGAAAATATCTGCCGTTATCTGTGAATATAACCCGTTTCACAACGGTCATAAATATCAGCTCGACAAAGTGCGTGAGCTGACCTGCTGTGATGCCGTAGTTGCTTTAATGAGCGGAAGCTTTGTCCAGCGCGGCGACTTTGCAATATATGACAAGAATATCCGTGCCGAGGCCGCCGTTCTGTGCGGCGCCGATCTGGTTCTGGAAAATCCCTCGGCATTTGTTCTGCGTTCCGCAGAAGGCTACGCCTCTGCCGCTGTATACACCTTAGACTCCCTCGGATGTGTGGATTATCTTGTATTCGGTGCGGAGCATGAAAGCCTCTCCGATCTGCAAAGCATTGCGGCGCTTTTTGCCGACGAAACGCCGGAATTTAAAAGACTTCTTACTGCCGAGCTTGCCGAAGGCATTCCGTACGCCGCCGCCCGAGCATCGGCAGCAGATAAAATTCTCGGCGGCGGAACAGCCGAAATTCTGTGCCGCCCCAATAATCTGCTTGCGATAGAATATTTAAAAGCCCTGATAAAACATAAATCGGATATACAACCGGTACTGATTCAGCGTATAGGCACCGGACATCACGATACGGAAAGCCGAGGTATTTACGCCTCTGCATCGTATATACGAAGCATCTTGCCCGAAAGCCTTTTAGGTGTTCGTGATCTTGTTCCCTCCTCCGCATTTGACCTTTATAAAGGCTCAAAGCCCTTTGACCGCACCGCGGCGGATAAGGCAATCCTGTCCGCTCTGTGCCTTATTTCCCGGGAAAGGCTCTCCGAGGTTCCGGATATATCCGAAGGTCTTGAAAACAAAATCAAAAGCGCAGCCATGACCGCAGAAAGTCTTGATGAGCTGACTGCCGAGGTCAAATCAAAGCGCTATGCCTATGCCCGAATCCGCCGTGCACTCCTGTGTGCATATCTGGGCATAACGCGCGGCAACTCCCCCTCACTTCCGCTGTACATCAAAATTTTATGCTTCAGCGAGGTCGGACGAGCCGTCATACGCCTTGCAAAATCCACCTCTTCTCTGCCCGTCGCCAAAAACGCCTCTGCCGTTTTAAAGGATAAGGCGGCTTTGAAGCTTTGGAAATCCGAGCTTGAGCTTGACCGTGTATATGAAATAATGTCCCAATACCGAGGCATAATCTGAAAATATTTGTAGAATATGCAGAAATTTTGCCTTTCCCCCTTGCGGTCTGCGTCCGATTATTGTATAATAAACCAGTATATAATTTGTAAACAAACGAAAGGATGATTAAATCATGAATATTTATAAACTGTCCGAAATGACCTCGGAGCAAAAGGACTTCATAATGAAGCGTGCCGAAATCGATATAAGCGAGCAGATGCAGCTTGCCAAAGAGGTTTCCGACGATATTAAAAAGAGAGGCGACGAGGCTGTTCTGGAGTACACTGCGAAGTTTGACCGCGTACAGCTTACCCGCGACAGAATAAAGGTTAAGCCCGAAGAGATAGAAGTCGGCTATAACCGACTTGATGACGAAACACGTACTTCTATCGAATACGCCGCTAAAAATATTCATGATTTTCACGAGAAGCAGCTGCCGGAGGAGATGTGGTTCACTGAGGTGGACAAGGGTCTGCTCGTCGGCGAAAAAACAACACCGATTGTGGATGTATGTCTTTACGTTCCCCGCGGCAAGGGCAGCTTTCCGTCCGTTATGCTCATGCTCGGTATCCCTGCTGTTGTTGCCGGAGTTGAAAACATCGTGGTTGTGACGCCGCCCAACGAAAACGGCGATGTAGATGACGCAATTCTCGCCGCCGCAAAGATAATCGGCATTTCAGAGATATACAAGGTTGGCGGAATCCAGGCCGTTGCCGCTGTGGCTTACGGCACCGAAACCATACCTAAGTGTCATAAGATAATAGGGCCGGGAAACTCGTACGCAACTGCGGCAAAGCGTGTTCTTGCAAATTACATCGACGCAGGCCTGCCCGCAGGCCCCAGCGAGTGCATTATTCTCGCCGACGAGAACGCCGATCCGGAAAAGGTAGCTCTCGACTGGATGATTGAAGCGGAGCACGGCCCCGACTCGGCATCCATTCTTGTTACCAACAGCGCAGAGCTTGTGGAAAAGGCAATACCTATTGTAGAGCGTCAGCTTGAAAAAATTTCCGATAAACGTCGCAGCTTTGTCAATACCGTATTTTCAACCTACGGCGGTGCTGTAATCACCGACAGCCTTGAGGAAAGTATTGCGTTTGTGAACGAATACGCCCCGGAGCATATGGAGGTTATGACCGAAAAGCCCTTCGAGGTTCTGCCGAAAATCAAGAATGCCGGCGAAATACTTCTCGGCGATTACACACCTGTCACACTTTGTAACTTTGTCCTCGGCCCGAACGCAATTCTGCCGACAGGTCAATCCGCAAAGACATATTCAAGTGTCTCCGTCATGGACTTCTTAAAGCGTTCCTCCGTCGGCTACGCAAGCCGCGACGGCTTTGAAATGGTTCGTAATCATGCGTACCGCTTTGCCAAGGTCGAAGGCTTTGACACTCACGGTCTTGCGGTAAAGGACAGAAAATAGACAGCGTATATCCCGAAATTCCGAATTCACAGGCTATAAGCCGAAATACAAGCCGAAAGGAATGGTATTCATGAAAAACAAGGTTAAGGTTACACGCCGAACAAGCGAAAGCTATGTTCGGGTCGAGATCGAAAAGGGCGAGCTCAAGGCGGATTACAGGAAGCACATCCGCACTCCGCTCCCGTTTTTAAACCACATGATTGAGCATATTGCATGGCGTGCAGGCTTGAATATAGATATTGAACTCGAAATGCCTGATTTTTCGCTTATTCATCTTGTCTGCGAGGACGTATCAATGACGCTCGGCAGAGCGGTCGGTGAATTTGTAAAGCAAAACCGACCCTCCGGCTACGGCTTCTCTGTCGGCATAATAGATGAGGCAAAGACGTCGGCCGCCATATCCTTTGAGGATCGTTCCCTGCTTGACTTTACCTCTGCTGTCGAATACGGAGAGAGTGTGGAGGGAATGCCCTCCGAGGAGCTTATTACCTTCCTCGACGGCTTTGCTCAAGGCGCACGCTGCACCCTGCACATTGATATCGAAAAAGGGAAAAACGGCCACCATATATGGGAGGCAGTATACCGTGCCTTCGGCATTGCCTTGGGCTGTGCCCTGTCCGTTGACCCTAACCGAATTGGAAAAACCTCGGGTGTTGCCGGAGAGGTAGTATATGAAACTGAATCTGAATAACTATGACAAGATAATATTTGACATGGACGGCGTCATCACCTCGGAGCTTGCCTATTGGCAGAGTGCCGCTCTCGCCGCTTATGACCTTCTGCTGAGCCATGAGCATTACGGCATATGCGGAATTGATCGTCCCTGCTGTCGTAAGCAGTATGAGCATATATACAATACGGTAATGTGCGGAGGACGAACAGTCCGCGCCGTGAAGCGGCTCGGCGTAAATACAAACTGGGATTTGCTGTACATTGTGTTCTGCGTTTCAAAGTACATAAATCCCGAGCTCGACACGATGGACGCTTCACACTTTCAAAGTGTGTGTATGTTTATAGAGAATATAGAGCAGCATGTGCCTGAGCTGTACTTTGCCCTGGGTGAGCTTGCCGCTCAAACCATACCCAACTACCCCGCAGAGCATTTCAAACGTGGTGGCAACGGCTTCTGGCGCGAGTTATTTGACACCTTTGACCTTTGGTACAGCGGCTGCGGCGAGCTCGACGGAATAAAGGTATCGGAAACGCTGCTTTTCGATTCCAACGACCTTGAAAAGCTTTTCAAGGCATTTAAGACTCGCGGCTTAAGGCTCGGAATAGGCACCGGCAGACCCAAGGCTGAAATTGATTTTCCGCTTTCGGCAAACGGCTTGTATGAATTTTTCGACAAGTCTCTGTTCGCATCCTTCGATGAGGTTTGCGCAGCAGAGTCCGCTCTAAAGCCCGAGCTTCCGCTTGCAAAACCCGATCCGTTTGTATTTTTAAAAGCTGCACTCGGGGGCGAATATTCCGACAGAGAAATATATGAAAGAAAATTTGATAAAGCAAAGCTTTCCCGTACACTTATCGTCGGTGACGCTCCGAGCGACCTGCTTTCGGCAAAGGCTGCGGGATTTGATTTCCTCGGCGTGCTGACCGGTGTCGAGGGTGACGGTATGCTTGGATACTTCACCGATAACGGTGCCGACTTTATTTTAAACAGTGTGTTTGACATGATTGATCTTGAGAATGATTCGCAGGAGGTAAATTCCAAATGACAGTAAAATTGACAACTCCCATAACCCGTGACACAGCACGAGAGCTCAACGCCGGTGACAGGGTATTGATAAGCGGCACTATATACACCGCACGCGATGCGGCGCACAAGAGGCTTCTTGAGGAGCTTTCCGAAGGGAAAAAACCGCCCATGGAGCTTGAAAATTTAACTATATACTACGCAGGTCCCGCTCCGGCAAAGCCCGGGCAGGTTATCGGCTCCTGCGGACCCACGACAAGCGGCAGAATGGACGCTTACGCTCCGACCCTTATATCCATGGGTCAGACTGCAATGATAGGCAAGGGCGAACGCTCCCCCGAGGTTATTGACGCAATGAAAAAATACGGAGCGGTCTACTTCGGTGCAATAGGCGGGGCAGGTGCGCTGATTGCAAAAAGCATTACCTCCGCCGAAGTTATCGCATATGACGATTTGGGCGCCGAAGCCATACGCAGGCTTACGGTTTCAGACTTTCCCGCCATTGTCGTTATCGACTCAAACGGCAAAAGCCTCTATGACCGACACTGAACAGAGCGCAGACAAAAGCAGCATAAATCACGCTTTTGCCTGCGCTCTGTTTTTATCTTCACATTATCGTCGTATCAAAAACGTTTAACTTTTTACGAATCCCGTTATGCCTTCCGCTTCTCCCCGGACTCGATCTGTTTTTTCAGGAAGTCTACGCTAATGCCTCTGGATGCCAGACGGCGTTCGCTTCGCTCCAGCTTTTTGGCACATGAATACTCGGCTCCGCAGGCGCACCTTACGTGAAACGCAAAGTTTATAATGCGGTCTTTATAGATCCTGAACACCATATTTCCGCACCGCGGACATATATAATCATCACCGCATATATAAAGTGTGCCTCTCCCTTGGTTGTTTTCACCAATAGAATGTCCTGTTATGCTCTTTATCTTTCTCCCTACGCCGCCTCTGCACTTGCACATACAAAATATTTTACCCCATGTCCCGGTATTGACATATCCGATTAATTTATGACAAGCTCCGCATATCAAAAATCGTCCTACGTTATCCAATATATTTTCTTCTTCAAAATGCATATTCCCACCCCGATGCTATTTTATGATTCTCATAGCTTGCATATTTTATAATTATATATCAGTATACACTATATCGATTAATAAATCAAGACATTTTTATATATTTTTTTATATTATTTTATATTTTTCTGAAGTTGTCAATCATATGAACTGTTTTTTAAAAAACAAGTCAAAATGTAAATCAGTAACATATTCAGCGGTATTTTCGTATTATGATACAGAGACAGGCATATGTCTCATATTAATAACACGGAAAGGAAGTAGTAGGCAATGCCATTTGAACACGAAACTGCGCCTATTGCCATGCCAATGGTAGGTTATGCGTATGTGCCTATTCAGCAGGCGGAAATGCGCAACATCTTTTCGCCCGAAGAAGGCTATGAAAACGGAACCATTTTTCCGATACTCAACAAGCCTCTTGGCGTTTACGGACACCAGGTGAAAGGCGATATAATATTCGAGGAGGATAAGCATGAATGAAAATCAGATGACCTCCGATAACAAAACGCAGTCAAACGACAGAGCATCGCTGCTGAAAAAGCTTGGCGCATATGCTTTTGCCGCATATGACTGGAATCTGTACCTTGACACGCATCCCGACGATAAGGATGCAATCGCAATGTTTCATAAAATGTCTGACAGAGCGACAGAGCTGCGCGATGAATTCCAGGCGAGGTTCGGTCCCCTGACAGCAGCCGCATCACAGGATATGGAACGCTGGAACTGGATTGACAGTCCGTGGCCTTGGGAACACATGTAAGGGGGGATTTATTATGTGGCAATATCAAAAAAGATTACAGTATCCGGTAAATATCAAATCGACAAATCCAAGACTTGCACAGTTCATTGTTGCACAGTACGGCGGTCCGAACGGTGAGCTCGGAGCTTCGCTCCGGTATCTTTCCCAAAGGTATTCAATGCCGGACGAAATCACTAAAAGCCTTCTGACAGATATAGGTATGTCGTGCCTGAAATGCTCCCACACAAGTCAGACTGTTCCAGTGCGGAATTCAGTACCACACTCCACTTGTGTGGGAGCA
>CACXES010000147.1 GCA_902766745.1 uncultured Ruminococcus sp.
GAGCTTTGCCGCGGAAGAACAACTCTTGTTGTAGCTCACAGGCTTTCCACTATCCGTAACGCTGACGAAATTGCGGTTGTCATGGACGGCAGAATTACGGAACGCGGTACACACGAGGAGCTTATGGCAAACGGAGGAACCTATCGCGACCTTTATGCTCTGCAGTTCAGAGATAACGATATTGTATGATAACACAGTGCTTACAGAGCTGTGCGGGCTTTGAAAGTTCTCTTGAACCCTATATTGAGTCTGCGCTATACTTATAATCAATAGAAAAAATCCGATGAGGTGAAATTTAATGTGCCTCATCGGATTTTTTACGTTTAGCGGACTACCGAAGAATGACTGTAGATATAGAACTCCTCCTGGCTCGGCATCCACGCCTTTTCCTTTGCAGGAAATGCGGCGTCAAAGGCTGCTGCCGCGGCGGTGTCCTCACAGCAGTCGGCGGCAGTGCTCGGAATGTACATCCACTTTCTGCCATCGAGAGCACCGGGGACAAGCTCGCAAACGAGAAGCGCCGTCGGGAAATTTCCGTCAAGCATGAAAGAGACGTTCTTCTTTTTACAGCTTACAAAGCCTCGCCCCACATAGTTTGCGGGGTTGCCGAGGTTGATGTTCACATCATAGCCCATCTCCCGTGCCTTTTCAAAGGAGTGCTCTATCAAAAGGCGGCTCAGTCCCGTTCGCTGATACTTCGGGGAAACGCATAGCGGGCCAAAGGAAAGAATCTCCCGCCGTTCTCCCTGCTCATCCTCAAGCCACGCCTTGGTGTACATGATGTTTCCGATAATCTCGCCGTCTTTTTCAAGTACAAACGCAAGCTCGGGAATAAAGTCGGGATGAGAGCGCATCATATGGACGAAATAATGCTCGTCGGCACCGGGCTTGTAGACGTTCCAAAATGCTTCGCGTGTAAGCTCCTCTACTGCTCTGTAGTCTTTTTCCGTTTCTAAACGTATCGTCAAATTTTTCATTTTTTACCTCCGATATTATTGTGACGAATCAATCCTATGAGAGGTTCGGGCGGATAGCAGAGAACCTCTCGGTTACGCTGCAATATCCAAGGTGTTGTTTTTCTTCAAACAGCAATCTCCAAAAAATAATTTAGGCATGAGCCTATGCGTATAGTATACCATATATTGAAAATTATTTCAATACACAGCAGAAACTAAAAGATTTTTTCCTGTGTGATGTAAATATAAATAATAATACAATTTGCGGCAATTGACGATATCATCGGCGTTATTGTTTTCTTAACGGTCATCTCAATTGTAAGCGGGGCAGGCGGCGCCTGTGCATCTTCGCCCATAGCTATAGCAGGAATTGTTTTGCTTCCGTTCGTAATTGGAATACTGACAGGGCTGGTCGCGGCGTTCCTGATGAAACTATCAAAAAACAGTGTAATGAGATTTGCACTTATGGTGGCGATTCTCTGCATATCGGTGCTGTGCGGCTTGGCTGTTGATAAGTTCGTATTCCATTCCTTCAGCCTTAATTACCTGCTGGTCGGCATGGCGTTCAGCGCAACGGTTGCAAACTCGGTACCCGAAGAAGAGCTGGCGCCGACGCTGAAGCTTTACAGTCCCATACTGAATCTTTCTCTTGTTATTGTTATTGTAAATTTGGGTATGCCCCTTGATTACCGTCTGATAGCAGGGGCAGGCTTGTTCACGGCGGTATATATTATCTCAAGGGCGGCAGGGAAGATCGGCGGCGCATATCTGGGAGGAAAGATATCAAAAGCAGCCCCTGCAGTTACGAAATTTCTCGGATTTACATTATTGCCTCATTCAGGCGTGTCCTTGGTATTTACAGGCATCGCCGTCACAACTTTGAGTGCAATCGATCCGTCTCTTGCATCCATTGTGTCGGGAACAATTGTTGCCGCAGCCATTATAAATGAGATAATTGCTGTTATCGTGGCAAAATTTGCCTTTAAATTAGCGGGAGAAATCAAGGAATAGTACCGTATAGGTATTATATATGAAAAATGACAGGGTGACCCGAAAAGTCACCCTATC
>CACXES010000148.1 GCA_902766745.1 uncultured Ruminococcus sp.
CTCTTATCATTCCTTGCCCTGCGGATAAGAGAAATTTAATTACTATTTGTGCCGACGCAGGGCGGCGGAATGGAGATTATTATGAATACAGAACTTGTAATTATGGCAGCAGGTATGGGAAGCCGCTACGGAGGCTTAAAGCAGGCTGCGCCCCTCGGCCCCGACGGGCAGCTTATCATAGACTATTCGGTCTATGATGCCGTAGAGGCAGGGTTTGACCGTGCGGTTATAATAATTAGGCGGGATATAGAGCATGACTTCCGCGAAGCCTGCGGCAAGCGTATAGAAAAGAGTATAGATACAGAGTATGTTTTTCAGGATGCAGACAGCCATATGCACGGCTTTAAGACCCCGGCCGGCAGAGCAAAGCCCTGGGGTACGGGTCAGGCTATCCTCTGTGCCGGAGAAAAGGTCAGAAATCCGTTTTTGGTTATCAATGCCGATGATTACTACGGCAAGAGCGTATACAAGGTTATGTATGACTACCTGAGTAATAATTCCGAGATGTGCATGGCAGGCTACCGCCTTGGGAATACTCTGTCGGACAACGGAACGGTGTCCAGAGGAGTGTGCGAGGTCGAAAACGGATATCTTAAAAAGATTACCGAGACCCACGAGATAGATAGAAATTCCGGACTTGATCTCGATACGGTTGTTTCCATGAATATGTGGGGCTTGGACGTTGGTATCTTTGACTATCTCGACAAGGAGTTTGAGATTTTCTTAAAGGAGAATATAAATGAGCCCAAGACGGAATTCTGCCTTCCTACCATAATTGATAAAAGAATCCGTGAGGAGGGACGCAGAGTTAAGGTTCTGGATACAAACGAGAAGTGGTACGGCGTGACCTACGGCGAGGATGCAGACGTTGTTCGCGCCGCATTCAAGGAGCTTACCGATAAGGGCTTGTATTGAGCCGCAGCAGGAATTTTTTTGACAGTGAAAAATATCATACCGTTAGAAAACGCCTTTTCGGAGAATATTCCGAAAGGGCGTTTTTTAATAGTTTTTATAGCTGCTTGTAAAATGAGAAAACGATAAATAGTATATTTTGATATTTTATATGGCTTGTTTTCTCCACTTACCTTGCAAGGCAACATTGTACAAAGTATAAATCCGAAATAATTTTACTGAATAATTGCCCTATGCCCATACAGTTGCCAAGTCCAACTGCAAAGAAAAAATTATTTCGGATTTTACGGAGTTATATACTGATTTTATGCGGCTTTGTATTTTGCAAGCGGCTAAAACGGTTTTTAAATAAGGGCATTTTAAATGAAGGCGATAAATAAGCCTATTTTGCTTTGCCGGAGGATACCATGTAATCGTTAATGCCTTCGGCAATTGCCTTGCCTATGGCGTCCGAGCTGCTGTTTAATACAGCGAGGTCGGAGGCGTTGTCGAAAAAGCCGATTTCCATGTAGGCAATCGTGATTGGCGATTTACAGAACAGTACAAGAGTTGGATAGCCGTCATATCTGCCGTTTGAGCCTGCCGCCGAAAGCTGTGTTTCGGAGACGATACGGCTGTTTATACTCTGACCGAGGGCGTTCCCGCTTGTGATATAATCCGGAGAGATTCCTGCCTGGTCATACAGCCCCGATAAGGCGATGTAGTAGCTGCCTCTGCCGCCGCCGGCGTTGGAGTGCAGACAGACAAATGCGTCTGCGTCGGGCGGTTGAGTTGTATCGAGATTCGGGTAACAGTATTTCAGACGCTGAGTCATGGATGGGTTGGTATTATTGCTGCTTCGGGTCATGCGTACCTCATAGCCCATGCCCTCGAGATAAAGCTTTGCGGCAAGGGCGTTGTTTAGGTTAATCTGCGGTTCGGTGTCGCGGTCACCGGCACCGATAGGATACCAGCAGCCGCCGTTCTGCGGTGCTCTGCCGCTGCAGCCGCTGCCGTTGCAGTCGTTCCACATGGTGTTGCTTTTCCAGTGTCGCCACTCACCCCAACCGCCCTTTTGGGCATTGTATATCCATCCGTCATTTATTTTCTCTGTTTCCGACATCGCCGATGAGGATTTTCCGTGGCCGGGGTCGATAACGATTATTCCTCGGCTTTGAGCGGGTTTTTCGGCGGACGGTGCAGTCGACGGTGCATCGGATGCAGGGTCTACGCTCTCGGAGGGAGCCTTCTCCGGCGGCGCAGTCGGTTCGTACTCCTGCGGAGTATCCGAGGACTGCGAGGTCTCCGGCGCGGGCTCGGGTACAACGACCTCGGCGAGCTTGCTTTTTCCGCCGATTTCGATCGCTCCCACAGAGTAGAGTATTACTATATAAACAGCGGCAAGAAGTATCCCTGCGCCGACTATTGCGGCGGCTAAAAATATGTATTTGTTATTGTTTCTGCGTCTGTTCATATAATAAACTCCTTTGATAATCTATCTTAAGTATTCCGACTTTGCATATCCTTCCTTCCCGTTCCAGCGGATTTTATAAAATGTTCCGTTGGCGTTTCCGAGAAATTCCACGGTGGAATTTACGGGAATTTCGCATATTATGTTTGAGCTGTCCTCGACAGGCTGTTTGCGAAGGTAGATTGAGGTCTTAACATTGCAGACCGTCATATACACGGAACCGCCGGAGTAGGGTGGCGAGGTGGAGAGATATTCTGCCTTTGAATAGCCGTACTTGCCTTGATAATATATCTTCATGAAGGTTCCGTTTGTTCTTTCCACAAAGCCAACCTCACTTCCGAGAGGAATCTCGCATATGATGTTTGAGCTGTTTTCGACAGGCTCTTTCCTCAAATATATTGAATTCTTGACATTTACCACATACATACTGTATTTTACGGTTGTGTCACCGGAGGATGCCGAAGCCTTTGGCTGCGGCTGAGTTGCGGAAAGATATTCTCGTTTAACATAGCCCTCTTGGCCGTTGTACTTGATTTTTGCAAATATCGCATCGGTATTCTCTATGAATGAAACCTGTGTCCCAAGCGGAATTTCGCCGATAATATTCGAGTCAAGCTCCGAGGGGGAGTTTCTGAAGTAAATGGAATGCTCCACATTGGCCACAAACATGGCGACGGGCTGAGGCTCGGTCGGTGCCGCCTGTTCGACTTGAGGCTGAGGCTGTACCGGAGCGGTGTCGCTTTGCTTGCTGCTTCCGATAATGCCGGTGAGCCATAGAATGATAAATACAATAACCGCAACAAGCAGAGCGCCGAGGATGGATACCAACGCAATTATAGGCCCGTTTCCGCCCGGCTTTTTGCCGCCGTTCGGATTTCGGTAATATCCGCCGTTAGACGTACGCCCGTTATTTCCGTTCGGATATCCGGGATTCGGATAGCTGCGGTTTTGGTTATTGTAATTGTTGCTGTTGTTAAAATTTCCGTTATTGTAATTGTTGTTATAGCCGCCGCTCGGATTGCCGCCGCTGTAACCATTGTTGTAATTATTGCTGTTCATAACTCGAGGCTCCTTAAATTCAGTTTGATAAGTATTATTATAGTACACAGCAGGGCATAAAGCAAGAAAAATTTACAATTTATCAAAAAATTTTTTTCTGTGAAAATTCAAAGATATAGTTGCCGGGTGAAGGTGAGTCAACAACATTTGGTGGAGCGGGGCATTTTATGCAATTATTTGGAAAATAAAATTTAAAAATAGGTGTTGAATTATTTTTGATTTTCTGATATTATAATTGTTACAGGCTTGTTACGGATAAGAATAAGGGTCATTGACCCGCATAAGTCGTGGCAGATATTTTCGAACAGTACCGGAGGTTTAGGTAAGTGAATGAGATAAATGAAATATGGGACAGTGTTCTTGCGCAGATGGCGGAGGAGATTTCGGCTGTTTCCTTTGAAACGTGGATAAAGACTGTGGAACCGGTGGAGATAAAGGGCAATGAGATTGTTCTTTCGGTCAAGAACAGCTTAAATAAGAATATGCTGGTGACGAAGTTTCGTTCTATGCTTGAAAGCTGCATAGAGATGGCGGCGGGGCGGACATATGAGCTGAATGTGACGGTCGAGGCAGAGCTGCCCGGCACGTCTGCCGCCGCCGATTCGGGAGAGGAATTTGCCAGCGGACTTAACGAACGCTATTCCTTTGATAACTTTGTTGTCGGCGGCAATAACGATTTGGCGTATTCGACGGCTCTTGCCGTTACGGAAACCCCGGGAAGGAAGTACAACCCCTTGTTTCTGTACGGCGGAAGCGGGCTCGGAAAGACGCATCTTCTGCAGGCGATAGGCAATAAGTTTCACGAGCTTTATCCAAACAAGAAGGTTTTATATACCACGAGTGAAAAGTTTACATATGAGCTGGTCAACGCAATTCGAGAAAAGAGCAACCGAGAGTTTCGGAACAAGTACAGAACGGTAGATCTTCTTCTTGTGGACGACGTGCAGTTCCTCGCCAATAAAGAGGTGACACAGGAGGAATTTTTCCATACCTTTAATGCAATCTACGATGCGGGAAATCAGATAGTGCTGACATCGGACAGACTTCCGTCCGAGACACCGCACCTGACCGACAGAATAAAGGGAAGGTTTTCAATGGGTCTTTTGGCGGATGTTCAGCCACCGGATTATGAAACCAGAATCGCCATACTCAAAAGTAAGATAGAGAACGAATATTTCACCTTTGACGAGGAGATTATCGAGTATGTGGCAAATAATATCAGATCCAACGTGCGTGACCTTGAGGGCGCAGTCAAGCGGATTCTGGCGTATGCGGGAATAGAGAGGACAAACACCATATCAATAGAGCTTGCGCAAAAGGCACTGAAAGAGATTATATCCACACTTCCGAAGCGGAACATTACCATTTCGGTGATTATCGACGAGGTTGAAAAGTATTATCATCTGCCGTCCGGCTCGCTGGTGACAAAGAAGCGTTCCAACGACATTGCGTATCCGCGGCATATTGCAATGTATCTGGCACGAGAGGTGCTTGACGAATCCTACCCGAGGATTGGCGAGGAGTTTAACCGTGACCATTCAACCGTTATGAGTGCGGTAAAGAAGGTTCGAAAGAGCTTGCAGGGCGACAAGGAGCTTGCGGAAAAGCTGGAGGATTTGGTCAATAATATCCGCAAAAACTGATATACGGTGATATATATGAAATTGAATGATACCATTGCGGCGATTGCCACCCCGAGAGGAGCGGGGGGCATCGCCATTATTCGCATGAGCGGCAGCGATGCCGTTGAAATCGCCGCACGGATGGTCAAACCGGGCGGCAGAGAGCTTTCGGATTTGGAGAGCCATAAGCTCACTCTCTGTCGGGTGTATGACAGCAAAAATCCCGACTATATGCTGGATCGGGCTCTTGTGGCGGTAATGTATGCGCCAAAGTCCTACACCGGCGAGAATGTGGTGGAAATCAACTGCCACGGTGGGTTCCTTGCGGCTGAGAAAATCCTCGGCGGCATTTTGGAGAGCGGTGCGAGGATGGCAGAGGCGGGCGAGTTTACCCGCAGAGCCTTTATAAACGGAAAAACGGATTTGTCCGGTGCCGAGGCGGTGCTGGATTTGATGAATGCCTCCTCCGAGGCGGGACTGCACAATGCGGCGCTTTCGCTGACGGGAGAGTTGGCGCGAAAAATCGCTGAAATTCGAGATGGAGTTTTGTCCCTTGCCGCCCATGTGTCGGCGGCGGCAGACTATCCCGAGGAGGTGGAGCAGCCTGAGGCGGAAGAGGTAGAGGCGAAGCTGTCTGCGCTCCGAGCAGAGCTTGGGCGGCTTGCGGAAGGGTTTAACACCGGCAGAATAATGCGCGACGGCGTGCGTACCGCCATTGTAGGCAAGCCCAATGTGGGAAAGTCGTCTATATTAAATGCGCTGCTCAGGTTTGAAAGGGCTATTGTAACCGATGTGCCGGGAACAACCAGGGATACGATCGAAGAGGTGATTTGCGTGGGCGGAATAGCCCTGCGGCTTATTGATACGGCGGGGATTCGAAGCGCCGCCGATGAGGTGGAGCGTATAGGCATAGAGCGGTCGGAGAGCAATATAAAGCTTGCGGATTTGGTTTTACTTGTGACAGACAGCTCAGAGAAGCTGTCCGAGGATGACATGAGAATCGCCGCAGCGGTCAGAGATAAGAAGGTAATTCTTATATTAAACAAGACGGACAAGGAAACGGTGACGGAATTTGAACGTACGGCGGAGGAGCTTAATATCAGCCCTGCCGCAGTTGTGAAAACCTCTGCGCCTAAAGGAGGGGAACCGGAGGGAATTGACGCTCTTGAAAAGGTTATTTCGGATATGTTTGTCTGCGGCGGAGTGAAATACGACGAGGTGTATCTCACGAATGAGCGGCAGAGAGATTCGGTACTCAAGGCTGACACCGCTCTGGAGAGGGCAGAGGACGGACTTAAAACGGGAATGCCCTACGACCTGCTGTTTGTGGATCTTGAGGATGCCATGTATGCACTGGGTGAAATTACGGGAGAGACCGTTCAGGAGGAAATAGTGGACAGTGTGTTTGAAAGATTTTGTGTCGGAAAATAGCGAAGTTGAAAAGCGGCGAAGTTGGAAAGTAGGTGTTATTGTAAATGGACGGAAGCATTTCGCTTTCATTTGATTTTTTGGATAAGTATGTCAGATTTTCGCGGCCCGAATATCTGCAGGTTTATCTTTACATAAAATATTGCTTTGAAAAGGACGGATATGTGCCGCCGCCCGAGGAAATTTCGAGAGCGATGGACATTCCTGCGGCGAGAGCGGAGTTTGTGATTGAGTATTGGCTAAGCCGAGGCGAGCTTACGGGAGACGGCGGTCGCCTGACCGTTGCCGAAGGTAATACATCGGCGGCACCGCAGGCCACCGCATCGTATACTCAGCGGCTGCAGCATTTGAGAAGCACAAAGCCGGCATATTCACAGCAGGAGATAGAGGGGGTTGCGGCGGCGAATAAGCAGATTTCAGGTATGTTCTATCAGGCGGAGACAATACTCCATAAGGTATTGACCCAGTCCGAAACGGAAATGCTGTTTTCCTTTAACGATTGGCTCGGTCTGCCGGTCGAGGTAATTTTGATGCTGCTGTCCTATGCTGCAAAGAAGGGAAAGACCACAAAACGCTATCTCGAGACGGTTGCAATCGATTGGTCGGAGAAGGGCATAGATACCTTTGAGGCGGCAGAGGCGTATATTTCGGAGCTGGAGGCTGCGGACGAGGCGGAGCATAAGGTTCGCTCCATTCTCGGCATTTACGATCGCGGACTTACGACCACCGAGAGAAAATACATACGCATATGGGTGAACGAGATGAGGATTCCCACCGAGCTTATTTCCCTTGCATACGATAAGACGGTGGCGAATACCGGCAAGCTGAGCTGGAGCTATATGGACAAGCTTCTGCAGAGCTGGGTTGCCAACGGCTATGCAACCGAGGCGGATGTCAAGGCCGCCGAGGAGGAGTTTTACAGGAGCAAGGGAATAGATAAGGATAAGGCCGTCAAGAAGGGTAAGTTCAATAATTACGAGCCGGAGAGCAGGCCTGACTATGACAAGCTTGAGGAGCAGATCCTCGATATGATGCTTGATGAGGATTAGATTCGGGCTGAAAATATAAACAGAGGTGATGAAATGCAGTCGGCATATTCACTTGCAAATGCAAAGCTTGCGGAAATAAGAGAGAGGAATGAAGCGGAGTTTGCGCGTCGCCGCAGTGAGGTTCGGAGCAAATGCCCGGAGTATTCGGCGGTTGAGGCACAGCTTCATGCTGCGGGACTTGCTCTGACGAGATGCGTTTTGGACGGAGCGGAGCAGCTTGGTACGATCAGACAGAGCATAGAGAAAGCGCAGACGGAGAAAAAGAGAATACTTAAAAAACTGGACCTTCCGGAGAATTATCTGGACGGTGTATATTCCTGTGAGAGGTGCCGAGATACCGGTTTTGACGAGAACGGTCACCGGTGTGAGTGCTTAAAGCGCATGATATCCGAGTACATAGGAGTAAACTCAAACATGACGGAGCTTATGCGTGCTCAGACCTTTGAAAGCTTTGACTTTTCGCTGTTTTCAAGTCAGCCGGATGTAAAGGGACGTTCGGTGCTTGATGTGATAAAGAAGGCTCACGCCATGGCGTTGGCATTTGCGGACGGCTTCGGGACTCACAGTGATAATCTATATTTTTACGGTGATGCAGGGAAGGGGAAGACGTACCTGTCATCATGTGTCGCAAACCGAGTCCTGTCCAAGGGCTATTCCGTTTACTATCAATCTGCATTCCGACTTATGGATATAATGGAGAAGCTGAAGTTCGGACGATACGATGAGGAGGAGGCACCGCAGGCAGAGTATGAGGCAAAGTACGCATACGATACGGATCTGCTGATAATAGACGATGTGGGAACGGAATTTGTGACCGCATATTCCTCGGCGGCTATGTACGACCTTATTAATTCAAGGCTGAACCTCGGAAAGAACACGATTATCTCATCGAATCTCGCACCGTCCGGGATTGACAGGCAGTACGGTGAGAGAATGATGTCGAGAATAGTGGGTGCGTATAAGCCGATACCGTTTATAGGTATGGATTTGCGGCGAATGGAGCTTGGCAGACGTAAAAAATGTTAATAAAAAACACATTGCGCAGGGGTTTTCCCGTACGGCAATGTGTTTTTTATTGCTTTGCCGAGTGCTTTATGCCTCGGAAAAGCTATCCTTGCCAACTCCGCAGAGAGGGCAGGCAAAATCCTCGGGTAAGTCCTCGAACTTTGTACCGGGAGCAATGCCCATATCGGGGCAGCCGGCCTCTTCGTCATATTCCCAGCCGCATACGTCGCATACATATTTTTTCATGGATAAGTCCTCCTTTTTCTTAGTTTACAACTATTATACCACAGTATGAGGAAAATGCAAGAATTTTATTGAGAAAAATTACGATTTTTGGTCAGCAGGGAAAGAATCTTTTTCATCTTCTCTCCTGCGACCTTTTGCAGACATTCGCTCATCATGTTCATTCCGAAAATAAAGACCGCCAATCCGCCAAGAAGTCCGAATATCGTTTGTAATGCATCTTTCATGTTTCAATCTCCTCATATAATACTTTTGTTAATTTGTATAATAACACATTTATAATTATAATTTTTCCATGTAAACTCTGATACCGTAAATATGTAAAGTGTATGTAAACAAAATTTTTGATGATAAAATTTGTGGTTCGGGAAATTACCGCATCTCTAAAGGGGAGCTTGAGAAAACTGCTGCAAGCTATTGACAAATTTTTAGCTGTTTGTTACAATATTTGAATCGAAATTTGAAATGGTGAGGAATAGGAAGCGTGAATTTGATTATGAGCGGAAAAACCTCAAGAAATATGGCTATAATGATTTGTGTTAATATATTGATGGTTGCCATTACGGTGTTATTCGCAATTCTCTGCCGCAAATACGGTCAGGAATGGATGTTGACCTTGTATGTAACCTTTCTGACGATATCGTATCATTTTATCATGCGGATGACGGTCGGAGAGCTGATAACGATAAGATATCGGAACCGAAAGTTTAACCTGAACTCCGTTGGCTTTCGTATGTATCAATTTGAACCGGAATTATACAAAAGATTAAAAGTGAAAAAGTGGAAGAAGAACATAATAACAGCGAAGCCGGAGCAGTTTGATATCAGCAAAAACGGCATGGAAGGGATGCTTCATAATATCGCCCGGGCGGAATTGGTACACAGAATTATAATGGTGTTTTCCTTTGTGCCTTTGGTGTTAATTATCCCGTACGGAGCACCGATAATCTTTATTATGACATCGATTTTTTCTTGTTTGATAGATTTGCAGCTTGTGATTGTCCAGCGATACAACCGTCCAAGGGTAATAAAATTGATGGAAACGGCGAAAATTGATTTTTGCAGGTTAAGTCGGTTGAGTAAATAAAAGCGATATGATTGCATAACAAATACACGGTTTGAGATAATCCCGGTATTATTTCAAGCCGTGTATTTTAACCGAACTCCGCCGCCAAGGACGGAGGACATCTGTGCTTGGGTTATATATCCACAAAATGCATTATTATTCAGATTGCGGACTGTTTTGCCGCAGCAAGGAGGATAGGCAGAACGCCGCTGAACACCTCGTCAAAATCTGACATAGGAAGCGGATTTTCACCGAGCCCGATTTCAACCGTGAAACCGGGCTTCTTGTACTTTTTTATAAACCAGTCCTTATATCCGCCGTAGGCGGCAATTCCCTCGGGCATGGCGCGGCGGTATCGGCTGACCGACTCAAATGCCTCAAGATATTTCTCTGTTCCGTCGGGGACAAGGCCGCAGAAATCGTAGTAAATAACCTCGCCCTGACTGTGCAAAGCCATAACTGCGTCAAAGCTGTTTTGTCTTGTAAAATCGGCAATAGCCTTAGTTTCCGGCTCTGATTCGGGGTATTCACCGCCGTATCGGGTAGGACCGGGTGCGTTTGCACCGTGTGCCGCCTCCGTCTCCTTGGAAAGCGCCCAAAGTGCGTCAAAATTATGGTTTATGTCAACGCCGCGTGCATTTGCCTGCCAGTAGACGCCGCCGGCGGCAATTTCTACGCCGTCCGGATTCACCATTGGAACTATATACAGACTTGTATCGTCTAAGTTAATGTGAGCCGCATATTCGCCGGATGCAAGGCGATGGGCGAAGGTGACAAGAACCTTTGCTGTTAAATGCTCCGTTCCGTGGTATGCGCCGCTGAAAAACAGCCGCCGCGATCCGTGACCCGGCTTTATTGCATAAATGCTACGTCCCTCAAGACTTTTTCCGATTGAAAAAACCGGAATATGCGGGTACTGTGACGAAAAAGCACTAATATCGTCCGTGAGCTCGGTGTAAGTGTATCTGTTGTTTGACAATTAAATCATGCCTCCTGACATTTTATTAAATTAATTACGCTGTTGCCGCAACGGCATCGGTTGATACGGAACCTAATACGGAAATTATACGGAAATTATTCGAAAATTATGCTTTTGTGCATACAATACAATGTATATGCATTTTTTCTGATAAAGATAAACAAAGAAAATAATTAAAAAAGAATTTTTAAAAAAATTTTCAAAAAACTATTGAAAAATCCGAAAGAATGTAGTATAATGCAGAATGTAATATAGAAATAAATTAGAATACGGGTGGGTGTACCTGTTATTTATTGCGCCGTTTCCGTATTCCCTTATTAAATTTTTGAAGAAAGGAGGACGCCTTAAATTTACTAAATAATACTTGTGGTATGAATGTGGGACATTCGTAAATGATAGCTTGTATTATTGTGAACTGCAATAGGACAGCGTGTGTTTGGATTTACGGAAAAAGGATTAAAAGTTGTTAGTTTATTATTTAGGAGGCATGATAAAATGAAAAAATTTGGTTTTATTAAAAAAGTCACGGCTGCGGCTACGGCGGCGGCCATGGTTGCGTCATTCGGGATCAGTGCATTTGCAGCTGCACCGAATACCAATCCCGGAGATAAAATAGCAATTACAGATGTAACTGTTAAGGCAAGGATGAATGGAGAAAATATTGTTCCGGGAATATACGATGTAAAAGTTGCTTTCACGACGAGCGTTGATAATACGATTGGTATGACAATGCTGACTTACGGTAATTCGGAAAACGACACAAAGTTGAATGGTACAGACTGGGAAAACAACAAATACCAAAGCGGTATGAAGATTATTGGTGTTGATCAGATTCCGGGTGTTGCAAAAGATGGAACGGGTGAGTTTAATTTTAGTGTTACTACTGAGGGCAGTGGTAGCGATATATACCTTGCAGAAGGTAAGACTGCACTCGTTGCTTTGAGCGGTGACGGTGTTAGCGTTCCTGCTGTTGCAGAACTTACAATGCCTGTTGCTCCGTGGACTGCTACTGCGGTTTCGGTTACGGATACCGATCTGGGTGAAATTGAAATCGTTAATGGTGTAAACGGAACGGAAGATGCAAAGAAAGAAGCAATTCTTTCTAATATAGGTAGTGTTACGGTTACGGATGGAGCATCGAAGACAGCAGTTGTAACAATGGATAAGAGCTATATCTCACTTACTGAAACCGGTGCGACAATCACTATTCCTAATGGCGCAACAGTGACAGCAGACAATGGTGCTACTGTTACGATTCCTAATGATGGTCTCTCTGCTGATATTACGGTTACATTTGCACAGAAGGCATTTAATGTCACAACAATGACTCTTAAAGCCGGAAGTGAGAATCTTACAGGACTGACAATGACAAACGGATATACCCTTGATGATGTACAGAATGCTGTTGAAGGCAAACTTACTGATGTTGTTGTAACGGGTGCAGATGGTTCTACTGAAACATGGAAAAGGCCTACCGTTGTTGTAAGCGGAGAACCTGCAGATAATACAACAGTTGCGTTTACGGTTACTGTTACTGCGCCTGAAGGTGCAAAGGGAATTATACCGAGTGGTTTCACATATCCGACAATTAATGTTACAGCTGCGGCTGATTTGACTAATGTTGTTGCAAGCGTTAAGGCTTTCAAGGAGAGTGCAGAGGTAACTGCTGTAACAGTAGACAATGGTACAACTCTTGAAGATGCTGTTGCCGGTATTACAGTTAAAGCGTATAATAACGAGGGTACTGAACTCGCAGCAGGAAAGTGGGCTCTTGATTGGACTTGCACAGCTTATGATGCAGCAGTAGCCGGCAATTATACCGCTACGGGTACAATTAAGGTTAAAGACGGTGAGACAGTAACTGCTACAGGATATGAAGGCAAGACTGTTTCTGTAAAGATAACTGTTAAGGAAGTAGTTTCTGCGATTGCATATGGTGACCCGGCAGGCGGTGACGGTATTGTTATCGGCGATGGAGAAATAAACATCAGTGATGTAATTTACGTATTTGAGCATCAGTATGATGATGAAGTAAATGAACAAAACAAGAGAAGTGATGTTTATAATGATGGTGAAATTAATATCACTGACGTTATTGAAGTATTTAATAACCAGTATGTTGATATTGATAAAACAGGATTCCCGATTATTCCTGAAGATTAAAAGGTAATTTAGGGGATTGTTAGTTTAAAATTAATGTAGTTTAGAGAGGAGATTTTTTAAGATGAAATTAATGAAAAAAATTACAGCTGCGACTGTGGTTGTTGCAATGATGATTACTCTTCTGGGTGTAAATGTTTTTGCAGCTACTAAAGTATTAGCACCGCAAATTAAAGTAGACGGAAAAACATCTGTATCTATTGTAACTGATAAGACGACAGATCCTGTCGTAACAGTGGATGTATACATGTTAGATAGCGAAGGAGACAAATTGGAAGATGCACAGATAGCCGGTACGGCGTTTCATTGGCCGGAAGATCCGGTCGGATTGATAAAAAGCGCAGAGTATATTAAGCCGGCAAACGGATATGAAAAGGCAACAACAGATAAAGTGAGTCAATGTTTTGTTGCTACATCAACTATGAGTGGAATAAGTTCAGTTGATCCGATAGGAAGTTTCAAATTTACTTTCGATGCAACAAAAATTACTTTGAATACAGATTATATGTTTGAAATTTACAATACCAGTAGAACAAATGCATCGGGTTATACTTTGGCGGACTCCTTTACTCCTTTAAACATTAGGTTTATTGAAGAAACTGAGATCAAGTCGGCTACAGCAGTTACAAAGGATGTTGCATATGGTGCAGACCTCAGTTCTGTTCTGCCGTCAACTGTGACCTGTGCAACAGAAACTACAACAGGAACAGCAGGTACAATGGATGTTGATGTTACATGGGATACTGCTTCTCTCAGCACCGAGCCGGTTGTAGATGGAGTTAATAAGCTTACTGACGATAATAAAACACTCACTGTTGAAGGTACACTTACATTGCCTGATGGAGTTAAGAATACAGCAGCAGTAAAAGCAGCAGCTACAGTGACAATTGTTCCTATAACAGGTGTTGCACCTGCAGCCGTAACAGGCGAAGTTCAGCAGAAAGACGCAACAGATGATCAGGATACAAAGGTTAAAGATTCGCTTAACACAACTGTTGCACTTCCTAAGTATTCGGATACAGTAGATGTTGATTGGTCTACAGCAACTGTTGCGTGGAACAGTGAGGGAGATATCACAAAGCTTGGTTCAACAGCTACAGTAATTTATACATTTGCTAGTGACAAGACTTCTAATAACGGCATTTATAAATTGGGAACATCAAGTACAGTAAATGCAACTGTAGTTGTTGTTCCGGCGAATATCCCGGGTGGTACAATCAAGGTTAACAATCCTATCGAAAACGGTAAGGCAAAGGTTACGGTAACTGTTCCGGCGGCTGAGATTGCTAAGCTTGCTGAAGGTGCTGAAATAGTTGCTACAATAGCTGCTAAGAACGGTACTGATCCGGCGGCAACAGCATCTGTTGCTCTTGAAGCAGAGGATATCGCTGCAGCAGCTGACGCTGAAAATCCTGTAGACTACAAGGCAGTTCTCACTGTTGATAAGTCAATGAAGACGTTAGGATATGCTAAGGATGATACATTTGAGGTTAACGTAACCGTTGCAGGTACTACTCTGCTGAACGGTGAAAGCGAGGATCCTGTACAGGGTACTGTTGTTAAGGCTACCAGCGGCGGTGGCAGCAACTTCAACCCGGGCAGTGCACCGACTACTCCGACCGAACCTACAGAGCCGACTGAGCCGACTAAACCCACAGAGCCCACAGAGCCTACAAAGCCGACCGAGCCGACCGAGCCGACAACACCGGCTGACAAGTTCAACGATGTTGAAGATAGCTTCTGGGCAGCTGAAGATATTTACCTTCTGAAGGAGGCAGGTATCATAAACGGTAAGTCTGCTTCAGAGTTTGATCCCGAGGGTAAGGTTACTCGTGCAGAGTTCACAAAGATGATTACTCAGCTGTTTGGCGTAGAAGCTACCTCCGGCGCTGCTAAGTTTGAGGACTGCGGCGACGCTGATTGGTTCACACCTTACGTTGCAGCTGCTGTTGAGGCAGGTCTTATAACCGGCTACAGCGATACAGAGTTCGCACCGGATAAGACAATCACTCGTGAAGAAGCTTGTACAATCATAGGCCGTGGTCTTAAGGCTGTTGCTGAAGGTGAGCTGACATTCACAGATGCATCTGATGTATCTGATTTTGCGGCAGAATATGTTGCAATTCTTGCAGCTAAGGGCTTCATTAACGGTTATGAGGATGGTTCATTCCTCCCGGCAAATGAAATTACCAGAGCAGAATCTGCAAAAATTGTTGCTAATGTTTTCAAGAGCTTGAAGGCAGAAGCAGAGGCTGAGGCTCCGGCAGAAGCTGAGACTGAAGCAGAAGCTGAAGCTGAGTAATTACAGCGAATATAATAAAAGGTGTTCGGTATATGCCGAGCACCTTTTTATTATGCATTTTTGGGGATGTACAGTAAATCGATGCGGTTGCATAGACTGAGCAAAGCTCGCTTTACTCATTTTTCCTGAACTAAAAGCATTCGTCCGATTCCTTGTTCATCTTCTATCCCGACCGAAAAATCAATAAGGATAACAAAGGCAAACCGTCCGATATAATCTTTATCCGGCGATAGTAATATAATATAAGCAGAGAAACGTAAATATGAAAAGCTTTTGAGTTTCCCCATTATTTACGCAAATCATATTTTTTTAAATATATACATTGCCGACCGGGCAATTAGGGTTCACGAAAGGCGGAGGGTTATGCCCGACGTTTTTTACCCTAAAGGGAACAGGTGGTAAGACGAGATGCGGCGGAGCATGCGAAGATGTGAATACAATGAGCATTAAGCAAGCACAGCATACGGTGACGAGGGCATAGGGAAATTATTCAATAAAATTATTTCGGATTTAAAACCATTTGTTTTATTATTAATTTTGAAGAAAGGACTATTGTCTGCAAAAAGTATATTATTTATAATTTATTCGATTATTCATAAAAATACTTGCAAATTTGAAGTATTTGTGATATAATAAAAACAGATAAAGGTGAACCGTAAAACGGTTAGCCATATTTAGGGTTAAAATAACCGCTACCTATTGCGACGGGGCGGTTATTTTTTTATTATAACAATAATTAAAAACAATATTGTTAAGTACAAAGTAAGGTACTCCATAATAAAAAATTATCACCTCCTATCCCGACTGAAAAATCAATAAGGATAACAGAGGCTAACCGTCCGCTTACACCTTTATCTGTCAATAATTATACAATAGAAGCAGAGAAATGTCAATATAAAAAGCTGCTGCCGTAAGTTCTGTGGCAGCAGCTTTTTGTGATATAGCATAGAATGTATTTATTCTGCAAGACCCTCGGCGACACCGAGAACGATAATTCCCGCAATTGCTATTGCAACGGAAATATAGTGCTTTAATGAAAGCTTCTCTTTAAGGAAAAGTCTGCTCCATATAACCGATGCGACGCAGTATGCTGAAATAACAGGCGCAGCTCCGATGGCGTTTGCGGAAATCGCATAAACATAAGCAAACTGGCCTGCGGTTTCAAAGAGCGCGGCAATTCCTTTCGGAGCGTCAGCCTTAAGGTTGATTGTTTCTTTTTTAACTCCAAAAACGTAAATCGCTGCGATTATTGCCATTAAAAGAAACGTCAGCTCATATGATACATTCGCAACATCCTCGTCGAGATAGTGGAAAATGCTCGGAAGGAAGGTGTTTGCTTCATCAAGAATGACGGTATCAAAAAAGGTTCCGAGTGCGTCTATCAGGCAGTAGAGAACCGGGAGAAGAATTGCGATAAAGCTTTTTGTGTATTTAACGTTTGCGTTAAGCTGGCGCAGACGTTTTGCATCTTCGTCCTCCATGTACTCGGTAATGCCGAGAAGGATTACGCCGGTGCATACAGTGATAACACCGACAGCGGAAAGCGAGTCAAGGCTCTGCCCGAGGATGATAAAGCATAAGATTGCCGCAATGGCACCGGAGGAATTGCAAATCGGCGATGATACGGACAGCTCTATGTATCTGAGCCCGACATATCCCAAAATCATCGAGAGGATATACATCGATGAAGCGGGAAGATAATAAATAATATCCGTAAGTGTGACATCGGTGCCGGACACAATCTCAATAATCGCGTGAATACCCATGACGGTACCGACCGCAATAACCATTTTCCAATGGCTGAGCTTGTCGTCCGGCTTAGAGCCAACCTTACTGAATAAATCCGAAAAGCTCCAACACAGAAGTGCGGCAAGTGAAATGATTAACCACATTGTTACATAACTCCTTTCATATAAAAATTAAATTGTGCATGAAAAAATCAGCAAAACATTGATATTATACCACAAAATTCAAAAAAAGAAAAGAGCAAATTAAAAAATCATAGGAATTTTAAAAAAAGTGTTAAATTGACATAAATTACACAGTAAAAAGTAACAAATTTTGAAAAAAAGACTTGTTAAAAAACTGTCTTTATGGTATAATAATTGTATGCGACAAAATGGAGATACTGCGATTTTGCCAAGCAAATTACTACAGTAAATTGCGATAAAAGCGGAGCTTAGATGTTTTTCAAACGATGCGTACCCGTGCGCCGTTTCGCCGGTGAAATTGCGCTTTTGCCGGATTCTGCTCGCCGTATGTACGGCGGAGGGATTTTTGGCTTTTATGTTACTTCCCCGAACGGCGGACTTGCCGTGAAATGCGGGGATTCTGCGAATATATGAGGTGGATAATATGAGATTTTTATGTGAACAAACGCTGCTCGATCAAGCGGTTTCCGTTGTATCGAGGGCGGTATCATCAAAGAGTGTGCTGCCTGTTTTGGAGGGAATTTGCATACACGCCGCGGAGGACGGCAAAATCACGCTTACCGGGAACGATATGGAGATTGCCGTTGAATCGGTGATTGAGGGCGAGGTTATGCAGCCGGGAGAGGTTGTTATTAATGCGAAGATGCTCGGAGGAATTGTGCGTTCCATCGCTTCGGGGACGGTCAGCGTAGAAACGAATGATAAAAATCTGACACTTATTAAAAGCGGCGGTGCACGGTTTGAGATTGCCGGGATTTCAACCGATGAATTTCCCGACCTGCCCGTGGTTGACCCGGAGTATTCAATAAGCATCCCGGCAAAAATGCTTAAAAATATGATTGCTAAGACGGGCTTTGCCGTTGCGGTCTCTGACAATAATCCTATATTGACCGGTTGTCTTTTGAAGATAGAAAAGAGCGGTCTTACCATGGTGGCACTGGACGGCTATCGTCTTGCGATGTGCAATACGAAAATGGAAAATGATTTCGATGAAAAATCCATTATCATTCCCGAAAAGTCATTAAATGAGCTTGGGCGTATTTTAGGTGACACCGACGAGGATGTCAAGATAAACGCTACGGCACGAAATGCGATATTCATGTTTGACAACTGCAAGCTGGTGACCCGATTGATCGAGGGGAATTACATAAATTATCAAAGTGTTATTCCAAGGGATTTTGAGTTTGATTTTACTTGCGAAACATCAAGGCTTTTAGAGTCGATTCAGCGTGTTTCGCTGATTATTTTAAGTGATGTCGTTAAAAGTCCGGTCAAGTTCAATATAGGTGACGGAAATATGAACATTTCCTGCACTACTACGGCAGGAAATGTAGATGATAACATTCCGGTTGACGTAGGCGATAAGTTCCTTGAAATAGGCTTTTACAACCGATACTTGCTGGAGGCACTAAAGAGTATAGATGCCGAAACGATACGGATCAAGCTAAACACGGACAAAAGTCCCATGGTTATCACCCCGGAGGAGGGCGAGGAATTCCTGTATCTGGTGCTGCCGCTGAGGCTTCGCGCGGAGTAGGGATTATAGCTGAATCAAAATGTCAGCCGCCTCTTTAAGCGGCTGATTCCGCTTGATTTAATCGGCGGGTGTCAAAGCCTTCACCGATAATATCAAGTGACGGGGCTTCGTCCGTTATTAATAGAGTGACGGGGCTTCACCCGTTATTAATAGAGTGACGGGGCTTCGCAGATTATTGAATTTGAACGCAGGGGAGGATGCCGGATGAAGGCTTTGCACTTGGAGCTTGCCGATTTCAGGAATTACGTTAAGCAGGAAATTGACTTCTGTGACGGTGTGAATATTATATACGGCGGCAATGCGCAGGGCAAAACCAATATCTTAGAGGCGGTATACTTCTTTGCAATGGGTAAATCGAACCGTGCACGGCGTGATGTCGAGCTTATCAGACACGGTGCGGATTGCGCACGGATAAGTCTTAAATTTTCGGACAGAATGCGCGAAAATATGCTTTCGGCGGAGATTTACCGTGATAAAAGAAAAAAGATTACAATAAACGAAATCCCGATCAAGCGCAACAGCGAGCTTGTGCGTAGGTTTAATGTGGTCTACTTCGGTCCGGAATATCTTGGACTTGTAAAGGAGGGGCCGGGGATTCGGCGCAAGAATTTAGATATTCTGATAAGCCAGATAAAGCCCGGCTATCTCGGCGCACTGGGCGAGATGAGGAAGATTGTGGAAAGCAAGAACGCTCTTCTTCGTATGGAGCATCCCAATCTGACCATGCTTGATATAATGGATGAGAAGCTGGCGTCGGTATCGACAAATATAATTTTGTGCCGCTCGATATATATAAGCCGTCTGCACAGGCTTGCCCAAGGCATTCAAAGCGAAATATCGGCAGGCGAGGAAAGCCTTGAGATGCGATATAGCTGCTGTGTAGGCGATGTAAGCGGACTTGATGCGGCCGGGATAACCGCTGCGCTGAAAGCTAAAATTTCCGAGGCACGCACCCGTGAAATTCGCCTGGGTGAGGCGGTGGTCGGCCCTCATCGAGAGGATATCGGATTTTATATAAACGGCACCGAGGCGAAGCTTTATGCCTCCCAGGGTCAGCAGAAAACCATAGTTATGGCACAGAAGCTGGCAGAGGTTGAGCTGATAGAGGCGGAAACGGGCGAGAAGGCGGTGCTGCTTTTGGACGATATAATGAGCGAGCTTGACCGAAGCCGCCGGGAGTATATCTTAGAGCATATAAACGATACACAGATAATTATTACCTGCACCGATACGGACGGAATGAGAGTTCCGGATACGGCGCGGCTTATAGAGGTTATCGGCGGCTGTGCCGAGATTCGGAAAGGATAGGAGGTTTTGCGGTTGTATCTGCATTTGGGCAACGGAACGATAGTAAACTCCGCAGATGTTATTGCAATTATGGATTTGGAGAGTTCGTCGCTCTCGGCAAACACAAGGGAGTTTCTGAAGATTGTTGAGGAAGAGGGCTTTGTCAGAAATGTTTCCGATGAAATCCCAAAAACCTTTATTATATGTGAAATAGACGGGCAGTCTGTGGTGTATGTGAGCAACATTTCATCAAAGGCACTCATGGGCAGAGCGTCGAGGTACTGACGCAGTGAGCAAATGTGTATAAATTCTGAAAACTGAAACAGGAGTGAGAATATTGGCAGAAGAACATATGACAAGCGTAATGGCAGGGACCGAATATGATGAGAATCAAATTCAGGTTCTTGAGGGACTTGAGGCGGTCAGAAAACGACCGGGTATGTATATCGGTTCGACCTCGTCGAGGGGACTTCACCATCTCGTGTATGAGATAGTGGATAACTCAATCGATGAGGCACTCGCCGGATTTTGTAAGCACATAACAGTAGATATCGAGCAGGACAACTCGATTACCGTTAACGACGACGGCCGAGGAATCCCGATAGGCATCCATCCTAAAATGGGAATCCCTGCGGTAGAGGTTGTATTTACAATTCTTCACGCAGGCGGAAAGTTCGGCGGCGGCGGATATAAGGTGTCGGGCGGTTTGCACGGTGTTGGTGCGTCGGTTGTTAATGCTCTTTCGGAGTATCTTGAGGTTGAAATCTGTAATGGGGAGCATGTTTACTATCAAAAGTACGAGCGAGGCACAAGCTGCGGTCCTTTGAAGGAAATCGGCGATACCGATAGGACGGGAACGAAGGTTCATTTCAAGCCCGACGGTGAAATATTTGAGGATTTGATTTTTGATTTTGACACGCTTCTGTTGCGCCTTAGGGAACAGGCATTCTTAAACGCAGGTGTTCATATTACCTTGACGGATAAGCGAGAGGGCGTTCCGGAGGACAGGCGTGTCGCCGACATGGTCTATGAGGGCGGTATCCGCGAATTTGTGTCTTATATTAACCGCAATAAGGAGCCGATTCATCCCGATGTTATATATGTAAATTCCGTGCGTGAGAATTCCGAAGCGGAGGTTGCGCTGCAGTATAATGACGGCTACAGCGAGAATATTATCAGCTTTGCCAACAACATAAACACCACCGAGGGCGGAACCCATGAGGTCGGATTTAAGGCGGCACTCACCAAGGTTATTAACGATTATGCCAGAAAATATAAGTTCTTGAAGGACGGCGACGATAATTTAAAGGGCGAGGATGTCCGCGAGGGCTTGTCATGCGTAATCAGCGTTAAGGTGACCGAGGCTCAGTTTGAGGGACAGACAAAGACGAAGCTGGGCAACAGCGAAATGCGTTCAATCGTGGATAAAATGGTGAACGAGAAGCTGACCGAGTTCTTCGAGGAAAATCCGGCGGTTGCAAAGATTATTGTGGACAAGGCTCTGACGGCATCCCGTGCAAGAGAGGCGGCAAAGAGGGCGAGAGAGAATACCCGGCGCAAGGGTGCATTGGAAAGTTCGTCGTTGCCCGGCAAGCTTGCGGACTGCTCTGACCGTGATAACACCTATACCGAGATTTACATTGTCGAGGGAGATTCCGCGGGCGGCTCGGCGAAGCAGGGCAGAGACAGGCGTTTTCAGGCAATTCTGCCGCTTTGGGGTAAGATGCTGAACGTCGAAAAGGCAAGAGTGGATAAGGTCTACGGAAACGACAAGCTGACACCGGTCATTACCGCTTTGGGCGCCGGCTTCGGCGAGGACTTTAACCTTGAGAAGCTGCGCTACGGTAAAATCGTAATAATGGCGGATGCCGATGTGGACGGTGCGCATATACGCACGCTTCTTTTGACATTCTTCTTCAGATTTATGCGGCCGCTCATTGAGGCAGGGCATGTGTATATTGCACAGCCGCCTCTGTATCGTATATCAAGAGGAAAGAACAATCATCGCTATGCCTACAGCGATGCCGAGCTGAAACAGATTTTGGCGGAAATGGGCGACGGCAGACAGCCGGTTATTCAGAGATATAAGGGTCTTGGTGAGATGAATCCGGAGCAGCTTTGGGAGACAACCATGAATCCGGAAACCAGAATTATGCTGCGTGTCGATCTTGAGGATGCACGCCTTGCGGACGAAACCTTTACCATATTGATGGGTGATAAGGTAGAGCCGAGACGTAAGTTTATCGAGGACTACTCGTCGACGGTGGTTAACCTCGATATTTAAGGGAGAAAAGCTATGATTAAGATTGAAAAGGCGTCTGTGATGAACCTTGAGGGTGCAATGCGCGGTGCGCGCAATCCGCTTAACAGTTGGAGCAGGTCGGACAGTGCCTATGATGCAGACGGAAATTATATATTGGGTGAAAATGACTTAGGACTTGCAAAGCGCCTTTGCCGTGCCGGGAGCGACCACAGAAAATTCATTCGCCAGATTCTGGTGTCGGTGGATATTACTGCGCCGCTGTATTGGTGGAAGGAATTTGACACCTATAAGGTGGCGACGGTTGCCAATTCCACAAGTACCATGCATAAAATTCACAGTAAACCCTTTGAAACCGAGGATTTCAGCCACGACCATATGTCGGAGGCAGGGCTAGGTGCGCTTGATACAATTATGGAGTATCTTGAACAGTGCCGCCTTAAATTCGTTGAGACGGGTGACAAGGCGTATTGGTATGATATAATTCAGCTTCTGCCCGAGAGCTATAACCAAAAGCGGACGGTGACAATGAATTACGAAAATCTTCTGAATATGTATTATGCCAGAAGAAACCATAAGCTTGAGGAATGGCATACTTATTGCGACTGGATTTTGTCGCTTCCGTACACGAAAGAGCTTTTTTTGCAGGATAATGCGGAATAGGTATTGACAAAGTAAAAAAAATATATTATTATTAGGTTGTAATTCTTTAAGTGAGGTGAAATGAAATGGCTTATACAATCAGTGACGATTGCATCCAGTGCGGTGCATGTGCAGGCGAGTGTCCTGTATCCTGTATTTCCGAGGGCGACGGCAAGTACGTTATTAACGCTGACGAGTGTATCGACTGTGGTACATGTGCAAGCGTTTGCCCTGTTGACGCTCCTCAGGCGTAAATGAATGAGTACATTTAGACTGTGTTGCCGTGTAACAGTATGCGGTGATACAGTCTTTTGTTTTAGGGTGATATATATGAATGAAAAAATTTTTGCAGAGGGAATGAAGTGTCTTAAGGCGGAGGTGTCGCCGTGTCAGACGGAGCGGCTTTGTGAGTATTCAAGGCTTCTTGTGGAATGGAACGAGAAAATGAACCTGACGGCGGTCACGGACCCTGACGGAATAGCCGTAAAGCATTTCCTGGACAGCGTCCTTCCGATTTATAATACGAAGCTCAAGGATTGCGGCTCCGTTGCGGATGTGGGCACAGGTGCGGGCTTCCCCGGTCTGCCCATGGCGATTATGATGCCGCAGTCGGAATTTACGCTGATCGACTCCTTGAATAAGCGTGTTAAGTTTTTGAATACCGTTGTTGAGGCACTGGGCTTAAACAACGTGAAATGCTTCCACGGCAGAGCCGAGGAGCTTGGGCGAAACCCGGACTTTCGCGAGAGATTTGATGCCGTTGTGTCGAGAGCGGTGGCGAATATGACCGTGCTGAGCGAGTATTGCCTGCCTTATGTTAAGGTTGGCGGAATTTTCGTTGCCCTTAAGGCGGACAACTCCGAGGAGGAGCTTGAGGCGGCACGGCCTATGATAGGCACCCTCGGCGGAACGGTTGAGGATGTGGTTCATGCCCCTCTGCCCATGAGTGACATAACTCGGGATTTGATTATTATAAGAAAAACAAAGCCGACGGCGGAAAAGTTTCCGCGCCGTGCCGATAAGATAAAAAAGTCCGCTAAGAAGTAAGAGCGGACGAAGATTTATTCCGCAAAGCAGACCGTATTCATGGAGATTTCGTGAGTGCGGTCTTTGTGCAGAGGGGTATCCGAGTATTTTAACGCAAATATGACATAAGCTTGCCTTTTAAAATCACGGTTCGGAATTGTACTTCCACCCTACCTTGAGCCTTGGCTTATATCCGAAATATAAACCTCAAAAACAGTGTCATCCACAATCAAATTCATTTTCTTTCCCTTTAAATAAGGAGTGTTTCCGATAAATACTCCGTGGTCGCCCTCCGAAGCCCTCGTCAGTGTGCGGAGAGTGAACCTCGTCATATCGCCATCACCGGTTTCACAGTAAAAATCCGTAACCTCACCCAAATCCTCACCGGTATCGCCGTCCGCACATCGTGAGCCGTTCTTGATTGATGAGGTGAGCTGTACCGGAGCACCGTCACAGATATAGGTGATTTCAAAATCTGCATCATCGCCCGTACCGCCGGGTAAAATCCTGTAAAGCAGCGCAGAGAGGCTTATAATAACAAGAGCCATAAGCAGAAAATCTATAATATTGAAGCTTTTCAGTATCCTTTTTAGCATTATCGTCACCTGCCTTAGTATATTATAATTCATTTTGTATAATAATACAAGAAAAATTTTTATGAATAATTATGTCACTTATCCGTGCTTTGCTTGTAATAAGATAAAATCCTACCTGCTTTTGGCGGGCAATGTCGCAATTTGCATATGGAAATATTTTGCAATTTAACCAAATGTTGTGGTATAATATGGGTGGAAATACAAAATAAGGCAAAATTGTCGAAGCAAAAGAAAAATTATGAGAGGAGATATAAAAATGCTTACAGAGTACAAAAAGGATGCGGCGGTAAGAGAGATAGATCGGCGAAGCCCGGCGGCGGAGGCGGCACTCAAAATGGGCAGCAGCAATTTTACGAGGTGCGGAGAGGTGAGGACGATTCCCATAAAGAACATTGTGCCGAATAAAAATCAGCCTCGGCGGGAGTTCGACAAGGCGGCACTTCAGGATTTGGCGATTTCGATTATGGAATACGGACTTTTGCAGCCTATAACGGTGCGGCAGACGGGGGCGTTTGACTATGAGTTAATTGCCGGAGAGCGGCGGCTGACTGCGTGCAGAAACTTAGGTATGGCGTATATACCGGCAATTGTGATGAAGGCGGACGATACAGACAGTGCGATTCTCGCCCTGGTGGAGAATATCCAAAGAGAGAACCTTAATTACATAGAGGAGGCAGAGGCTTTCTGCACGCTGATAAACGATCACGGATTGACCCAGGAGGAGCTTGCGGACAAGCTTGGCAAGGGGCAGTCAACAATCGCAAATAAGATTCGGATATTAAAGCTTTCGCCGGAGATACGCAAAATCTTGACGGACAATGCATTGACCGAACGCCATGCTCGGGCACTGCTGCGGCTTCCCGAGGAGCGGCAGAGACTTCGGGTTGCGAAGCTGATAGCGGAGAGGGGCCTGAACGTGGCAAAGACAGAGGAGCTGGTGGACAGGCTTCTGCAGGGGCCGGACAGACCGCACGCAGAGCCGAGGAATATGAGGCTTTTCAAGGATTTAAGAATATTTACCAACACGATAAAGCAAGCGGTGGATATGATGAAGCGGTCGGGGATTGCGGCAACGGCGAGAAAGCGTGAGAGCGGAGATCGGATCGAATATACCATAGTTATTCCAAAAAACGAAAGCGAAAAGTTAAATAATTTTTAAAAATCCAAGAAATGCCTTGACAACAATCGAATTATGAAGTATCATAAATCTATGATACGAATAACTTCGGGGAGGTTTTAGGATGAGCAGAACTGTTATTCCTGACGGATATAAATCCACGCTCGGTATGTATGATACCCAGACGGCAATTGAATATATCAAGAAAATGTTTGTGCAGCATTTTACCGCTGCGCTTAACTTAAAAAGAGTGTCGGCTCCGTTATTTGTAAGAACGGACAGCGGACTTAACGACAATCTGAACGGGGTGGAGAGGCCGGTTTCCTTTGATATTCCGGACGCGGACGGCACCGAGGCGCAGGTGGTTCACTCCCTTGCGAAATGGAAGCGTATGGCACTTAAAAAGTACAGCTTCAACGTCGGCAAGGGACTTTATACCGATATGAACGCAATTCGCCGCGATGAAGAGCTGAGTAATATTCACTCGGTCTATGTTGACCAGTGGGATTGGTGTAAGGTGATAGACAAGACAGACAGAAATGAGGAGTTTTTGAAGGATACCGTTCGGAAAATAGTAAACGCTGTGTGCGACACCTTAGACGAGGTAAAAGCAAAGTATCCGACGGTCAAAACCGAGATTTGCCGTGAGGTTAAGTTCATTAAAACTCAGGAGCTTGAGGATATGTATCCCGACAAAACGCCCAAGGAGAGGGAGAATCTTATCGCACGGGAGTTTGGTACGGTGTTTGTTATGCAGATAGGCGATGTTCTGAATTCCGGCGAGAAGCATGACGGACGCGCCCCGGACTATGACGATTGGAAGCTGAACGGCGATATAATTATATGGAATGACGTTTTGCAGTCGGCGTTTGAAATTTCGTCCATGGGTATTCGGGTAAGCCCCGAGTCTTTGGCGGAGCAGCTTAAGGCGGCAGGCTGCGAGGAGCGGCGTGAGCTGCCGTTCCACAAGGCGCTGCTGGCAGGGGAGCTGCCCTTTACAATAGGCGGCGGAATAGGTCAGTCACGAGTGTGTATGCTGCTTTTGGGAAAGGCGCATATCGGCGAGGTACAGTGCTCCGTGTGGGATAAGGAGACGCTGGAGATTTGCAGGGCGGCAGGAGTTGAAATTTTATAAAGGGAATTTGGGGGCGTATTTTATATGCCCTCTTTTTATGCGGAGAATGAAAATAAAAATCGGAGGCGATATATATGATTCAGATAGTGATTGTGCTGAACAAGACCGAGAGCTTGGACGAGTTGATTCAAAAGCTGGCGGAGAACGGAATATCGGGCGGAACCATACTCGACAGTTATGGCATGGCACGTTCTTTAAGGGGCGAAGACGATAATCCGCTGTTCAGTATGTTCAAGGAGTTCGTGGATCTCGATAACAACGGCAGCAAGGTCATATTTATGATTGCGGAGGAGGCGCAGGTGCGTACCGTATCGAGGGTTGTGAATGAAGTTACGGGAGGATTGCAGAATCCGAATACCGGGATAATGTTCTGCACACCCGTTGTATACATAGAGGGTCTGCACAAGAACGGGGAGAAAAGCAAAAACGGAGAGGAGTAGAGTATGCGTTACCGTGAGGATAAAAGATTTGGGAATAAGCTGTCGCAGCTGGGCTTTGGATGTATGAGGTTTACCAAAAAGATGGGGGCGATTGACCGTGAGAAGGCGGAGAGGGAATTGCTGCGTGCCATCGAGGGTGGAGTGAATTATTTTGACACGGCGTACATATATCCGGGGAGCGAGGCTGCACTCGGCGCTTTTTTGGCAAAAGGCTATCGTGACAGGGTAAACATTGCCACCAAGCTGCCCCATTACATAGTAAAAAGGATATCCGATGCGGATAAAATTTTTGCGGAGGAGCTGTCGAGGCTGCAAACGGATTATATAGACTATTACCTTATGCATATGCTGACGGGAATCGAGAGCTGGGAGCGTATGGTAAATATGGGCATCAAGGACTGGATTGTTCGGCACAAGGCTGACGGAAGCATAAAAAGAATAGGCTTCTCGTATCACGGCGGAGCGGAGGGCTTTCTGAAAATTTTGGATGCCTATGACTGGGACTTTTGTCAGATACAGTTCAACTATATGGACGAAAACAGCCAGGCAGGACTTTCGGGACTTCGTGCCGCAGCGGCGAGGAATATCCCCGTCATAATTATGGAGCCGCTGCGCGGCGGCAGGCTTGCGGACGGAATCCCCAAGGGTGCGAAGGATATTTTCGCCGCCCGTCCCGAGGGCAGAAGCCCGGCGGAATGGGGGCTGCGCTGGATATGGAATCACCCGGAGGTGACGGTGGTGCTGTCGGGCATGAATTCCATGGAGCAGGTCGAGGAGAACCTGCGTATTGCGTCCGAGACTGAGCCGGATTCCATGAGCGAGAGTGAGCTTGCGGTCTTTGACGAGGTTCGGAGGGAGATAAACAAAAGCGTAAAGGTGCCATGCACCGGCTGCGGCTACTGTATGCCATGTCCGCAGGGGGTGGACATTCCCACCTGCTTCCGCTGCTATAACGTGCGGTTTTCGGACGGATGGTTCAACGGTATGAGGGAGTACATTATGTGTACAACTTTGAAAAATGTCAGAACAAATGCATCACTCTGCATAAAATGCGGAAAGTGTGAAAAGCATTGTCCTCAGTCGATTAAAATACGAGATGAGCTTGAAAATGTCAGGAAAAAGATGGAGGGCGCAGCGTATAAGGCGGTGCGTGCCGCATCGAGGATAGTAAAATTTTAGAACTATGTCCCGTTTTGCGGCGGTTAAATCCCGGTGTAGGTTGATATACGCCGGGATATTTTTTTGCTATTCAGACATATTTTGTAAAATAAATAAAAAAATTAAGATTTGTAAAAATTTTTTTTCAAAAAAAGTTGCGAATATGATATTTATGTGCTATAATTATTCAGTTAATATCTTAAATAATGGGAGCATAGGGTTAAAATATGTTCTGAAATAATATCGGAGGTGCGTTGGTTTGTTTAAGATTGTAAAAAAAAGGCGCTTGAATCCGTCGGTATCACTGATTGAGGTTGAAGCACCGTATATTGCAAGAAAGGCGGAACCCGGTCAGTTTATCATTTTGAGAATTGATGAGCACGGCGAAAGGATACCGTTTACTATTGCCGATTTCGATCGTGAGGTCGGAACGGTTACGGTTATATTCCAGATTGTCGGCGAGAGCACCGAAAGACTGAATGAACTTGAGGAGGGGGATTTCCTCCTTGACTTTGTTGGGCCTCTTGGCGTTGCTTCTCACTTTGACGGGGTGAAGACGGCTGCCGTTATCGGCGGCGGTCTCGGTACGGCAATTGCGTATCCGCAGGCGAAAAAGCTTCATTCCATGGGCGTGCGCGTTGATATGATAAACGGCTTCAGAAATTCCGACCTGATAATATTAGAGGAGGAGTGTGCGGCTGCGTGCACGAATCTTTATACCATGACGGATGACGGCTCAAACGGCAACGGCGGCTTTGTTACCGCTAAGCTTGAGGAGCTTATAAATGCCGGTGAGAAGTATGATGTGGTTATCGCCATAGGTCCGCTTGTCATGATGAAGGCGGTCTGCGAGCTGACTAAGAAATACGATATAAAGACGATTGTCAGCATGAATCCCGTTATGATTGACGGTACGGGAATGTGCGGCGGCTGTCGTGTAACGGTCGGCGGCGAAACCAAGTTTGCCTGCGTTGACGGCCCCGACTTTGACGGACATCTGGTTGACTTTGACCAGGCGATTCGCCGTTCAAAGATGTTCTCCAAGGAAGAGAGACAAAGTCGCGAAAATCATCATTGCAGACTGGAGGGAATGCAAAATGCCTAATATGTCACCGAATAAGCTGCCCATACCCGAGCAGGATCCGAATGTAAGAAATAAGAATTTTAAAGAGGTTTCCCTCGGATACACAGAGGAGATGGCGGTTGAGGAAGCGCAGCGCTGCTTGAACTGCAAGCATAAGCCGTGCATGAGCGGCTGCCCCGTAAATGTTAAGATTCCCGAGTTTATCGCTCTTATCGCAGAGAGAAAGTTCAAGGAAGCATATCTGAAGATTCAGGAGACAAGCTCTCTGCCCGCTGTATGCGGCAGAGTCTGCCCTCAGGAGAATCAGTGTGAGAAGCACTGTGTCAGGGGTATAAAGGGCGAGTCTGTCGGAATCGGAAGACTTGAGAGATTTGCGGCGGACTGGTACATGAAGAATTGTGACGACGAGCCCGAAAAGCCTCAGCCCAACGGCAAGAAGGTTGCGATTGTCGGCGCAGGCCCGGCAGGGCTCACCTGTGCGGGAGACTTGGCGAAGATGGGTTATTCCGTCTCCGTTTTCGAAGCCTTTCACACTGCCGGCGGCGTGCTGGTTTACGGTATTCCGGAGTTCAGACTGCCTAAGGATATAGTTAAAAGAGAGGTCGAGAAGCTTAAGAGCATCGGCGTGGATATCAGAACCGATATGGTTATCGGTAAGGTTCTGTCGGTTGACGAGCTGCTCGGCGAGGAGGGCTTTGATGCTGTGTTTATCGGCACGGGCGCAGGTCTTCCGTCGTTCATGAATATTGAGGGTGAGAACCTAAACGGCGTATATTCCGCAAACGAGTTTTTAACCCGTATCAATCTTATGAAGGCTTATAAATTCCCGGACTATGAAACGCCGATTTACATGGGTAAAAATGTCGTTGTTGTCGGCGGCGGAAACGTTGCCATGGATGCGGCAAGATCCGCTAAGCGTCTCGGTGCCGAGAATGTAAGCATTGTGTACAGAAGAAGTGAAGAGGAAATGCCCGCCCGCCGCGAGGAGATTCACCACGCGAAGGAGGAGGGAATCGACTTCAAGCTGCTTTGCAACCCCACAAGGATTATCGGTACCGAGGACGGCTGGTCAAAGAGTGTGGAATGTATCCGCATGGAGCTGGGCGAGCCGGACGCCTCCGGGCGCAGACGTCCCGTGGCGGTCGAGGGCAGTGAATTTACCGTTGATGCCGAGGTTGTTATTATTGCGATAGGTCAGTCGCCGAATCCGCTTATAAAGAACACGACACCTGACCTCGAAACCAATGCCCGAGGCTGTATCGTTGCGAAGGATGAGAGCGGAGCTACCACCAAGCAGGGCGTATGGGCAGGCGGCGACGCCGTAACCGGCGCAGCAACGGTAATCCTCGCTATGGGTGCCGGCAAGAGTGCGGCTGCCGCAATCGACGAGTACCTTAAAAATAAATAAGAGAAAAATTAAATTTATAATATACAGGGTGCGGACGGGTCATGTTTTATGTCCGTATTCCCAATCATTAAAGGAGTGTTCATCATGGCAATTAAAAATGAATACCTTAAGAGGGTATTTGAAAAGGTTCAGGCAAGGGACAAGAATGAGCCTGAGTTCCTGCAGGCTGTAGAGGAGGTTCTTGAATCTCTGGAGCCCGTAGTTGAAAGACATCCGGAGTATGAGGAAACAGGCCTCATCGAGAGACTTGTTGAACCGGAGAGAATTATAACCTTCCGTGTTCCGTGGGTTGACGACAACGGCAAGACTCAGGTTAACAGGGGCTTCCGTGTTCAGTTCAACAGCGCAATCGGTCCGTACAAGGGCGGTCTCAGATTCCACCCGTCCGTATATCAGGGAATTATTAAGTTCTTGGGCTTTGAGCAGATATTCAAGAACTCGCTCACCGGCTTGCCTATCGGCGGCGGCAAGGGCGGCAGTGACTTTGACCCCAAGGGCAAGTCTGACGCTGAGGTTATGCGCTTCTGCCAGAGCTTTATGACAGAGCTTTCAAAGCACATCGGCGCAGATACTGATGTTCCCGCAGGTGACATCGGCGTAGGCGGCAGAGAAATCGGTTATATGTACGGCCAGTACAAGAGACTTCGCAACGAGTTCACCGGCGTTCTGACCGGAAAGGGTCTGACCTACGGCGGAAGCCTTGCGAGAACCGAAGCTACCGGCTACGGACTTTGCTACTTCACAGATGCAATGCTGAAGGATAACGGCAAGTCCTTTGAGGGCAAGACCGTTGTAATTTCCGGCTCGGGCAATGTTGCTATATACGCAACGGAAAAGGCAACTCAGCTTGGCGCAAAGGTTGTTGCTCTGTCCGACTCGAACGGCTACATCTACGACAAGAACGGTATCGACCTTGCCGCTGTAAAGCAGCTTAAAGAGGTTGAGAGAAAGAGAATTAAGGAGTATGTGACCACTCATCCCGACGCTGAGTATCACGAGGGCTGCAAGGGTATATGGACAATCAAGTGCGACATCGCTCTGCCCTGCGCAACTCAGAACGAGCTGGATCTGGACGGCGCAAAGGCTCTTATCGCAAACGGCTGCTTCGCTGTGGGCGAGGGTGCAAATATGCCGTCTACACCTGAGGCTGTTTCAGCGTTCCTCGAGGCAGGCGTACTCTTCGGCCCGGCAAAGGCTGCAAACGCAGGCGGCGTTGCTACCTCTGCGCTTGAGATGAGCCAGAACAGCATGCGTTACTCCTGGACCTTTGAGGAGGTTGACGCAAAGCTTAAGGATATCATGGAGGGTATCTACGCAAAGGCAAGCGGGGCTGCAAAGGAATACGGTCACGAGGGCAATTATGTTGTCGGTGCAAATATCGCAGGCTTCAAGAAGGTTGCGGACTCTATGATGGCTCACGGCATTGTATAATTATGAATAAAATGTCTTTTGCGGACGGAGTTTTTCCGTCCGCATGGGACATATAATTAATATTCCCGCATAACGGGAATACTAATTATATGTTCGTTAATGCAAGAAGGGGATAAGTTATGATATATAAGGGGATCAGCTATGATATATAATGAAAAAACAGTTTCATCAAAGACAATGTTCAGCGGAAAGATTGTAAAATTAAATGTAGATGAGGTCGTTATGCCGGGCGGAAAAATCACAACCCGTGAGATTGTTGAGCATCCGGGCGGTGTGGGGATTGTTGCTGTCACGGATGATGACGAAATTATACTGGTTCGTCAGTACAGAAAGGCGATAGATGCCGCAATCTATGAAATTCCGGCAGGGAAGCTGGACCCGGGTGAGGAGCACCGCAGCTGCGGCCTGCGTGAGCTTGGCGAGGAGACGGGAATGACGGCGGAGACCTTTGAATACATGGGCTTTATCTATCCTTCGCCGGGCTTTACCAACGAGGTAACTCATGTTTACCTTGCGCAGGGCTTGACCCGGGGACAGGCACATCCCGACGAGGACGAATTTTTGGAAATAGAGAAAATCCCGTTTGAAAAGGCATACGACATGGTCATGGCAGGCGAAATCAATGACGCAAAATCAGTGTTCGGAATATTAAAATACGAAGCGATAAAGCGGAGGCGAGGTCATGGAGAATAAAAAGGTCGAGGTAAAGATAAATAATATCGAATACACTTTGGTCACCAATGAGCCGGAGGAATATGTTCAGAGGGTGGCACTTCTGGTTAACAAGCGTATGAACGAAATAGGCGAGGCTTCGCCCCAGCTCAGTACGGCGATGAAGGCTGTGCTTACCGCTATTAACCTTGCGGATTCTTGCCTTAAGACCGAGGGGGTCTTAGACAATCTGCGCAGTGAGCTTAAGGGCTACATGGAGGAGGCAAAGGGCCTCGGGACGGAGCTTGAGGAGAAGCGGCTGGAGGTTGAAAAGCTGCGTGAGGATGTACATAAGCTCCAGATTGACCTTGCCAAGAGAGAGACGGAGCTGTCGAGCCTGCGCAGAAGTGCGCAGCAGGGCAGAGGCATGGGCGGAGCGTAACAGTATTTCTGAAAGGTGAGGTGTTGCCGCTATGGAGCTTCTTGCGCCTGCGGGGACGATTGAGTGTGTGCGTGCCGCTGTGGACAGTGGTGCGGATGCGGTATATTTCGGCGGTCGCGGCTTCGGAGCGAGGAGCTTCGCCGGGAATTTGACCGATGATGAGATTTTTGATGCGGCAGAATACTGTCATTTGCGCGGCGCTCGGGCGTATGTAACGGTAAACACCCTGGCATTTGACAGGGAATTTAATGAGCTTGAGCGGTATGTAAGGCTGTTGACCGAAGCGGCGGTTGACGGTGTTATCGTACAGGATTTGGGAGTTTTAAGATATATACGCGAAATATCGCCGGATATGGAGCTTCACGCCAGTACACAGATGACGGTTCATTCCGCAGACGGAGTCCGTACCCTTGAAAAAATGGGCATAAGCCGTGTGGTTTTGGCGAGAGAGCTGACCGGAGAGGAAATAAGAAAAATTTCAGATTCCACGGATGTTGAACTCGAGGTGTTTGTACACGGAGCCATGTGTATGTCCTATTCCGGGCAGTGCCTGATGAGCAGCGTGATAGGCGGCAGAAGCGGAAACCGAGGCAAGTGTGCACAGCCCTGCCGTCTGACATACTCGGGCGGCGGTGACGAGCGACACTATCTCAGCCTTAAGGATATGTCCTATGCCGCCCATATTTCGGAGCTTGAGAATATGGGCGTTGCCTCACTTAAAATAGAGGGCAGAATGAAAAGTGCCGCCTATGTTTCGGCGGTGACGGGGATTTACAGGCGGCTTATAGACGAAAAGCGTCTGCCGACTGCGGAGGAGACGGAGCGGCTGAACAGCATTTTTTACCGTGGCGGCCTGACGGACGGATATTTTACCGGCAGAACGGGAAAAAATATGTTTGCTTTTGATAAGCCGGATAACCCGTATCTGAGAAATAACGGAGAGGAAGCTCCCCCCGAGAGTCGGCGCAGAGGTGCGGATATTTCGGCGGTCTTTGCTGAGGGTGAGCCTCCGAGGATAAAAATATCTTGCGGCGGAGCCTGCGCCGAGGTTTGCGGAGATACGCACTGTACAGCGGCACAGAACAGGCCGCTGACGGAGGAGAGTGCGGCGGCACAGCTTGAAAAGCTCGGCGGAACGCCGTTTTATGCGGAAAATATAAGTGTGGACATAAAGGGCAGGCCGTATCTGTCGGTGTCGGCACTGAATAATCTGCGGCGTAGTGCCGTGGCGGCTTTGGAGGTTGAAATTTTAAAGGGCTTCGGCTCAAAGCGGTTAAATCAAGCGAAAAAATTAATCAAGACAGACAAGCGGCAATTTGAGGGCTTTACCTGCTCGGTTATGAATATTGACCAGTACCGTGCCGTATGTGAGGCGGATTTTAAAAGAATTTATGTGCCTCTGCATATTGCGGAGCAGAATACGGCGGAGCTTTTAGGGGATAAGGACAGAATTGTTATCACACCGCCGGTAATTGTCAGTGATTCTCGGCGAGGAGAGTATAGGCGGCGTATGTCGGCAATGCTTGAAGCCGGTTTTCATGCGGCGGAGGTTTCGACCGTTGACGGAATTGCGCTTACTGAGGGGTTTGTGCGGTTCGGCGGATTTCGGATGAATATTGCCAACAGCCGTGCCGCGGCAGAGGCGGCGGCCATGGGACTTTGCGGAGTTTGCCTGTCGCCGGAGCTGAATTTAGGTCAGCTCAGGGATATTGTATCACCCTGTCGGACGGAGGCGGTGGTTTACGGACGGCTTCCGCTTATGCTCACAAAGAACTGTATATCGGCGAATATGGATAAATGCCCGTGTGGTGACGGCGGCGAAATGACCGACCGTACCGGGAGAAGGTTTCCGATTGTTCGTGACGGTGATATTTGCGCAAGCGTGGTTTTAAACTCCGTTCCGCTGTATATGGCAGATAAAAAGAAAGAGATTTGCAATGTCGGCGTTAATCTGCTCAGACTTATATTTACGGCAGAGTCGCCGGAGGATTGCATAAAAATATATAACGACTATAAGCACGGTGCAGGGACGCCGGACTTTGAATTTACAAGGCTTCAGCTTTTGAAGGGAGCTTTGGCGTAGGGTTCGGAATATTCGGGTTTGCTGTGAAGGACGGTTAATCGACCGTGTTGAATAAAAAGAAAAGGATGATGAAAATGATAGATGTAAAGATTAAGTATTTATCCAAGCATGCTTCTCCGCCGGAGTACGCAACGGACGGCAGTCTCGGCATGGATGTTTCCGCCGCAGTGGCTGCACCCATGACAATCAAGGCGGGAGAGAGAGTTCTGGTACCCATGGGCTTTGCTCTGGAAATCCCGGAGGGCTGGGGAGCATTTATCTTTCCGAGATCTGGGCTTTCCTTCCGAAAGGGTATAAGCATGAGCAACTGCGTCGGTGTCATAGACAATGATTACCGAGGTGAGGTCAAGGCGTCGGTGATAAATCTTTCCGACAAGGACTATGTGATAAATCCGGGTGACAGGATTGCGCAGATGCTGTTCCTGCCGGTGGAAAAGGCAAAATTGACCGAGGCGTCGGAGCTTTATGATACGGAGCGTGCCGGCGGCGGCTTTGGTTCGACGGGAGTATAGATGAGATATGACAAATAAAAGAAAAGTTGTACTGGCATCTCAGTCACCGAGGCGGCGGGAGCTGCTGTCGGAGCTGATACCGGATTTTGAAATAAAGGCAGATACCTCTGACGAGACGATAGATGCCGATTCCGCACCCGAGGAGACGGTTGTGCGCCTGGCGATGAAAAAGGCGAAAAATGTTGCGGCACGCTCCGACAGCGATGCAATAGTTATTGCTGCGGATACGGTGGTGTTCATCGACGGACGGATTTTAGGCAAGCCTGTCGATGAGGGCGAGGCGGCAGAGATGCTTCGGATGCTGTCGGGGAGAGATCACCATGTCTGCACCGGCATTGCGGTAATAGATAATCAGATAGGAAAGAGCTATAGCTGCTTTGAGAGAACCGTTGTACACTTCAAGCCGCTGACCGAGGCGGAGATTGAAGGCTATATCGCCTCGGGTGAGCCTATGGATAAGGCGGGGGCGTACGGGATTCAGGCGAAGGGTGCTCTCTTTGTCGAGTGGATAAAGGGCGATTATTTTAATGTTGTCGGACTGCCTTTATGCAGACTCGGGAAGGTTCTGAAGGAAGAATTTGACTTTGATATTTCACGGGCGGCGGATTAAAATTCGCAGAGGCTTGCGATACAAGCATATGCGGCTTAAACCTCTGAAACGCACATGAACGCACATGAACGCACATGAACGAAAAAATCTCTTATCATTCATTGCCTTGCGGATAAGAGATATTTCATCATTATTTTTTGCCGACGCAGGGCGGCGGAATGGAGATTCATTATGGCTGTTGATTTAGGAATAGATTTGGGAACATCAACCACCTTGATCTGCAATGACAGCGGCGAGATACTGCTGAATGAGCCGTCGTTGGTAATAAGAAGTGACACAAGCGGTCAGCCTGTGGCTATCGGTTCGGCGGCAAGCGATATGATAGGCAGAACGCCCGAGGGGGTATCGGCGATTATGCCGGTGCAGGGCGGTGCCATAACGGCGTACAGTGCCACGGCGGCAATGCTTAAATACTTTGTTAAAAAGGCATCGGGCGGCACGTTTTCGAGGGTGCGTGCGGTTATGTCGGTGCCCTGCGGTATCAGTGAGGTAGAACGCCGTGCCGCATATGAGGCGGCACAGGCAGCGGGTATCAGAGATGTTGCCCTCATAGAGGCACCGCTGGCGGCGGCGGCAGGCTGCGGAGTTGACATCGGTGCGCCCATGGGGTATATGCTTGTCAATATAGGTGCCGGCATCTGCGAGGCGGCTGTTGTATCGCTGGGCGGAATTGTTGTGTCGTATTCGGTTCGCACTGCCGGGGCAAGCTTCGACAGCGCAATAGTACAGTATGTGAAAAAGCAGTACGGCACGGTTATAGGCGACAGTACAGCCGAGAGTATAAAGATAAGTATAGGCTCGGTATATGCCGGAATAGAGAGCGAAACCCTCGAGGTAAACGGCAGGGATATGATGACGGGACTTCCGAAGACCGCTACGATCAATGCCTCCGAAATACGTCCGTCCTTGACCGAAACGGCGGATGCAATAGTTGATGCAGTGAAAATCACGCTTGAGAAAACTCCGCCCGAATTGGCGGCGGATATTTTAAAGAGCGGTATTGTCCTGACCGGCGGCGGAGCGATGCTTCGCGGCCTTGGCAGGCTTATAAATATAAGCACCGAGATCCCCGTATATATTGCTGAAAACCCGATAGAATGTGTTGCGTCCGGAGCGGGACGTGCGGTTGACTTTATGATTAACCGAAGGGGAAAGGGCATATTCGGCAGAGAAATGTAAAACACAGGCGATGTAATGATTTTGTTATGTGCAAATTACGCATAAACGCATGAGAGCATAACATAAACGCATGATAGCATAACATAAACGCATGATAGCATAAATTGTAGGTGATTTATTTGAAAAAACTGACAGAGCATAAGCTGGCGGTATTTCTGATTGCGGCAACGGCGGTCGGGATAATTTGTCTTGCGATTTTCGGCGGCGGGCGCAGATCCGCTTCGGCGGCAGAGCGGATTGCGGGCGATGCCGCATCCGTACCGCAGGGGTTTGTGTCGTCCGTCGGCGGCTTTTTCGGCAGTATATCCGATTACTTCGGCAGCGTAAAGAGTCTGCGTGAGGAAAACGAAAGGCTTAAGACGGAGAACAACAATCTGCAAAAGCAGATAAATGACAGCAAGGGCTTGCAGAGCGAAAATGACGAGCTTAAAAGGATGCTCGGCTTAAAGCGTACCCAGACGGATTTAAATATGATTGCGGCGGCAGTAGATGCCAAGGATCCGACAAATTGGTATGCATCATTTACCATAGACAAGGGGAAGAATGACGGAATAACCGAGGATCAGCCGGTGGTCAACTCCAACCGTGAGCTTGTGGGCAGAATCGGCAGAGTAGGTGACAGCTGGGCTGAGGTTGTATCTGTCATTGACCCTCAGGTGTCTTTGGGCGGTACGGTTAAGCGCTCGAACGTGGTGGGCATCGTTGAGGGAGATGCGGAGCTTCGCTACGAAAACAAGTGCAGATTCGGTTATCTCTCCCGTGATACCGATATTACGGCGGGCGACTATATTGAAACCTCGGGTCTGGGCGGTATTTACCCTAAGGGCTTGATAATCGGTGTGGTCGAGAATGTGTATGATGACAGCACAACCATGTCTCGGGCGGCGAATGTTAAGGTTTGCGCCGATTTCTCTAAGTTGAACGAGGTATTTGTTATCGTTTCATATAAGACGGCGGATTTGTCCGACAGTGAGGTCACCACCGGAGACAGCAAAAAGTCGGCAGAGCTTGCATCCGGAAGTAAATCGAGGGATACCTCGGGAGATGCTTCGGATGACGACGATGACGACGATGATGACGACGAGGACGAGGATGAATAATATTTCGCTATAAGCGGTTTTGATAAAAATATATTACATACTCCGTGCGGCGGTGTATTTTTGAAAGGGGCGGAAACATTGAAGAAAAGATTTACGGTTATATTTTACGCAGTATGGCTTGCAATTCTCGTAATAATTCAGCCGACAGCAGTACAATGGATTTCGGTGTTCGGTATAAGCCCCGATTTGTTTATTGTATTTGTGATATGTGCGGCACTGCTTCGGGGTAAGACTCACGGGGCTGTGTGCGGATTTATACTCGGTATGGCTTTGGATCTTATGACGGGAAGAATGATTGGTTTAAGTGCGGTACTGTATATGTACGCCGGATTTGCGGCAGGCGTGCTGAAGGAGAGCTTTATCAGCAGCGAAAGCCGACTCGGTTCGGCGGCGTTTGTGCTTGGGGCGGCGTTTGCCTGCTCGGCTGTGTATATGGCGGCGTATTCTGCGGCATACGGAAGCCCCGGGCTCTTGTACGGAATATGCGGTACGGTGCTTCCGAAGGCATTGTATTCGGCAGCGGCGGCATTTGTCTTTTCACCGCTGATCAGGCGAAGCTTCGGGCTGATTGCCGAGCGCAGTATGTTTGGACGGAGGCCTATGCATGAAAGATAATAATATCAGACTTTATATAATAATCGGCTTTGTGGTGCTGCTTGCGGCGGCGTGTGTCGTTCGCCTGGCTCAGCTCCAGATTGTAAAGGGGTCGGAATACGAGGAAATCAACACTGAAAGGCTTATCCGTGCCTATTCGGTGGCGGCACCGAGAGGTGAGATTGTGGATCGCAGCAACAAGCCTCTTGTGGAAAACCGTACCGGCTACAGCATACAGGTGCAGAGGGTCGGACAGAGCGATGAGGAGCTGAACCGTGTTGTCTGTTCTGCGGCGAAGCTTGCGGCGGAGTATGGCGCAGAGGTAGAGAGTACCTTTCCGATAGTGAAGGATGAGAAGACCAAGGAGCTGTCCTTTGACTTTAACATAGAGAAAAATGGCGGAACAAGGCCTGTTGAAGGGGTAAAGCCAAAGAATAAAAATAAGGATTCCGACAGCGATAAGGCGGAAAGCACAGAGAAGAGCGACGACGAAAGCGATGAAAATCAAGGCGAGAAGCTTGAGGAGTGGAAGAAGGCAAATAAGCTTACCGATTATTCATCTGCAAATGATATTCTGGAATATTATAAGAAAAAGTATTCGGTGTCCTCCGAATACGGTGACGATGATGCCTTGCTGATTACCGCTGCCCGGTATGCTATGGAGAAGAGTAATTTCAGTGAGCGGAATCCCTATATGCTCTCACGCGATATTGATATGGAGGCAGTGCAGCAGCTAAAGGAAAGGTACATGGACTTCCCGGGGATAAGCGCGGTGATAGAGCCGTTCCGCAGCTTTGCAAACGGAACGATGGCGGCGCATATCCTGGGCAGAACGGGTAAAATTTATGCGGAGGAATACGCCGAGATGAAGGATGACGGCTACGGCATCAACGACACAATCGGCAAGGACGGGCTGGAAAAGGTTCTTGAGAAGGAGCTTAAGGGCAAGGACGGATACAAGAGTGTTGAAATGAATCTGGGTGGAAGCGAAACGCAGATTTTGGAGAGCAAGGCGCCAAAGTCGGGGAATTATGTGCGGCTTACCCTTGACCGTGATTTGCAGGAGGCGACAGAGCTTGCGCTGAAAGATAAAGTCAGTCAGGCGGTCGGGAACGGAGCGGGGGCGGCGATTGCGGTTGACCCGAAAACCGGCGGAGTGCTTGCCATGGCTTCATATCCGACCTATGACCTGTCAACCTTTAACGAGGATTATGACAAGCTTCTCAAATCAAAGTCAAAGCCGCTGATTAACAGGGTTTTAAACGGAACCTACTCCCCCGGCTCGACCTTTAAACCGCTGACGTCGATTGCGGCACTGGAGAGTGGAGTTATTACGCCGGAAACATATATTACGGACTTGGGAAAATACACCTACTATCCGTCGTATCAGCCGACCTGCCTTGTGTACTCGTCGGCAGGCGCAACCCACGGCACAATCAATGTGTCAGAGGCAATAGGCGTATCCTGCAACTACTTTTTCTACGATGTGGGACGGCGAATGGGGATAGATATACTTGATGATTATGCGGCAAAATTCGGTCTGGGACAGCCAACGGGAATTGAGCTTCCGGAGAGCACCGGAATTTTAGCAAGCCCGTCAAACCGTGAAAAGGCGGGAGGTGTATGGTACCCGGGCGATGTGCTTCAGGCGGCAATAGGTCAGTCGGACAACCTGTTCACTCCGGCACAGCTTGCATCGTATACCTGCACGCTGATAAACCGAGGAAAGAGGTATTCTCTGCGCTTAGTGGACGAGGTGGTGGATTACGATACCAATGAGGTTGTGTCAAAGAAGGAGAGCGAGGTTCTCTCCGACAATCCCATATCCGAATCGACCTACAGGGCGGTAACCGACGGCATGAGGAGAGTTGTGACTTCGGGTACGGCTTCGGCGGCGTTTGCGTCGAGCAAGGTTAAGGCAGCCGGAAAAACCGGTACGGCAGAGGTTCCGGACGGTGCGGACAACGTGTTGTTTGTCGGCTTTGCTCCGTATGACAACCCGGAAATTGTTGTGGCGGTAATAATAGAACACGGTGCCACCAGCAGCTATGCCGCAGGCGTGGCGAAGGATATATTTGAGGCATATATGGCGATTAAAGAGGGAAGGTACAAATCCTCCTCGGATAAGGACGAGGAAGCGGAGGAGCCTGTCCGTGCAATGAAGGGTAAGGCGAATAATCCAAATGCGGTGACGGACTCAGCAGAGAAAGCCTCGTCCGCTGCCGAGCGCAGTAATAAGGAAAAGGAGAGCGGCCGCGGCGCAAGACAGCCGGAGCAGACGCCGGAGGACAAAAACACCTCCGAGGGTGACGGTACTCTGTAGCGAGCGGAAAAACCCGTTCTGTGGAGCTTCCCGCCCGATAGGCGAGGGACGTTGCGCTTGAATTGTAGAAAATAGAGAAATTTTTTGAAAAAAAAGTCAAAAAAATTATAAATTTTCTTTGACTTTTAGTAAATTTTGTGATAGAATATATATGTGGTTTTGTCGATTATTGGTTGTCGAACCATTTTGCATATTCTATGTCCGCGGGAGAGGCATACAAAGCCGGGATTTCGTCGGACGGAGAGGCTTTGTATATACATATATTGGTTTTTATATGTAAACAGAATGTGTGTTGAGAGGTGAGGGGTCAAATGAATATCGCTATAATAGCGCATGACAAGAAAAAGGAGCTTATGGTTGATTTCTGTATTGCATACAGTGCTATTTTAAAACAGCATAAGCTTTTTGCAACGGGTACAACCGGTAATGTTGTTGAGGAGGCTACCGGTCTTCCCATTACAAAGTTTTTGCCGGGGCCTGAGGGCGGCGATCAGCAGATAGGTGCAAGAATTGCATATAACGAAATTGATGCCGTTTTGTTTTTCAGAGACCCACTGACGGCGCAGCCGCATGAGCCGGATATAAGCTCGTTGTTCCGCCTGTGTGATGTGCACAGTATTCCGCTTGCGACAAACGTTGCAACCGCAGAGGTTCTTATTATGGGAATTGCGCGCGGCGATTTGGGCTGGCGAGATATTGTCAATCCCAAAAAATAAATTTGTTTTATAAAGGGTGAAGGCATAGCGTAAACTATGCCTTGATTTGTGTAGAGATATGATACAGGAACTGGACTTTAGTATTTTAGATGCGATTCAAGGCTTGCGCTGCGGTTTTTTGGATATGCTGTGCCCATGGCTGACAATGTTAGGCTCGGGCGGAGCTATATGGATTGCGCTGACATTGTGTCTGCTGGTGCGTAAGCAGAGCAGAACTGTGGGTATTATGCTTGCGGTCGGGCTTTTGACCGGGCTGATTGTCGGAAACGGGATTTTGAAAAATTTGTTTGCCCGTTCCCGTCCCTGCTGGCTCAGACCGGAGATTCAGCTGCTGATTGAAAACCCGAAGGATTTTTCGTTCCCGTCAGGTCATACGCTGGCATCATTTATTTCAGCGTTTATCCTGATTTTTACAAAGAGTCGGCTCAGGTATGCGGCGTTGATTACTGCGTCAGTGATTGCGTTTACAAGGCTTTATTTGTATGTGCATTTCCCGAGTGATGTATTGGGCGGAATCGTTCTTGCGTTCATCATTTCGGCGACGGTCTATGTTGTGTTCAGAAAACGGAATTGGCTTACCTTTGACGATGACACCGAGTCGGAGCAGCCGAATAAAATTAAATAACCGAAAATGTATAAGCTTGCCCCACACGGAAAAACTATGTCCGTGCGGGGCAATTTTTCTTGAGATAAAGCTTCCGTGTCGCTCGCCTGCGGTGCCGGATAGGTTTCTTATTGTAAAACAAAAAGCTTTGGGATATCACAGCACGGACTTGAAGGGAAGGGTCGATTCGGATGCTTATTCGTATATTTCCGCATCGTCTGCAACAGGATGCGTCCTGCGGTAGCTGTAAACGTCGTCGTATACGTCGAGCTGCTCCGGGGTGAGCGGAATAACCTGAATGAGGCCGGTGCTTTCGGTAGACGAAACGGTGCTTCCGGTAAATGCTCCGGGGAACAGGGTCATGCCGAAGCCATCGTCCTCATCGTCGTACATCATTGCCGCACGGCGGCGTTCCTGCCTTTCGCGCAGAATTTCAGGGTTGATTTGTTTTTTATCTTTTTTATTCAAATTCACCAACTCCTCAATAAGAGTATCGGCAAAGTCGAGCCAAATAATACTGAGGATTATCGGTGTAAATGAAAATTACAGGTAAAAGAGGAATTATTTGTTATGAAACAAAACCTCGTCGGCGATTTCTGCGGCACAGCGAACAAGCTCTTGGCACGGACGTTTTTTGTAAAATCCGTCATTGCGCGGCGTGGGTTCCGCACCGGGTGTAAGCTTTACGCCGCTTAAAAGCTCGCGGCATATGATGGAGCCGTTGCGCTCGGAAAACATTTTCGCCATTTTTTGTATAAGCTCATAGTGTCTGCGTTTTGCCTCCTTATCCTTTGGGTCGGAATAGCCGCAGACCAGCCCGGCAACCATAAACATGCCGCTGACGGCACCGCAGACCTCCCTCATTCTCCCCATACCCCCGCCGAAGGAGGAGGCGAGCTTTAAAGCGGTTTCGCGGTCAAGTCCGACCTCGTCACAGAAGGCACAGACGACCGCCTGAGAACAGTTGTATCCCTCAAGAAAAAGATTATACGCAAGCTCTCCCTTTGTCATATTCAATCACTCCGAACATTTTTTATTTTTATCATATTTTATCATATCAGACGGAATTATGCAAGAGCGGATTGATGCCTAAATATTTTTTGAAATTTTTTTAAAAAATTTTCAAAAAAGTGTTGACAAAGATAAAAAAACGTGGTATACTATCAGAGTTGCGACAAAAGTTGCAGGACTTAACAACTTAATACGGAGGGGTTCCCGAGTGGCCAAAGGGGGCAGACTGTAAATCTGTTGCTTCTTGCTTCGATGGTTCGAATCCATCTCCCTCCA